>JAGLPO010000034.1 GCA_023137275.1 Candidatus Parcubacteria bacterium | reverse complement strand
TATTCAAATTCCTTGACTATAAAATATGATATTAAAAACAGATTATTTATCCCATTATTTTAAGGAAAAAAATTAGACCGCAACTATTATTATGTTGCGGCCTTTCTTGCGAAATATATTAATCGGTATTATCGGTATATAAAATATATAATAATTCCAATAATACCGATTGGAACAACAGGGTAAACTCTATACCCAAATATTTTAGGCCATTTCCGATACTCAATAAGAGCGTCAGGGTCCCTGTATCCAGGGTCTGGATCAGAACGGAAGATTCGTGGTCGTTTTGCCACCAAAAAGCCCAGAATGAATTCTATGGCATAAATTAAAAAAACAAGTCCACCGCCACCAATAATTAAACAAATATCTTTGATATTTTTAAATACCAAGCCGATGCTTTTAAGCACATAACTATTTTTTACTTCCATTTTTCACTCCCTCCCTATAATGAGCGATTAAAGATAAAATTTATATTTTATTCAATAATTCAATATATACCACATAACAACTAACCTGTCAAGGAGCGTAAAAAATATTCTATCTTTCAAACCAAAAAACCGCCCTGATTTAAGGCGGTTTTTTATGTATAAAAACTTGTTAATTTTATTGCCAGCCGGAATTATCCAAAGCTGATACAATATAGTTTGTGCCGTCATAAACACCGGATATCTTGCCGGCCGGGATATCTATCCCCCAATAAACCTCGTCAGTAATTGTCTGAATGGCCGTGGTCGGCTTATCAATATCCAAATCGCGCGGCGCCGAAGGCGAGGTTGAAGCAAGCTGATAAGTTAATGACGCGTAAGTGACTGTGGTCGTGCCGTAGCGCTGATTATACGCCTCAATATAATTTGTACTGGTACCCTTAAATAAATCATCGCCCTGGAAAGTGCTGTTAATCGGCGCGTTGCCGTAATTTTCTAACGTCGTGGTGCCGTTATCAGTGCCGGAATCCTGACCGCCGCGGATAGAGCCGAAATTTATGCCAAATTCCTGAACTTCCAAAGCCAGGAGCGTTTCCACATGAACCGCTGATCCGGGAACCGTGGTGGCGATTCCTACGGCCCCATCATCATCTATGCCCTGAATAGCGGCCAGCCAATCCGTGCTGCCATAAGGATAATCACCGCCGGCGCCATCGGTCGGAATAGCGTGAAAAGCAATAGTAGTGGAGCAAATATAAGTGGCGGTGGTGGAAGTGCCGGAGCAGGAGCCGGCCTGATACTCACAGTTAATCTGAGCAATGTCATAGCATTGATCATCGTCGGCCGTACAATTATGAAGGCCGGCAACCCCGGACCAATAGATCGTACTGGTCGCGCCATCTATATCATGGCAGGTATTGTTGTCGGCAATAATAGCGGTCGCGGTAGCCAGCACTTCTGCCGAGTTTTTCAAATTAAGAGTAATATCTATGCCGCCATGAAGCTCAACACTGCTGACCGTGGGGGCGACATTATTAACCACATAAATGTCAGTCTGCGAATTGCCGATTGCCGGCATTTCGTGCTCATCTTTGACAAAAGCCCAATAATCCCAACTCCCATCTATGGCCGGCGTAGTCGTTGCCCACTCACAAATTATATCATCTGAAGTGGAAGTGGCGGTACAAAAAGTAGTGGCGGTGCAACCGGTTGAGGTCGCCCAGGAATCAGTGCTGCAGATATCAAGAGTCAACTCATCCAAACCGGCTAACACGCTGTCGCTATCCGTTACCGTGGCGGTAACCGTGTAATCGTCGCCCGGATCCTGCCCGCCGTCGTCGGCAACAGCGGTAAAATCAGGCGCGTGGTTTACCCAAAACGGTGAAGACGAGGCTAATACGCCGGGATTGGCTCCCTGGCTCACAATTGAACAATCTCCTTCAGTAGAGTGGTTATCGCAGGCAAAAGCATACCAATCTTGAATTTCCGCGCTTGGATCAGTAACATTATTGTATTTACAGGTTGCCTGGCTGCCGGCAACAGTCAAAGTAGAAATGCAAAAAGTATTGCCCACGCAAGTTGGCATCCCGCCGGTCGTGGAGGCGATTATTGAGCTGGAACTGCAAATCGCTAAATAATAGCTGTCAGACTCAAGATCATTGGCGGTTCCGGTAAATGATATATCATAGCCGACATTGATCGGCGAAGTGGAAGTGGAAATCGGAACTTCTGCCGGATATACGGCCCACTGCGGAGCGGCGTTCATAACCGTTACCGTGGTCGTGGCTTGGTCGCCATAAGGCTGGGCCAAAGCGGTTGGCTGGCCTAATAAATTACTTAAAGAAAAATCAAAATTAAAAACCAGCGCCAAAGAAGCCGTGCTGGTTAACAAACAAAAAATGATAAAAAGAGGCATTGACCTCTTGATCTGTCTTTTAATTTTTTGAGCCATGGGGAATTTGTTTTTTAAAAACTTTAAGAGATGCGGAACCTTTCCACAACTCTATTACTATTATAACACAATTTGTCAAAATTACACAATTATATTTTAATTAATTTTAAACTGAAGTTTATCTTTTTATTAAAATTTTTAATTAATTTTTCTACTAATATTAAATAATAACTAACTTATCTGATTTTTATGGATTGAATCATCAACTCAATATCGCGGCGCATTTGATTAAATTTATTCATCTGCTCTAAATTAACTCCCTCACCTGTGGATAATTTATAAACAATAATTAATCCGTTATCTTCCATAATTTTCTGCCAATTTTTATCCAAATTATTTTCCCATTCAAATTGGCTAAACTGTTTGAATGAAAGTAATTCCCACTCTTCCGGACCATCTATAAAAAATATGTTAGCTAGATTTCCATTATCTTTTACCCGATACGAACCCTCCCAATCTTCCGGAATTTGCAGGCTGATCTTGTCAGGCAAAGTATTAAATAAACTTAAGCGAACATATTTTCTATCAGCCGGAACGTTATTCAATGCCAGCCCTTTTATTGTTTCTTTATTCCTGTATTTATCAAACTGAGCTCCAAAAAACAAACCAACAATAATTAGGCTGAATAAAATAACAACTGAAATAATTGCTTTTCTTTTATTCATTCATTTTTATACCGCCGCAGCTCCCGCGCTTAAGCCGGCAATCATGGCAATAAAACCAAAGCCAAAAGCCACTACCATTATTAAAAGCATAATCGCAATAATTAACAGCGCCCAACGCCAATAAAATGCCCACATCAGCCCCATCATCGTAATATTCTCCTTTTCAGTAAAAAAATCCTTTACTTTCGGATTAATTTTTTTCATTAAAGACATAGTAAAATAGTTACAAAATTTATTAACTTACGAATAGCGAATTGCGTCTAATGGGTTCAGCTTGCCGGCTCGTTTGGACGGAAAAAGCCCGGTAACATAGCCCATTACTCCGGAAAAAACCGCGATAAAAATCAAAAACGGCATTGGAAAGCGGAAAAGAGCCATTGGGGCGCCGCCCATGCGGGTTGCCAAAGTATTAAGCATAAAATTGATCGTAAGCCCGCCGCCCACGCCGATCCCGATCCCGACCACTCCTCCAAGAAATCCCATTAATACTGATTCAGTTAAAAACATTACCTTAATATTTAACGGCGAACCGCCGATCGTGCGCATGATCCCGATCTCCTTGGTCCGCTCCAGGAGCGTTACGGTCATGGTGTTAAACATGCCGATGGCTGATACGATCAGGGCGATCGCGCCAAACAAGGCCAAAGCAACCTGTACTCCGGCAAATATCTTATTTGCTTGCTCTACGGTTTTTGAAAGCGCGGTTACAATAAATCCCAGTTCCAAAATTTGAGCCTCAGCGGAATCAAGATAAATCCGGTCCGTTACCTTGACTCTGGCCTTTTCATAATAAGGAATTACAAACTGGGAACTAAGCTCTTGCTGGGCAACATAGGCGAATATTGAAGCATCGTCTTCAATAATTCCTTTAATAGTGTATTCCTTGTTTAAAGGAATTTCCCTAACCTCATCCTCTCCGTCATCTATTGGAAGAAAAACCTTAAAGCTTGCCTTTTGCCCGATAATATCTTCCGGCTCCATGTCAAACAGCTTTAAAACCGCGGATGATAACAGCGCGTAATCGGCCTGCCCGTTCTCAAATAATTCTCCATGCTGGGCAACTATGCCGGCATAGCGAAAATATTTGGGCTCTACGCCATTTAGCATAATGCTGCCGGTCAAATCGCCAAAAGTAATAAGCGAGGTAAAACTGGCTAAAGACGCTACATCCTGTACATTTGGCAGCTGTTTAAACTGATCCAGCTGTTCATTTTCTATTACCACTACCCGGGAAGGAGGAGTAACAACATTTAAAGACAGCATTGCTTCGCCAAACACGATCTTTTCAAGCAATACGCCTTGCAAGCCAAAGCCAAGGCCGACAAGGATCACGACAGCCGCGAAACCGACTCCAATACCAAGAATAGTCAGCCAGGTCCGGGCCGGCCGGGTCCTGAACATCCTGGTAGCGAGTTTTAACATGTCATCCAATCTCATCATAAATGTTAGTTGATTGCTTAATTAGTGATTAATTAATTAGTTTAATAGCCGACCTAGCCCTCTCCCCCCAGCCCCCTCTCCTAATTAGGAGAGGGGGAGGCGAGCGATAGCGAGCGGGGGAGAGGACTAATGGTGGCCTTTGGAATCTGTTCCCTGCATTAATAATTTCTCAAAATAACGGGTTAGCTTGCGCGACCAAACCTTGCCCAGGCCCACTCCCCCATCCGGGAGTTCAACCCTGAGCGCGTCCTTAAAATCACGCCGGGAAATAAGGCCGGTAATCCGCTTATAAACCAGATCCTTTAGCCGGCGGCGCTGCACCAGGCTAAGCTCTTTTTTATACTCATCCATTACGAATTTAGCCAGATTTCTGACTAGCACGTTTTCGCGGGAAAAGAAATTAGAATTAAGAAAACGGCGGCGAAAACGGCGGATATCTTCGGATTGCCTGATTATTTTATAAATTTTTTCAGACATATGCGCGGCCAGGCTTTCCGTCAGATCAATGCCGCCCTGGTTATAATTTTTCATTACCAGGCTTTTAAATTCTTTTTGGCTTATTTTTCTCTCCACCACCAGCTTGATTATATCTTCCAAACGCTGCAACTGGTAATAATTAAGATCCTGGGTCAGGTAATTAACCAGGCTCTTTACTTTAAGAGTGATCGGATCTTCATAGGGAAAGAGCTTGGAAAGCTGGTCAAACTCGGTTATCAGTATCTTATGCTTATCAATTTTCGCGATCTGCTTTTTTTCCGGATTCGGCACAACGCGCTCCAATTTGCCGTCGCGCAAATAAAATACGCGGTGGCAATACGACAGCTGGGCAGCGTTATGGGTGATCATAATAACTGTTTTCTTGTCAACTGAATTTATTTCCGCCATTGAGTCCATTACCTGCTTGGTTGAAGTTGAATCCAGGTTGCCGGTCGGCTCATCAGCTAGAAGAATATTCGGGTTATTGACCATTGCCCGAGCCACGGAAACGCGCTGAGACTGTCCGCCGGAAAGATTATCCGGATATTTATCGCCATGCTCCTCCATGCCAAAGCGCTTTAATACCTGCTTGGCCCAGCGCCGCCGTTTGCCAGGATTAACGCCATGAAAAATTTGCGGCAAAACAACGTTGTCAATTACCGATAAAGAGGTAATCAAATAAAAAGCCTGGTAAACAATACCGATGATCTTGGTTTGGAACCTTACCATTTCCTCAGGCGAAAAAGAATAAGGATTTTCACCCTTAACTAAAAGCTGTCCGGCCGATGGCTCCAGTATCCCCAGAATGCTGTAAAAAATAGTTGATTTGCCGCAGCCTGACGGTCCGAAAAAGGCGACAAATTCTCCCGGATACACTTCCATACTAACGCCCCGAGTCGCTTTGAACTCGTTTTCTTTGCCCAGATTATAAGTAATATCCAGATCCTTGATTTTTACGATTGGTTGAGGCATTGTTAACAGACGACAGACGACAGACGACAGTCCCGGGTATTCGGGATTCTGTTATCTGCTATCTGTTATCTAAATTATATTTTCATCTTTTTAAGCCAGCCGAAAGTACTTTCAAAGTTTTTAATAATAATATCAATAATGCTTTCCTCCTGGGTCGGGGTAAGCATGGTAAAATCCTCTGATCTTGAAGCGTTGCCGGCTTCGTCATCGCATACTATCCAGAATTTATAGACCGTGGAAGGTAAAAAATTTGTGATTACCTGAACATGCTTAACGGCAAAATCCTCTTCCTTGATAAGCGATTGCGGCTCGTCAATTACCACCAGGCCCTGATGATAAAACAGCTGGCATTGGGCCGGTTCATCCGAACGCCAGGAGGCAATGGTCTGGATCTTGTTTTCCGAACCCGGATATATGGTTGACTCGGTATTTACCTTAGTAATTACCGGCGGCTCTTCATCTTTGATCGTAATAAAAGTGATCGGAGCGCTCTCGGCCTTTTCCTGGTCCTCGCTCTCCACTTTAACAATAAATGAATAATAAGTATCAAAGATCAAATTAGTAAGCCGCGTCCGATGGACGGTCAAATAGCTGGAATTGCCTTCCAGTTTGGTATCGTTCGTATTTAAATTAGTATAATCAATAATAGACGAGCAAGGAACATTGGTCGTATAGCGAATGGTGGCTGATTCTTCCTCTACCTTGGACAGCTGAATATTATATATTTCCGGCTTGACTGATTTGGTTTTGAAAATTTTGTCACTGCTATAGCCGGTTAAACCCAAAGTTGACTGTGATGAAACCTGAAAATGGTAAACCGTGGCCGGATTCAGGCCGGTTATCTCCACCCGATGCTCAAGTGTCATGTCGTCCGGGCCGCCTTCGCGCCAGCGATACGGATCAGCCGCGTCTTCATCATAATCATCCTCGTCTGCCAAAGCCACGATCGTATTGGATTCTTTGTCGGTTTCCCAGGTGATTATCGCGTAGTCGGTCCCGACCTCAACATCGGCGTAATCAAGAATAATGGTTGGCGGCGAAAGCACTTCTTCAGCGGTTTGTTTAAGCTCCTCTTCAATCTTTTCCAGCACTTCTTCCGAGGAAATGCTTTTTATCGCCTGAAGTATTTCTTCAACCCCGACCTCGTTAAGGCCGGCTATCCCTTCTTCACTGACTTCTTCTTGAAGACCGTCAAATTCCATCTCTTTTTCTTTATCCTTAAGGGTTTGAAAAGTATAATCGCTGGATATTCCCTGGTTGCCGCTGTCATCAGCCGAAGTGATCCTAAAAAAATAATTCGTGTCCGGCGCCAAATTTTCAACGATTATCATGTGCTCAAATTTGTCGGCCCGCGGATCGCGGATGATCCCGTATTCCTTATTAAGGCCGTAATTGATCAATGAATCCGCTAATTCATCGGTTTCCCAAGTGATGATTGAGGATGTCGCGTTAATACTGGAAACGCCAACGTTGTAGATTAATGGCGGTGTATTATCCTCTTCTTCTTCCTCGGCCGCGGCCGGCAATAAATGCTTATTTTGCCAAACAAAAAACCCAGCCACCCAGATTACGGCCAGGGCCAGGCTGACAATAAAATTTTTAAAATTAATTAAACTCCTTGATTTTTGCATGGGGTAATAATTATATATACTATACCATAAAACGCTGGTTTTTAACAAATTTAATCTATGAATTTGAAAGTGGAGAGGATTTGATTGAAAATTTCTATATCAGAATTAGCACTATCTATTTCTATAAACTTGCCCTGTAGCGGGATAACAACAACATCTGCCCCGATATCGTCTTTTTCTTTAAATCTAACAGCATTTTTTCCTCCTATTATTACTTCGTTATAGCCGCCTCGAGCATTACGAAATAACTCGGTACTTTGCTTGCCATTATAAAAATCTTCCATTGATAAATTCAGTTTGTTTTGTTTAATTCTTATATTCAACTGTATATAATCGTATTCATCAATGCTGGTAGTTGTTGCTTCTTTGTCAAAAAACAAGAAAAGGTCTACACCTCCCGTTACAGAGGAAATATGTTCATAAAAATCCCATTTAACCGGTGCTTTTAATTCAAAGCCGCCTTTTTCGCTTCGATAAATCTGCCAGTCATCCGTCGCTGAAGCTTTGGATGATAAATCGGAACTATCAATTTTAATAATCTCATCTGATACTTTTACTTCTGGCGCTTCAACTTTTACTTGTTTTTTTGTTAAAACATAGCCCATCAATCCAATCACCGCTCCAAGCGCGATGAAAATCAAAACAATTACAGGTGTTTTGAGAGTCATAAGAAAAAAAGGCTCTTTTTTAAGCGGCTGCTCTTGATTCTTATTTTGTTCTTGATCTAAATCTGAATTTTGATTCGGGTTTTGAGTTTGGTTTGGTATAAATTTGTAATTTTAAAAATTAAAATTATTTTTGACTTAAAATCTTAAAAATCTTAGCCGTTAAAAACACTGGCAAAAAATATATTTTGCATTGATTGTATTTTGATACAGCATAGAAATCCTTAGTTAAAACAAAAGCTTGTTTTGGCAAATAAAGATTGATAAACGCTTTTAAGCCGGAAGGCGCGATCGGTTTCGCGAATGATTTATATTTTACTTCAATCGGAGTAATTTTATTTGCCTCTCCCAAAATAATAAAATCAACCTCAGCTTTGTGCGGCGTTCTCCAAAAACGAATTTCATCCGTGATTTTCTTGCGCTTTAATAATTCCAAAAAAACAAAATTTTCCATTAATGAACCGGTATCCTGGCGCGTTATTAAGGAATTAAAATTTTTAATCGCGAAATTGCGCAGCCCGGTATCCATAAAATACATTTTCGGCATTTTTATAACCTCTTTTTGTTTATCGGTATAGAAAGGAAGCAGGCGGCTGATGATAAATGTGTTTTCTAAAATAAAAAGATATTTTTCTAAAATATGCCTGGAAATACCGGCAACTTTTGTAATTTCATTCTGATTAAACAGATTACCAATCTGGACAGCCAGCAAAGAAACCAGCTTGTTTATAGAAACAGCATCCTCAACGTTTAAAAAACCAACAATATCTTTATTTAGATATGACTGGTATATCTCAGCTAATTCCTGGCGCTTTTCTTCATGATTATCAAGCAAAGCTACTTTTGGATATAAACCCCAGATAGCGCTTTCTTCCGAACTGGAAATAAACTTCTGCTTGACTGAGCTTGGATCAATGTCTTTTTCTATAACTCTTTTAAATATTTCGTAATCGTCAAATTTGATAAAATTTAAATATTCTCCAAAATCCAATGGAAAAACGGTAAAAATTCTTTTCCTGCCAACCATTGATTCTTCTCTTAATTTCTTGCTTATCTCTAAAGATGACGACCCTGTGGCGATTATTTTTAAAAACGGATAATGATCATGGATTATTTTCAGTGTCTTTGCCGGCGTTGGCATTTTTTGAAATTCATCCAATAGAATAAAATTCATTTTATTTTTATCAATGCCCTGTGTTTTCAAAAAATTTAAAATTGATCTGTAATCTAAAAAATTTTCCAAAATATCAGGCTTTTCCAGATCAAAATAGAGTATGCTATTTTTGGGATAATGCTTTTTAATATATTTTGCAAGCAATTTTAAAATAGATGTTTTGCCTGATTGCCTTGCCCCGATCAAGATCAACACTAAATCATTATTAAGCTGTTTGGCAATATTAGGCAAAATTGTTCTATTCTTTAAAATTATATTCATAATTTTTAAATCTTTTTAAATATTATGACTATATTTTACAAAATATTCTTCATATTGTCAAGTTTAATCTTCTATAAATTTGAAAGTGGAGAGGATTTGATTGAACATCTCTATATTAGAATTAGCACTATCTATTTCTATAAACTTGCCATGCAGCGGAATAACAACAACATCTGCCCCAATATCATCCTTTTCTTTAAATCTAACAGCATTTTTTCCTCCTATTATTACTTCGTTATAGCCGCCTTGAGCATTACGGAATAACTCGGTACTTTGCTTGCCATTATAAAAATCTTCCATTGATAAATTCTGCTTATTTTGTTTAATTCTTATGTTTAGTTGTACATAATCATATTCATCAATACTGGTAGTTGTTGCATCTTTATCAAAAAACAAGAAAAGGTCTACACCTCCCGTTACAGAGGAAATATGTTCATAAAAATCCCATTTAACCAGTGCTTTTAATTCAAAGCCGCCTTTTTCGCTTCGATAAATCTGCCAGTCATCCGTCGCTGAATCTTTGGACGGTAAATCGGAACTATCAGTTTTAATAATCTCATCTGATACTTTTACTTCTGGCGCTTCAACTTTTACTTGTTTTTTTGTTAAAACATATCCCATCAATCCAATCACCGCTCCAAGCGCGATGAAAATCAAAACAATCAAAGGTGTTTTAATGGTCATAAGAAAAAAAGGCTCTTTTTTAAACGGCTGCTCCTGATTTTTGTTTTGTTCTTGATCTAAATCTGAATCCTGGTTAAAATTTTGTGCTTGATTTTGCATAGGTTTGAGTTTTAAAAATTTAAAATAAAATTAAACAAAGACAACTACCAATTATCAACGTCCAGAAGAACTTGAAAATCATTTTGTCCGTTATACGTGCTGGAATTCGCCTCATGAGGAATGCTGATCCCCCAATATATCCGGTCTTCAACATCAGACGAAGTAGTGGCTCGCGGAGCAGCAATATCAACCAGATCATCTGATTCGGTAAGAGCGGTCCCTTCCAAAGTATAATTAAAATTGTCAGTATGCCACTTAATATTCTCAACATCAATGGTTCCGCTAGGATTACCTATCATATCCGTGCCTGATATATTCGTGTCAATCGGGCAATTGCCGGCATTTTCAATCGTGGTCGTGGAATTGTCAGTGCCGCTATTATCACCTTCCTCCATTTCCGAGCCAAAATCTATTGCGCCTTCTTCAACATTTAAGGCCAGACTGATACCAACTTCAACCCCGGCTGAAGTTGTTGCGCTATAGTTTGAACCGTCATAAACCTGCATATAAGACAGCCAATTATAATCTTTCCAGGGATTAGAGCCGGACTTATCTTCTGTCGTCGGTATAGCGTAATATTTCATGCCGGCCGCGCAGGTAATGACCGCTGTTTTATCAGTGCCGCCGGCGCAGCCGCTGATCACGCAGCTGGCCGTGTCAATATGATAACAATCGTTGTTATCGGCCGCGCAGTTAAATCCATTAGCGGCATTGGACATATATATCCGGCCAACCGCGCTTACCAGATCATTGCATCCGTTCTCATCTTCTATGGAAGCGTTAACGGCAGAAATTGAAATATCGCCGGCCCCTTTAATGTTTAAAGTAATACCACTGCCATTATTCAATAACAGAGTTCCAAGATTCGGCGCCACGTTATTAACCGTATAAGTGCCGCTGCGCGAGGCCGGAGAGGCGGCCAGGCCATGGCTGTCAAAAACAAACGCGTAATAAGTATAGGTTCCGGCAATGGCCGGCGAAGAAGTGGAAAAAGGACAAGACGCGTTTGGCGAACTAGTGGCGGATTCGGAACAAAGCTCAATATTGCCTACTCCGGCGCAACCGACGCCAGCGACAGCGCTATTTTGAGAACACACGAATAAATCCATAGTATCGGCGCCCCCGGCAGTATCGGCGTCTGTGACACTGGCGGTAATCGTATAGGTCTCGCCCGGATCCTTATTGTTCTCTGTGGTTGAAGCCTGAGTAAGATCCGGGGGATGGTTAATTACAAAAGGTGAATCATCAAATATATCACCGCTTCCCTGGGAACCGGACGAACACTTGGCCACGCCAAATCCGGCGGCTTTATCGCAGGCAAATCCCCACCAGTCAAGCATTTCCGAAGTAGTGGCTGTTGTATAATTGCAGCCGGCCTCATTAGCGCTGGCTGTTAAAGTGGAAGTGCACCAAGCGCCGCCCGCGCATATTGGCGGTCCGTCATTTCCCGGGGTTATACTGTTAGTTTTACAAATCGCCAAATAATAACTATGTTCATCATCCGAGGCCGTGGCGGTAAAGCTTATATCAGCGCCATAATTTGTCGGCGAAGTGGAAGCGGAATTATTATCAGATGGATGAGCGTCAAAACCAGGGGCGTTATTGGTATTACCCGCCAAGGTAACAACCGGATAAGTATCATAATTATTAAGAACAGAACTATTATTAGTTACTCTAAAACAATAGGTTCCGCCGGTATCGGCGTTAATGGTCACCAGCATTATATATTCAAGCTCTGTGTATCTGCCTTCGCTTAAAGATATTTGCCCGCTGGTGTTTGATGAATCCGCCACCATATCACCGGCGATAAATGTATAGTTCTCGGAATTTGTTGTCGTGGCTGTTGTCGCTTCGCCATCATTAAAATAAGTGCTAGTGGCCATTTCAAAATGTTCGGTCGTGGCTGTTATTGGCACTGTTTCCCAATTGCCGGGATCAGTGGAACAGCCATCAGAAGATGAGGCATATTCTATTTGATATTGATAAGTTGTTGCCTCGCCCCCGCCAGTGTTAACCACTGCGAAACGCAAACGAGTTGAACTGCCTTTGCTTAAAGCATTGCCCAAAGTCGGATTTCCGGTATCTTCATCTTCCAGCCAGGTCGCGTTTAGCTCTGTGCCGTCGTCATTGCGCCAGCGGTAATGAATTTGTTCTACATAAGGAATCGGCGCTGAATAATTAATATTAAAATAATCAGTACGAAGCGTCTGCGTACCGGACACTTGATAAACGCGCCAATATATCCAATTGCCGCCATTATAATATTCAGATAGATTTGAATTAAGCGTTGCTGTTAAATCAAAGTCAGCTCCGGCGCCGGCCGCGTTTTCCGTATCAAGCGTTACCCAGGCATTGGTCGTGCCAAAGCGATATGCCTGCAGTACAACATTATTTGAAAACGGCGCGATAGTGGACCGGCCGTTCCAGGTTGAAGACGCCGCCTCCGTACTGTTGGTATGTTTGGTTGCAAAATTGTAGATCGCGTAATTGGCTGAACTTGTTAATTCATCACGGTTTACATTGTCATCAGAGAACACATCCGCGTATCCTTCCGGGTCAAGATAATAATTTAAATCATTCGTATCAGTGGGCAAGCTCCCATTTATTTCCTTAGAATAACGTTTACTTTCCGATACGATCGTGTTAATCACGGCGTAATTAGTGTAAGTTTCCAATTCTTCACTGTCAGTCAAATTGTATAAGCGAAGCCGATATGCCGTGTTAGTAGCGGCATTACCGGTCTCAATCGCGAACACAAACTCGGTATAATACTGCTCGGTTAATGAGTAAGAACCGATTTGACCCGTGTCTTCGTGCCACGTGCCGTCATTCCATTGGTTGGCATTAGCCGCTGCCTTGCTTAAAGTAATGGCCTGGCCGTTAACAGCGCCGGACAGTCCGGGTGAATGGCTTATCTCGGTCGCTGCTCCCACGTTATACCAGTTCCCGGGATCATCGGTTTGATTTTCATATTGTAATTGATAAACCTTATTGCTCATAATATCTCCGCCAAAGTTCTCAAGCTGGAGACGGGCATTGATTCGCTCCCCGATATTGATATTGTTTAGCGGCGTGTTTGAAGCAACATCAGCGGTATTGGAATTTACATTAACTCCATCATCATTTTCCAAAAGATATGATATTTGCGCGAGGCGCGGGCCAATATTTGTGGTAGTGGATATTTCCGGGGTGGCAGTGGCCCGATTTCCGGCCAAATCAAACGCCCAAATATTAAAATAGTACAAAGTATTGGAGGCCAGGTTATTAACAATTGTTTGTGTTGTATAATTAAATAATTTATTGGTTAAATCACTGTCAGAGTGTTCAGTATCGCTTAGCTGCACGCTGCTGTTAGTCGCGTAATGGATCTGATAACGGTCAAAATTTGTTTCCGTGCTGGTCGCGCCGAATTGAAGGGTTATGGAATTACCGGTTACCTGGATATCAATAAGTTCTCCCGGAGCGGTCGGAGCGGTTGTGTCAACATAAAAATTCGGCGCTGTAGCGTTAAATAACGCCCAGCTTGAGCAAGCGCTGCTGTCATCGCAGGCAATCACCTGCCATTTATAGCCGATTGTTGAATCCGGAATATAGCCGATAGTGGCGGTTGCCGTGTACGGTTCAGTGCTGTAATCGCCGGGCGTGGAAGACGCAATTGCCCAAATTTTTGAATTGCAGGAGTTAAACGGCGTGCTTGAGCCGCAGGCATTGGACAATTCAGCCGTGGTTGTGGCAAAAGTGTCATTATTTGGCAAAAGCTGCAAATAATAAGTTATTATTTCAGAGGTGTCCGCGTCCGTAATGGAAGCGACAAATTGCGTGGTGCTGGCATTGGTCCAGGCTTGATTGGCAATATCCGTAAGCCCGTCATTTTTGTATTGTCCCAGGCCTGTTGGCAGATCAGGGGCTGAATTATTCTTGGTATAAGCAAAAGAAATATTTTCGTCATTCTGACTAGCCGCTCCGGTTGAAGTGGCCAGCTCGGTCCAGGCCTGGGTTCCGGCCGCGTAAAATTGGTCATTGCCGCCGTCCCAAAAAGCAGTGATATAATCAGTATTATCATTTTGAAATATTGCCAGCAGCTCGTCTTCATTCGGGTCGTTATAAAGCCGAACCCGGGTCCAGACATCGTTAGTGGCGTTCTCAACCGAAGAAGTAGCGCTTAAAGAACTTCCTGCCGTACTGATCGTGCTGTAATAAGGCAATGACGCGCCGGTATTATTCAGGCCGACAACCACTCCGTGTCCGCCTTTATAGAATTCAATCGCGAATGGCTTCTGGGAATCATTTGTTTCGGAATAAAGATCGCCGGCGCTGATATTATCGCCATTAGTCGTGGTGGCCCAGCCAATACTTGAATCAGACGCGTCAACTTGGTAAACATTCAACTCTCCGCCAATATCCCGACCGGCGTAATAAGCCAGTCCGCTGCTGGTCGGGTCAGGCGCGAATTCACCGTGGACAAAATCATTGCCCCAGTCATCCGGAGCTGAGCCAGGGCCGGCAACCGGAGCGCCAAAATTAATTGAAGTGTTGTCGCAGAGAAAATACTTGGCATAAGCGTAATTATTAACAGTACTGTTGGAATAGCTGAACGCGCCCTGGGTATTGTCGCTTGGGTCAAAAAAGGCCTGGCCAACATAATTATCAATATCTTCCTCGTCTCCTGAATGCTGGCTCCAGACTGTCCATGAGTCAGTATAGCTTGAACCGCCGTAATAATAGGCCGTGCCCGTGTCGCCATCATCATCAAAGGTAAGAAGCAAATAGTTGTCAGTACCGGGCCGGCGTTCAAGCGCGCAGCCGTTCATGACCGCGCTTGGATTTGGTCCGGCTCCTTCGTTTACCCATTCGTCCGTACCGTTCCAAGAAAATATCAAAGTCCCGTCTGACGCATTATTATTGCGTACAACTATAAATTCATCGTCAGACAAGGCGGCAATACAAGCGGTTAAAAGCTGATTATTTGTAGTTGATGATTGCGCCGAGCCCAAAGATGATGCGCTGATAAAATCATTAGCCGCGTAGCGATAAACAGCGCCCCACCATTCCTGATTGGTTCCATCCCAGGTTTTTATTAATATGCCTACTTTGCCGCCATCGTCGCTTCTTTGCGTTCGGATATGCCGGATATTATCGCCAACATCGCTGCCCAGTGTCGGGCCGGCTTGTTCCGCTCCCCAATTTACTCCATCCCAAACCCGATAATAAAGCACCCGGGTATTTTTGGTGTAAAAAGCCGCGCCCGGAGATGATTGGGCATTATTAGTAGTTATTGATACTGGAGTAGAGCTGGTTGTATGGCCGACAATATCATAAGCCCAAATATTAAAATAATAAGTGGTATCCGGATTCAGACCGGTTACGGTTGTGTCAGTGGCGCTATTGTAATATTGATCGCCCAGATCAGAATCATTATGTTCAATATCAGTCTCAAATACCGGCGAAGTGGTTGAATAGTATATTTTATATTCAACAAAATTATCTTCATTAGCAGCCGCCCCATAGGCCAGGGTAATAGTATTTGAGGTCTTGGAATCTTCGCTTAATTGTCCCGGAGCGCCGGGCAAGGTAGTGTCAATTTTAAAATTCGGCGTAGTTGAATTAAACTCATCCCAAACAGTGCAGTCATTATCATCATCACAAGCCATGGCCTGCCATTTATATCCGCTGGCGTAGTCGGGATTATCCGGAACAGTAATTACCAGCATAGTTTCATAAAAAGAAATTGCCAACTCTTCACTTCCAAAACCAAGAAAGCTATCAACATCACGCTGGTTATTGGCTTGCGTGCTTGCCCATCCAATGCCGCGGCTAACGCTTAAAAGACGAACCTCATCAATCAAACCGTCAAAATAGCTTGTGTTAATCCGTCCGATATCAAAGTCGCTGGCGCTAAATCCGGTGTCGGTTGCGGCTATTACGTGGTGCCAGCCCGTGTCCAGCGTGGTGGTGGCAATCCCGTCAACGTAAAATGTTGGGCTGACAAATCCGGGCGCGCTTAAAACGCCGTTGGTTAGCGCGATCGTATGCGTGCCATTATCAAAGTCCATAATATCCTGGGTAAGAGAATCAGCCTTGATCCAGAAAGCCGCCCCGTTAATGGTATTGTTGGTATTGCCAATATCAATATAATCATCAATGCCGTCAAATTCCTGACCGCGATAAATTTGTCCTGGCATTTCGTTATTGCCATATTGATCGCCGTCATTGCCGTAAGTGCCGGAGTCCAAATGTGCGTTTACCCAGGAGCTTTCATCCACTACATTCTCGCTCAAATGCCAGGCGCCTGCGTAGCCAATATCCCAGACCCCGGTCGTAGTTGCCTGATCCGTGTCTGAGGCCGCGTTGCCGTAATACATATAGATCACTTTGTCTGTTGTTGAAGAAACAGCGGTCTTTATCCAGGCCGTTAGCTCGCCGGTGCCGGAATTATAATACTCGCGCTCATAAGGGATCTTGGTAATGCCGTCTGAATCAGTAAACAATATATCATACGCATCGCTTCTGGCCCTGGCCGCCAGATCAGCGTCGGTTGTGGTGGCCAAAATCGGCATCGCGCCAACGCTAGTAGCGACCTGGCTGGAATTTATAGTAATTGCTTTACGAAATAACCAATCTTCACTATACCAATCACTTGGCAGATTGGAAGTGCTGGTGGAAACGCCCCAGATATTGTTATCGCACGACAAATAGGCCGTGGAATAAGCGCAATAATCGCCTGGCGCGCTTGTAGCAATGCTAAAAGTGCCAGTTGCGGTTAGTACCTCATAGTAAAAAGTAATTGAGTCAGTCGCGTCCTGGTCATGAGCCGAGGCTTGAAGTATTACATTATTTTCGTTAATCCAGGTATTGTTTGAAATCACGGTAAAACCGTCGTCCAGGTACTGCTCATCCGCTGAAATATTAACAGGCTGAGCGTTGGTTTTTGCTGTAAGCTCCACTAAAGCACTGGTTGCGTTGCCATAAACATCATAGGCCCAAATATTAAAAACATAATCAGTGTCAGGATCAAGGCCAATGATCGTGGTAGTGGCGGCCGTACCGTAATTTACAAAATCAAGATTGGAATCGTCATCTTTATCAAAAGGCGTATCAGTTTCGCTAACGCCGCTTATGCCTTTTTTGTAATAAATTATGTATTGGTCAAAATTAGTGTCACTACTGGATGTGCTAAAATCAAGAGTTACGCTATTATAGCTCTTTGAATCAAAAGTTAAATTGCCGGGTATCGCCGGATCAACATTATCTAATGTAAAATCAAGAGTATGGGTAGCGACCTGGTCAAACCCGCCGTCATTAACCACCAAGCCCAGACAATAATCACCGTTAGCATCCGGCTCATCCAAATACGCTTGCCAATCAAAGAAAACATAATTTTGGCCCGGCGAGGTTATGATCCAGCTAGTTGAGGTGCCGACTTGATAATAGTGGTCATTATCAATATCCGGGTCGCCGTAAGTGGCCCAAATATTCGCGCCTGTTTCGTCCAGGCTGGGGTCAAGCGGAGCGGTAAGATCACAACTACCACCTGATACGTACATAATTCTGGCTCTAACCTGATCATCGTTGTCCGGATCATTAACCAAAATAATTACGTCAACTATGCCGGAACCGTCAGTTCTTTGGTCAACCGAAGAAATAAAACCGGTTGGCGGATTAAAGGCCGAGGTAGTGGTTCCCACCACCTCTACCGTAGCGCTGGCTGAATTCCCGGCCAAATCATAGGCCCAGATATTAAATACATATTCCGTGTTGGCCGAAAGATTAATAACCAAGGTTGAAGTAGCGCTGTTATAATCCTGAAAATTAAAATTATTATCAGCATGTTCATCGTCATTTTCATTTACCCCAAAAATACCGGCCCGATAAAATACTTGGTAACGGTAAAAATTATCTTCCGTAGTGGAAGCGCCCAAGGCCAAAGTTATGCTGGTTGGAGTGGAAGTGGCAAAAATCATATTGCCCGGAGCATCCGGAGCAACAGTGTCAACCTTAAAGTTCGGTGTTGTTAAATTGTACTTAACCCAGTCGGAACATTCTCCGCTATCGTCGCAAGCCAGGACCTGCCATTTATACCCGACGGCATAATCAGGCAAGCCGGCAATGGTCGTAGTGCCGGAAAAAGGAACCGTGCGGTAATCCCCGGCAGTGGAAGAAGCGGCCCAAACCTTGCTTAAGCAGGAATTCCAGTTGGTTCCGCTTAAACAAGCCTGGCTCGGCGCCGAAGTGGCGGTTGTAAAAGAATCGGACGTAGAAGCTATTTCAAAATAAAGAGTAATAATCTCGTTTAAATTCGGATCAGTCGCTTTCGCGTTCAAATCAATTGTGTCTGTATTTATCCATCCGGAATTGCTTATCACGCTTTGATCATCGTTCCGGTATTGGCCAAGCGAATCCGGGTCTTCGGACGAAGAATTGTCCGGCGCCGTAGTAAGCTTGGGGTATGAGTCGGATAAATAATCATTTAACGCTGTTCCGTCGCTAAACACCATGCGAAAACAATAAGACTGGCTTGAAGTGGCGCTATTATTATAAAGTGTCCAATCCCACTCGCCAAAACCGCCGACAACCACGCCCCTGGGGTTGCCGGCCGAGGGATTTTCTTCTTCATAAGATTCCGAGCGCGTGGAAGATGATAATAACACTGAATCAAGCGTTGCGCCGTCAATCGGATCCGGATTATTATATCCGCGCCAGGGTAAATTACCGGCTAAGCCGCCAACATCGGTCCATTCGCTAGCTGATGTACAATCGCTTGTAGTGGCATACTGCAGCTTAAAAGTTTGAGTGGAGGTCGCCATATTATCGCTTGATACGCCGATATTCATGCGCAAACGCGCGTTATCACCGATGTTAACATTGGAGATCACCGCATTTTCATCAGCCAGCGGAGTGTCCGGGGTAACTCCATCCTCTTCTTCATACCAGCGCCAGTCATTCTGGGTCAATACCGGCGGCGGAGCGTCCCATTGATATACATAATTAAGGATCGCGTTCATCTTTGCTCCGGCTGTCAGGGATGATCCGTTAGCGTTTGAATAACAGGCAGAATATGATTCATTGTCATTCGCGCTTAGAACAGAGCTTACGTTTTCTATCATTTCGCCAAAACTGTTAATACCATCGCTTCTATGATAATAAGTGCTGGTGCAAATCGGACTGGAGGTAGCGATATTAGAACCCAGGGAAAACCAAACACCGGGCATATCACCGTCGCTATCACTGAATAAATAACTGGTTGTAAGGCCGGCCGCCCTTATGGTCTCATCTCCCCGAAGCTCGGGAAAAACCAAATTAGCTATTGTTTCAATATCGTTTTGCGAATTGCCGTTAACATCAGATTGCCCGCCATACAAGCTTAATGCTGACAAATAGCCGCTTGATTCATCCGTGTAAGTATAGGTGATCATCAGCTCAACTGATACGCCGCCTTGTTCCAGCGAGCTATTAGTGGTATATGCCGTAACCGCCTTGGGGCTGGCGGCATTCGCGCTTTCCAGTTCGCTATAATCCCCGCCTGGGATTATATGAACCACGCGATAAACCGGATTTATTACGTCAGTGCCGGTGTTTAGATCGTAAATATAATTTGATGATTGGGTATTGTCTCCGACTTTTGAAGAAACAGTTAAAGTGCGGTCGCCGCTATTGTAATTGTTGCTCACTATTCGCAGCC
Organism: Candidatus Parcubacteria bacterium; assembly: GCA_023137275.1. Classification (GTDB taxonomy): domain Bacteria; phylum Patescibacteriota; class Patescibacteriia; order Patescibacteriales; family UBA12075; genus JAGLNE01. The sequence goes on along the minus strand of JAGLPO010000034.1, from coordinate 21,000 downwards.
AGGCTTTTTCAATATTTACCACTCCAACGCCGGATCCGTTCTCCGGAAAATACACATCAACGGAACTGCTGGCCGTGGACATGCTCTGGCCGTTGGTAAGCGCTCCTATAGGGAAACTAACAGTTCTGGTTTTTGTGCCGGCTGATTTAGCGGCCGTATAGGTTTCTATCACTTCCCCGCCCAAAAGATAGTATCGTCCGCTGCCTTGGCCAAAAAAATAAGCCTCCAAAGCCTGGGCCGTGCTTTCGGAAAAACCGGACACATTATTAAAAATTAGCCGCGGCAAATTGCTTTGCTCCCCGTTATTGGCGGCTTCATGATAAAATGAATTGCTATTAATATTAACGCCCTCAATATTAACATTAGCCAATACATCATTAGCTCCATGCAGGTCGTTAACGCCAAAGATCTCAAACCACTGCGAAAGCTTAGCGTTAAATTCCGGGATATTCATATTATAATTAAAAATCGGGCAATTGGCCGAGCCATCCGGGGTTTTAATGCAGTTGTCCGTTGTGCTGGCCCGCCTGGTGCCGCTATCACCCGAAGCGGTTGATTCCAAAGGATAGATCACGGTATTGGTATAGTTGCTGGAATTATCATCATTAAAAGAATAAGTCACAACCAATATCGCTTTGGCGCCGGCAATTGACGTGGTTGCCGTGTCAGTTTCCAAACGATAGCCTATCTGAGCTTCCAGATCAGCTCCATCGCCTTTATAGGCGAATAATTCAGCTTCGCTCGTCACATCCATTAGAATCCGCGCCTGATTGCCGCCGGCTTCATTATAAACCAAAGCCGTGTTATCATCTGTCAAGATCCGGCCTGTTCCAAAAAAGGCGTCGGCCGAACACGGTTCTTCGCAAACATCAAAGGCCAGTTCATAGCCGATATAATCGCCTGAATTAACATGGTACGCCTCAAACTGAGTCTCAAAAATAAGATAGGCATTCCTGATCTGCGCCTCGGTTTCGGCCAGTTCAAGAGCAAAGGCGTTAAAAGTTTGATTAGTGTTGGACAGCTGCCCGGATGAGCCGTTGGCGCTATAATTGCCGGCCAAAAATTGAACACTGCGCGCTCTGGCATGCGGCGCCGAGGCAGTGGTAACAACAATTTCCGATGCGCTGGTATAATTTCCCGCGTCATCATAGGCCCAGATATTAATAACATAAGTAGTGGCCGAATCCAAATTGGTTATCAGGGTTGAAGTGGCTGAACTATAATCAGCTGAAAGTAAATTACTGTCATTGTGCTCAATATCGTTTTGGCTTACTTCCGAAATACCCACTTTATAAAACATACGGTAGCGGTCAAAATTATCATCCGAACTCTGGGAACCGAAATCTAATCGGATAGTGGTCGCGGTCGTGGTAGCAAGAACTAAATTTCCCGGAGCGGTTGGCGAAGTATCATCAACTTTGAAATTCGGCAATGTAGAGTTAAATCGCGCCCAATTTGAACAATAATCATTATCATTGCAAGCTAATACCTGCCACTTATAACCCTGTCCGGCCACCGTGCCCCTATCCGGTATGCCGCTTATATTTGCTTCGCCGGCAGTAAGCGCGATTCCGGAAGACTCCTCATTGCCAAAACTCATAAAACTGTTTACATTTGATTGATTGTTAAATTCGGTCTGGATCCACTCCTGTGTCCGAGCCACGCTTAAAACCCGTATTTCATCCAAATCCCCGGTCAAACTCATACGGCTCTCCCGCCGATGCCCGAATGACCAGTCACTGTCAGCCGGAGGAGCAATTGCGTTTGTGTTGGTTGCCAATACTGCTCCATCCAAATAAACAATATAATCATTGCCGGATCTGGTATAAACAATATGATGATACTCGTTAATATCGGTGGTGTTGGCTGATTCAACAATATAAGTGGCTATTGTTCCGGAACGGCTGTTATATGTCCAGCCGTCAGCCCCATCATGCGAAAAATTAAGGCGGGTATTGGGCCCTGGCAATGCGTCCAATATAACGCCATTATCAGTCGTGTCCAGAAGCGTCCAGGCTTCAAGAGTAAAATCACTGCCAAATACGTCCAGGCCAACATCCGGTGTAAGGCCAAAGTTATCCGAATCCCCGTCAAAGCTTTGCCCGTATCCGGCTAAACCGCTAACCCGGGTTGGCGGGTCGCAATTATCACCGCCAACACTGGTTCCGCCCTGGCCATGGTAGCTGTTAACAGTGGAATCAAGATATTCTCCGGCCGCTCCTGTTCCGCTTTCGGCCAAATGCCAGACCGCCTTGTAGCTGCTGTCCCAAACCCCGGTAGTGGTGGCCTGGTCTTTGCTAACCGTGGAATTACCGTAATATAAATATATTTCCTGATTGGTTGTTGAGGAAATATCAAGCTGAATCCATATAGCGATCTCGCCGGTTGATGAACTATAATACTCCCGCTCATAATCAAGTTTGTTGCCAAAGGCATCAGCTATCAACATATCGGCTCCGGAGGAAGAGGCCATATGGCCGCCATTTGAAGTGTAAGCCAGATTCGCGTCAGTAGTAGTGGCCAAAACCACAAAGTCATCAGCCGTGGCAACAACCTGGGAAGCAAAAATCGTGATCTTTTTGCGGTAAACCCAGTTAGTGTCGTACCAGGAGGTCGCGCTGGCAATTCCGGTCCATATATTGCTGCCGCAGCTACCATAAGCCGTGCCGCTGACACAGGGGCCGGCCGGAACAGTGGTGGCAGTGGTATAAGTCCCGTTCTCGGTAAGCAGTTCAAAATAATAATCAAACTCCGAAGTAGTGGCTGAAATTGAACTATAGGCAAAAGCTGATAAATAAACTTCATTTTCATCAGTCCAATTGGTGTTGGAAATAAGCGTGGAATTATCGCTTTTACGCTGTTCATCAACTATTGCAGTAACTGCCGGCGCTGTAAGCTGAGTAGTGCCTGGAAGGTCCACGCCCGTTGATGGTCCGACTATGCCAATATTAATATCAACTTCATTAACCGGATCATCAATCTTAATTTCCAAAGTACTGTTGTCAGCCGCTCCAACAATTACGTCTAAAACAGTATATACGCACATTGTGGACGTGGTGCTAATGCCAACGGTTTCGCTAAAAACAGCTGTTCCGTTGGCGCTGCTAAAGCCGCCTGTTGAAGTCGCTCCATATTGCTCTTCACTGCCGCCATAAGATTCTCCGGCGCAATCATACGGCGCTGTTGTGTCTAATTCATAATAAAGGCGGACATTTTCCAAATACTCTCCGGCATCTATTGTGCCGTTTTCCGTAATAATAATGCTGTTTATATTATGCGAGCCGGTGTTGTCCGTAAGCACGAATTTAGCGTTCATTTCCACGTTGCTGGTGGGTATTAAAATAGAAAATATCTGGGTGCCGGTGGCGCTGACTGATACATCCTCGGCCGGCGCTTTGCCCCAAACGCATATCAAAGACTGCTCGTAGCTGGCGCCAATAACGGATTGGCGCTCATAAGAAAAATCATAAGTATGGGAGTCAGTATCGCTTACGGTAATTTCGTCAAACCACAAAGTGGGGTGGACATCAGTCGTATTCCAGACATGGATCCGGCCCGGCCCGTTATTCGGGTCATCCTCGGTAATTTGGTACTGGACCGTTGAGTCAAAACGAGCCCGGGCCGAAACGCCGGAACCAATATCAGTAGAAGAAAAAGCCCCGTAATAAAGCGCTACCACGTCTCCGGGCGAACTAAGCTGAAGGCTGGTGGAATTAATTACTGCCGGAGCCGTGTTAATCGCTCCGGCGGCGCTTGAACCGGAACAGGACCAATCCTTATAATAATTCATTCTAATGATCAGTATTCGCGAACTTAAATGGTCGCCGGTCGTGCCGGCCGATGCCCTGCCCCGGATAGAGATCGTGGTTGTGCCGGCCGTTGGCCTGGTTGAAGTGGCGGCAAAAAGTTGGATCGTGTCAGCTATGTCTTCGGCGTCCCGGACATGCTCAACCATGGACGCGCTTCCGTTATAAATATCCATTTCAATCCATTGGCTATCAGCGTCAACGGCCGCTTCCATAACGCCGATAACCAGATATTCACTGCTTCCGTCCGAGAGAAAAGTAGTGGACGCGTATTCGCTGAACGTTGGGTTGGCTGGCAAATCAGCGGTGTTAATATGATCATTCCAAAAATAATCCTGGCCATAAGTTCCCATGGTGGAAGTGGCCATGGCCATAAGGAAATAATCCTCGGCATCGGCCGTAGCGGTGCTGTCAGCCCTTAAATATAAGGTCTCGGTGTCCCACTCGCGCTTGCCCATCATAAACACCGAAGCTCCGTCATCGGACCGCGGACCTTCCACAAATTCGTTCAGGTTAGGGAGATGGGTTTCATTGGCCTGGATGGATAAGCCGATCTCGTTGCGGTTTGACGCGCCGTCATAGCGGCTGCTGCCGACTCCGCCGAATATTATATAGGTTTCTCCGCTATCAAAGCCTGACAAAGAAAGCAAAGTTTCTTCGGTTGTATTATAATCGTTAGCGGTTGTTGAATCCTTGGTAAATAAAATCGTTAGATCATCAGACGCGATTTGCCATTGCCTGATTTCTTTTTGAATTAAAGCCTCTTTAATTAACGAGTCTGCCAGAAGAAAAGTGCCCCGGCCGCCAGCCTTGGCCGGACCTAATAAATAAAATTCCGGGCTTATATCCGGAGCGTCAAAAACATAAGAAAGTTCATATGTTCTGCCGGCCGACCAATCAACCTGCCAGCTGATAATATTCTCCCCTTCCTGGCCGCTTGTTATTCTGCCTGATGGCGCTTTTACAATAAAAACATTTGGCACGATCTCTTTGAATTCACCTTCAAAATCAATGGTCGGAGTAATATTAAACCGCATCGCGTATCGCGCCAGCGGATAGATCCTGGTCGGGCCGATTCGTTCAATCGCGATCGGCACGGCCTCATGGACTTCTATAAAATCGCTGATCTCTCGCTCGCCATTATCCGTGTCTGCTTTAAGGATCAGCTCATAGCGGCCCGGAACATCAAGCCGGTAATAACCGTAAAAATCCGGGCTGTCAATAACATTATTGGGTCCGCACTCCGGGTTAGCGATTATTTTTCCATTATCAAGCGTTAAATAAGATATTTGGCCGATTGGATCGCGAATTTCCAATGTCAGAGCGTTAACCGCGCACAAGGTATTGCCATTATCATCCAAAACCGCCATTTGCAGATAAGCGTCTTCCTTGGGAGAATAAATGGACTTGTTAGTATTTAAAGCCAATACTCCCCAGGTAAAATCCTGGGAAAAAATATATTGCTCTGTCCCTTCCCTAACTGATATTATAATTTTATTTTTTCCAGGCTTGAATTTCCGCAACAATTTATCATATTTAACCTCAAATTCTCCGTCTTTTAAATAATTCACGCGCAAGGCCGCGTCTTCGTATTCACTGCCATCTTCATTTAGCAGTTTGGCTGACATGCTAAGAATTTTATATTCATCCCTGAATGTCTGGGTAATTTCGGTTAATAATTGCTGCAATAAATTTTCTTTTTTTTGAATGCGGAAATTAAAATTTGGCATTTCCGATGATTCAAAGTCAGTCTTATCTGATAATAATTTAAACTCATACTTCTTGTTATTTTCACTCTCTTCTTCCGCTCCAAGTACTTTCCCTTCACTTATGTTTTCTGTTTCCATTGCAGGATCATTATAATCCACTTCCAGCCAGATAGCGTCAAGAAAAATTTCCAGCTCTTTATCATCTTCATCGCTTACCAGGTCATTATTTAAATAATTAACTTTTACTTTTAAATCATCCAGATCTTCCCAGTTCATATTTTCAGAAAGATCATACAGCAAATAATCGTTATTAAGCCGGTTGGATATTCTCTCATTTAAGCTGATCTCATCCAAAGAATGCCACTCGTTATTTATTGAATATTCCAGTAATATATGATCGTTAATATATTCGCTGTAAGCGGCTAAAGATAAACGTAAATTTATTTGCGCCAGATTATTTTCCGTATATTCAATCGGTACGCTAAAGTCCGAGAATATTATATTCTGATTTAAAAGCGTATATTGAGCCTTTGGCTCAACAAAATCAGCGCTATCGTCCTGGGCCCGGGCCAGTTTAAAGCCAAATATATCCAGTTCTTTGGTATAACTGATAAAGCCGTTAATACCCTGAATTACCCGGTCAAATAAAGAAACATCGTCTTTGTTTTCAACCGGCTCAGGATCTCCCGTTGGTTCCGGAGATTCATCCGCTTCCAAAGGAATTATTTCCGGTGTTAATTCTTTACCAGACTCGCTTCCCGCGTCTTCTCCAATCTCTTCTGGCAAAATTGTTTCTTCAATCAAATCGTCATTTTCCTCAGGCTCCTTTAATTCTGCTTCATTAATCCCTTCGTCTTGAATCTCTTCTTGCAAATCAGCTGGCGCAGAATCATCCACTGTTTCTTCCTCGCTAACAGCCGGCGCAAATTCCGGCTCGGCTTTGTAAATCTCCAAGGATTTGGCAGACAAAATAAAGGCTGAATTTTCTTTAATAAATTCTTCTCCTTCGGCAGTGCCGGACAGATCCTGATAAAACGATTTTTCAATATTTTCCCAGACCAAATCATTGTCAATCTGCTCAACAGCGAAAGAGCCGGGAAAAATATTTACCCGGCTGTTAAAAGCTTTGACAATATAAAAACGACCGCCGGAATACCCGAACACGGCCGTTAAGACAACGACTAATATTGCCAAACGAATGGCTTTGTTTTTGTATAAACTTTTAATCTTCTCAAGCATGGGGAAGCGTGAAGATAAATTTTATTTAAGATTAGCTAAAATTAGCCACAAAAAACCAAAAATCCGCAAAAATCCACTAACTGCTTTTTAGCGTGGATAAATACGATTTATTGACTATATTATAACATTTTTGCTAACACAATTTCAAGTGTATTATTTTGTTAACATTCTGCGATTGACACGAAATTAATTTTATGATTTACTAAACATCAAGCACACACAACTACATTTAATCTTTACCAACAAAACCAACAAAAAAGGAGGTTTCTTGTGGCAGAAAAAAAACTGAATTGTCCAATGTGTTTAAGGTACGCGAGCGACGGCGACACAGAGCATCATCGTTTTTGCCCGACAATCGCCGATGACCCCGAACAGGCATCAAAAGATCATCAACAGGGTTTTAATGATTATTGCCGTTGTATCAAAAGAAATAACATTTCAGCCGAGAATGAAAAAAACCCATATTACATGGTGGGTTATAACACAGCTTTTCTGGTTGATGACCAAGTTGAGTCATTTCTGTCTATAGAAAAACTATACACAAACAAGGAGGTTGACGCAAGAGAAATGTGACATATAACATAAGAAAAATGTATTGATTTTTTTCAAAAGGGGGTAATTATGGAAAGTAGTTTTTTTAAAGACTCAAGCGTACGAAATGTGGTTTTTACTGGGGACCTTTGCATATCGTGCGGAAAAGGCAAGGAGCTTAACCTTGAACGTTATGTTTGAGGTAGTTGGCTAAAACGTCGCAGTTGCGACAACAAAGAATGCAGGCACTACGAAAAATTAGAAGAATGCTAGATATTGCCTGTGGCAGGGGCGGTTTGTTGTTATCAACATCCCGCCCTTATTTTTTTTATTACCATCTAAACTTTTTAAATTAAGCAAATTCTGTTAAAATATAATTATAATGTATACACAGACATTGCGCTTTAAATTATGAAATTTAAGCTAAAAAATAAAAATAATATTTTTTATTTCGCGCCGGCTTTTGTAATTCTTGTTAGCCTGCTGTGGCTTGCTTACCCGCTTAGCCTTGGCGAGCCAGACAACAATAAGCTTTACCGAGTAGTTGATGTTTATGACGGCGATACCATTGTCGTGCTAATGGAAGGCCAACGCGAATCAGTCCGCCTGATCGGCATTGATACCCCGGAAGTAGAAAGCCCTTATACCAGGGAAGAATGTTATGGCAAGCAGGCCAGTGAATTTACCAAAGACCTGCTGCTCTGGCAAAGCGTCCGTTTGGAGCCTGACCCGATCAACGATGACCGCGATAAATACGAACGCCTGCTTCGATATGTTTATTTAAACGATACCCATATTAACGCCAGACTCCTTACCGAAGGCTGCGCTTATCTCCTGGACAACTTTCCTTTTGTCCGTTTGGATGAATTCAGAGCGCTGGAACAAAACGCCCGCGAACAAAAAGCCGGGCTCTGGACAGAATGTGAAGAAAAATAATAATATTTAACTCAGGCTAAAAACCTGATTTTTTTGTGTTTAATTGGCTAAATTTAATTGACTTAAGCCTCAAAATAGCTTAAAATAAGAATAATTATAAAAAAAATTTCCTTATTTTAGATAAAAAACAGGACAAAAAAGTTTTATATATTATTAACTAACACACACAATATATGACAAAAAACAATAAACTCCACTTCATCATAACGGGTGGCACTATAGATTCATATTATGACGGAACAAAAGACACAGCCATAACTAATGAACACTCTGTTGTGCCAAAATTTGTAAAGATATTAAAATTATATGAAGACTGTAAATTCACAGAAGTATGTATGAAAGATAGTAGAGATTTAAACGGAACAGATAGAAAAAATATCCTTGAAACTGTTAAAAACAGTGATTCTAAAAGAATAATTATCACTCATGGAACATATACATTACCTGATACAGCAAGATACTTACAAGCACAACTTAAAGATCATGGTAAAGTTATAATTTTTGTCTGTTCAATGATACCTCTTGAAGGATTTACACCAACGGATGCTGGATTTAATATGGGTTATGCTGTTGCAAAATCTCAAGAATTATCCGAGGGTATTTATGTGTGTATGAATGGAAAACTTTTTGTCCCTGATGAAATTGTTAAAACATTATCTGAAGGTAGATTTGGATCAATTTATACAAAGTAATTAACGCGATTTTTTCAACTCAAGGGGGTACTGCGTTTTCGTCGCTATCGCTCCTCACTATCGTATAACGTATCTGATTCCGTAAAGAAAAAAATCATTTATAAAATTCGTTTTTTTATTAACAATGCTCTTTCAATAAGGAGGTGATCGCTTTGAACATTAAATTCGTTATAAGGAACAAGGAATTGGTTGAAGACAACAGTTTGGAAAAAATCGTTGACTTTCCCTATGTGCCACCAATCGGAATGGTTTTATCTCTTCCTGAAATTGATGAGGCCGTAGTGGATAGTTTGTACTGTGATTTTGAAAAATTAGACGAATTTGTTGCTGAAGTATGGCTTAACACTGATGAAAACGAGGGTATCAAAGCTCTTCAAAAAAAAAGGCTGGGTCAAGCCTTAAACATGTCTTGGTATGCCCCTCCGTTTAAATAGGAGGGGCGCCATTTTATAAATAATTTTTCTCCTCTACTCTCCATCCAGCTTGTTTATTTCTAATTTTATAAAATAATAAGGAAAAAATAAACAATTTCAGATATGCAAAATGTTAGACAAAAATTTCATTAGACAAACCATTAAAGCATTATGAATATTAAACTTTTTAAAAAAGAAGACGCTGTTGCTAGAAAAATATCTGAATCTTATTCAGTATTTAATTTTTTAACGGCTGACAATAGTGACAAAGTCAGTATTGCCGTAGGTAATGCTACTAATCACGATGAAATCACAAAGACGAATAGTGATAGGGCATATTTTATTCTTGAAGGAAAAATTATTGTTAACAACAACCTTGTAGGCAAAACAGGTGATGTCATATTTATACCGTCCAACACAGAATACAGTTTTAAAGGAACTTTCAAAGCAATTATTGTAAATTCACCTCCGTTTAAAAAATTAAATGAAAAAATAAGCAAGCTTTAATAGTTAAAACTCAAGGGGGCACTACCCGCCGACATACCTTTACTAAAGCTACGGACAGGGGCAACCTCTTTAATTCCTCACCGTCTGCCATAAACTGGCACTGTCGGGCAGGGAGCGTTACGGACAGACCTCTCTCCTTTAATAAAATTCTTGACAACAAAAAAACTAAGCTTATTTAAAGCTTAAAATTTTATTTTATTCCAGTTTACCCGCAAAAAAAATCTGAAAAATTTAATTTAAACCTATGTTTAACCAAAATCTATCTCCTTTACATTTACAAGAACAAAACAAAAATAATAAAGAGCGACAATCAATTTATAAACTGGGTGAAAAAAAACAAATTAATATTCTTTTAATAATTTTTTCTATTTTGTTAGCTGGAATAGTTGTTGCTGTAATCATTTTTTGGTTTAAAACAAGCAATAAAATTGGTTTTGAAACTAAAGATTACAATATACATATTTCTCAAGAAGAAGAGGCCGGAGATAGTGACAATGATGGCTTATTAGACTCTTTAGAAACATTCTACGGCACAGATCCTAAAAATTCTGATAGTGACGGAGATGGATATAAAGACGGAGATGAAGTCAGAAACGGCTATAATCCCTTAGGCGAAGGCAAGTTAAATGAAACAAAAAAATTTACTGGCTCAATAGACACTCAAACAGGAGAAAGCGCAAAAGACGCGCCTAAAATATATTCTGGCACAAAAGATTTTCTTGATATTACTGTTGATAATTTTTGCATCACAAAGGAAGAAAAAAAATTAGCTGAATTAATAAATAATTATAGAGCATCTTTGGGCTTATCTAAAATTCCTTTATCAAAATCGTTATTTTATGTTGCTAAAATTCATGCTCTGGATGTAGTAATAAATAAACCTGTTAAGGGGCGATGCAACCCGCATAGCTGGTCGGACAAAGGCCGATGGTCGGTTTGCTGTTATACTGGATCAAGAGAAAGTTCTAAATGTATGAATAGTAAACCCAATGAATTAACTGAATACCAAGGAAAAGGCTATGAGAATGCTGTTTCCTGGGTTGAAGATAGCGTTAAGCCTCGCAGCGCGACACCAGAGCTTGCGTTAAAAGGATGGCAAATATCACATAAGCACCATATGGTAATGATTAATGGCGGGGAATGGAAAAATATTAAATGGAACGCGCTGGGCGTAAGTATTTACAAAGGTTACGCATACGCATGGTTTGGCGAGGAAATTGATCCTGCTGGCGTGCCCATCCAATGCTCAAATTGTGAAGAGATAAAAGACAAAAATTTAAGAGAAGAATGTTATATAGGGGGCAGTATAACTAATAATGATTTAGATAGCTGCAGTAAAATTGCCGATAAAAAAATTATGGAGGAATGTATTTTTAGAGTAAAGATATCTAAATGCGATAAATTTATTATTTCAGACCGAAATCAGCTTAAATCGTGTTATAGTGATTTGATAAAGGAGGAGCCAAAAATTTGTGAACATTTATATAATAAAGTTAATGAGAGAGATGATTGCTATTTTAATGCCGCGGCCTTTAATCATGATTCAACAATTTGCAATAAAATAAACAGTATTTCAAAAAAAGATGAATGTTATTTTTATATTGCGGCACAAAGCAAAGACAGATCTGTGTGTGATAAAATTAGTGATTCCTCAAAGAGAAAAAAATGTCAAAGTATAATTTACGCAAGGTAATTATATGTTTACTGTAAATTACAAAAATCATTTTTTTTGGGGGGGGTTACATAATAAAAAATTCAATATTAATTAAAGAAAAACTAATCAACTGGTAAAACCATATTGAATTTTTATTTCACTGGCTTTGCCCAAATTTCGTTTTTGCTTTTTGTTATCCCTAATATTCAATTAATCTATATATCTATTGACATCTTATTTCATTTTTGATATGATATTATCATAATTATGAAATATAGAGAAATATTGCTAAATCAGCTTAAACCACTCCCCTTTTTTGACAAAAAGGCCATAAGTCAACTTAGCGAACAATTTAACCTTAAAAACACTACGGTTGATTCTTATATCAGCCGCTCTTTGAAGCGCAAAGATATTTTTCAGCTCAAAAATGGGCTATACGTACCCGCTGATTTTTATCTTAAAAATAAAGGTAATACTTCCTACCTGTTTTTTCTTGCAAACATTGTTCGCAAACCATCTTATGTAAGTTCCTGGACCGCTCTACAATATTATAATCTAGCCACCGAGGCAATACATACTATTACATCTGTCACGCCGAAAGTCACCAGAAATTACAAAACAAAAATAGGCGCTTTTTCTTATCAATCTGTTAAAAAAGGCCTATTTTCAGATTTTTCTTTAGTAAAAAATAAATTTGAATTCTTTATAGCAACACCCGCGAAAGCTCTCTTTGACATGCTCTACTTTAAAACCAGGCAGTTTAGAAATATAGATCTTAAGAATGTTGATTTGTTAATAAAAGAATTGCGGATTGATATTATTGAAATGGATAAAATAGAGCAAAAAAAATTTTATAGAATGATAAAAGACTATACGTAATATGAATAATCAAATACTTGCAACACTTAAAAAAAGGCTGGAAGAAATTTCCACGTCCTATGGCGAAATCGGTCCTGATGTTCAAAGAAACGCGGTTAAGGAGGCTCTGCAATATTACGTACTTAATTTTATATATCACCATCCAAAATACAGTAATTGGATCATGTATGGCGGTTCTACGCTTCGTATTTGCCACGACCTTGATCGTATGTCGGTTGATTTGGATTTTGAAGTGGACAACGAAATCACTAATGACTTTCTGAATAAACTAAAAGATGAAATAATAGAACATTTTAAGAATACTTATGGCGTTAATTCTAATTTACTCACAATTGGAACCACGAACAACAGAGGCCTTACATTAAAGTTCCTTATAGGAGAAGAACTAAATTTGGGTTTTCATTCAAAGCAGATACACATTAAAATTGATCTCAACCACTTTGCCGCGCGTCCCAGGATAGTAACAGAACGTTGGCCGCAAAATGAGTATCAGCTCTCTTTTGTTATAAAAACCTACAATATGTCCGCGCTTATGGCAAGTAAAATCGCGGCTGTGTTCTTGCGCGGGCCGCGCGGGGTAGGTGAAAAAATATACGGCCATAAAGGCCGTGATATCTATGATCTACTGTGGTACATGAGAAAAAAAATAGTTCCTGATCTTGATTATCTTAAAGCTAAAAATGTAAAAGAGGCAAAAGATTTACGGACGCTTTTTGATAAAATCACGATAAACATCTTGAATGATAAAGGGATGGATGAAAACCTTAAACAGGATCTCACTCCATTATTTATCGATCAGACATATATCCAAAATTGGCTTAATAACTGGCGCGAAAGCTATATGCGCCTGCATGATGAGTATGAAATTCATACAGTTACTGAACTTGAAGAAGTGGGGGTACGCCAAGATTTTCACAACGATGTATTTTCATTTGTATATTGGTATAAAACAGATGACGGAAAATCAATAAAAATCATTTATCGCATTAGTGACTATTGGATTGAAGACAGAGAAGGCGATTTATTAATTGAAATAAGTAAAAAAATTAAAAAACTTTATAGATTTGATAGCAATGGTCGAAACAGGAATTCTATATCACAGAATAAGCTAATGCGGTATGCCGAGCTATTTTATAAAAAAACTGAAAATTATTTAAAAAAGACAGAACGCATAATGATTGGCAGCGCAATAACAACTAAACTCATCAGAATGACCGCGGATAACCTAAACCAAAAAGAACAAATTTTACTTAATAAATCATCTTTACTAAGCTGCGAATTGGATGATTTATTAAAATAGGGATGCTCGTCCATATTAATAACATAGCACATTCTATAGCACATTCTATAGAATGTGCTATAATACGCGCGTTTATATAAAAACCCCGCGATAAACGGGGTTTTTAGTAGTTATACCCCTTTGCTTTTTTAATTCCGATTTTATTGGTATCTAAAAAGTTTAGTTTATTGCCAATTTTAAGCGTATTTACGCGTATACGCTCCGGGGCATTATACGGAATTTAATTAGCAGTGGAGTATATATTTTTTGTCTTTTGGCAAATTCATTCCGGTAAGCTAATAGTAAAATTTCTGTAAATTCTTTACTGTGGCGCGAATATAGTAATAAGCTTCTCCGGAAGCGGCTTGCCCTTAACTTCAATTTCTACGCCAGTATCTTTGAAATTTCCAGCATTGTCAAACATCCTAACAGTAACCGGATGTTTGCCCGGCTCAATAAACGGCACATACAGAGGCGTCTTCGTCGGCAGAAACGTACTGTTATCTATTCGCACGTAATAATAGTTGGACTGCAAACCGCTCATCTCGTCTTCACCGCTGAATTCAAACCTAACCACATCACCGCTTTTAATAACAACCTCACTTGCCCTAATATCAGTCTTGTGCGGCGGCGTAGCATCTATTTTCACTTTGTAGTTTCTTGTTGGGCCAATAATACCGGCTTTAACCGGCGCGATATGGAGATAATAAATACCGTCAGCTTTAACGCTAAATCGCAATGATTTATCTTCTGTAAACTGCCTTATATCCGGTGTTCCCGTGGCTTGTTGATTAAACAAATACGCGTATTCAAGCTGATCGTTCCCAAGCCAGGAAAAATAAACATCCTTTTTATCATACCACTCCTCGCTATTGGGATGGGTTGGCGAAAAAACAATTAAAGGCTCGTATAATTCAATGTCTTCATTCCTCTCCTGGTAATCGGCGATATAGTAGCTTGCGTTCGTAACCGCTCGCAGAACATCGGTTCCCAGCCCGTCATTAGCCAACACCCGGCTGGCTTGATCAAATCTAACATTCGTAATACCGGTTTCAAGAGGCTTAACAACTAACTCGGCCACTATCCCATGTGATTCCGAAAAACCCGGATTAGGCAAGCCGCAGGAAACAATAACCTCGCCGCGCTTATTGTCAATAATTTTTTCAATAAACAAATCAGCTCCTGTCCGCCTGCAAAATGATTTTGACGTAATTATCTCTTCTACCTGAATTTTCTCCGGATCATAACGAACAATCGCCCGTACCGCGTTAATAGCTTCGCCGCCAGGCAATATTTTGATCGCAAGAATATGATTAAAAGATTTGTCAAATATACTGTACCGCGGCTCAAGTTCCAGGGTTGAATTATAAATAGTATCCGCCAAGCCGCTGATATAAAGCGGTTTTATAAAACGGCTGTCAAATAAAAATACTTTTGTTAAAAAAGTTATACAAAATATTACACAGCAAAAAGAAACCACGTAAGTAAGATTGGCGCATGTTATTTGATGTTTGCCGTAAAGCCACGCAAACAGCGCCAGAAAAAAAAGCGCGGATAAAAAAAGCGGCGGAACGATACTCATTGATACAATTCCTTGCGGATAAAAAATCAATGCTCCGCCGGGGCTTTCCTCCAGCCCCGGGAAAACAATACTGCCCAAAAAATATTTTTTGCCTGATATTTCAACCGAACGGTACCCTTCGGCCCCGGTATTGCTTTGTATCCAGTTGGAACCGGTGTTAAAATTAGCCGCTAACAGCTCTCTTGTCTCGCTATTTTTAAAACTGTTTCCAATAATCCCCTCATTCCTGGAATAAAAAATTATATGAGATCCAAAATGAAGGTGCTGTTCCTGTAAACGTTCAGCGTAAGCATCGTCCAATGCCTGGCCGGAGAACATAGCGCCAATGAATTCATCTCCATCCACGACCGGATGGCCGGCAATCAAAATAAGCGGTGAAATAATTCCCTCCTCAATAACTTCTACCGTTTTGCCTTCGGCAACCACGCGCCCCCAGGGAGTGATATGAAAAAGGTAGTCGCCGCGTCTTGACAATTGCTCCGTTCTTGATAAGACAATGCCGTCTTTATCTACGGCGGTTATCATCTTAAACGGGCGATTTTTTTTCTCCTCGTCAAGCAATGAAACAAGATTTAAAATATCTTTCTTTTTTATATATTCCGTAATATCTTCCGACTCAGAGAGCCCCATTGCCTGCTCTTTGAGCTGAAACAAACTATTCTGTAAAACACTATTAACCAGCCTTATTTCTTTTTCAAATATTCTTTGATTCTGCCAGTATAATACTCCGTTAGTAAAAAATAAAAATAAAAAAAACGCAAAACACAAAAAAGCCCCGGCAACCAAAAGAAAAAAATCTCTTTTCACCACCCTATTTTTTTTATATTTTGTGAATATGTTTTTCAGCATCACAAGTTATACCCTAAAAGGGGCATTCTATGCCCAAAGGGCACTAACAGTAGTCGGGAATACGCCCCGAAGGAAGTGCCCTTGGGGTGCTCAAATTCCTTGACTATAAATTATCTTATCGCCCGGCGCGGCGCGCATAACGCTCGGCTTGCTATTGGTTAGCGCGGACATTCTTTTGGTTTAAGCTTAATTCCTGAGTAATTTTTGACACTACCTCATCCAAAGTAACATCGCATTTAATCAGATAATCACGCGCGCCCAAAATATTTTGGCAATTTATTTTACTGGCCTCATCCGCTTTGAGCGTTAAAACTATTACCGGAATATTCCTGGTTAATTTATTTACACCGACTTCCTTTAACACTTTTTCACCGGGCATTGTTGACAGCATCAAATCGAGCAGGATTAAATCGGGTTGTTTATCTTTAGCGATTACTATTCCCTCCTGCCCATCGCGGGCTTCCAAAACCTGAAAGCCCGCTCGAATAAGCTCTGCCTTAAGTAATTTCCGCAAAACCTTATCATCTTCAATTGTAAGAATTATTTTCTTATTGCTTTTCATAATAGTTAATTTTTAAAAAAATTATTATTCAATGCAATGAATTCTGGTAATTGCGATCAACCGTTCAATCACCCCAAGTTCCTTTTTAGTATCTTTGGCAATACACAGCCCGAATCCCCATTTAAGAGGCTGCCGCCGGAAAACAACACAAAAAGTGTTAGGCAACAGCCCCTTAAATGCTTATTAAAAAGTACTCAAGCCATAAAATACAAAAAAACTCATCATAGCTGATGAGCTTCTTATGAGCTTCTCTTATAAATACTATACTTGATCGCAAAGCAAAAATAATTTGCGATTTTTTCTCTCAATCATGTTGATCTTTTTACAGTTTTTGCACTTGATTTCCACAACGCAATGCCGCAGATCGCCTTTAAAAAAAAGCTTATTGCAATGCTTGCAGCGATATTCTTTTAAGAAATTAGCCATAGCCTCCTTGCCGGTTAGCCCCGCGGCCGCCAGAACCGCGGGAATTATTACACAACTGATTTTATCATAACAAAAAAACGGTAAAGTTTTGGTAAAGATTATTAATTTTTTTAGCTATTTTTTAATCGGAATAGCAACACTAAAAATTGTTCCTTTTTTATTATTGCTTATTAATTTAATTGTGCCTTCAAAATCTTTTTCAACAATGTTTTTTACTAAAAAAAGGCCTACGCCCGCTCCTTCTGAAAAATCCTTGGTTGTAAAAAATTGCTCAAATATTTTTTGAACATTTTCGCCTGATATACCTCTCCCCCAATCTTCTACATTTAGTATAAACCCGCTTTTATTTTTATCCAGACTGATTAAAACCTCTCGCCTTGTATTGCGCGAAGCAATCTGTTCATCCGCGTCCGGATACGCGTCAGCGGCATTCAATACTAAATTAATTACAACCTGGCTAAATTTTATCGCGTCGCCGTAAATTTTAATATTTACTGACGGATTAAAGTTAATGCAAACATTGGCCTTGCGCGCTTTATAGGCAAGCACTTTAACCACTTGTTTAATTTCATCCTCTACGGAAAATAATTTTATATCTTCCTGGGCTGCTATTCGCTTGCGCGCCATCATAAGAAAATTTTTCATTTGTTCCGAGGTATTGATAGCCCTTGCCAGGTATTGTTTTGTCTCTTTTAATTTTTTATAGGAGCCATTCTTAACTTGCTCAATATGCAATGAAATAGCAGTTAGAGAATTTATAAATTCATGAAAAAACCCGCTTGATAATCGGCCAAATTCAGCAAAACGATTAAGCTGCAGCATCTTCTCCGTCTGAATTTTTTTCAACTCCATAATTTCTTTTTCTGCTTTTATTTCCAACTTGTCTTTCTCTTTCTTTAATTCTATTTCTGGATTTTTTAAGGCCTTTTTAATCAAAATTTTCTTAATAAGTTTATTCATAGTTATAATCTAAATATTCAACCTTATTTTTCAACACTAACCATATATCCCCTGCTTGTTACAGTATGAATAAGCTTTGCCTTGAACTCACTATCAATTTTTCGGCGCAAATTCATAATATGGGTTTTAACGGTATGTGAAAACGGATCAGCGTTAATATCCCAAACATGCTCTAATATCGCCTCGCTGGAAATAACGCGATTTTTATTTTTCACTAAATACACCAATAACATAAACTCCTTGCGCGTTAAATAGATCTCTTTATCTTTGCGTTTAACCTTAAAATTATTTTTATTAATCACTAAATCACCAACTGTTATTATTTCTCTTTCCACGCGCTTTGGCCTTCTAAGCAACGCCTTGATTCTTGACATAAATTCATCAAGAAAAAACGGCTTAGTCACATAATCATCAACTCCCAAATCCAGCATATCAACCTTATTTTCCAGCTCTGATTTAACAGTCAGCATAATTATCGGCAAATCAACCCCCTCCTGTCTGATTATTTTACAAACCTGTCGGCCATCGCGTTTAGGAAGATTATAATCTAAAATTATTAGACTATAATCATTCGTACGAGCTAAAAACAAACCCTTTTCTCCATCCTCGGCTACATCCACTTCATACTTATTGGCCCTTAACCGGCGTGCCAATAATTCGCTAATTTCTTTTTCATCTTCTACTATGAGGATACGCATAAACAAATTAAGCCTTACGGCGCATTAATAATATGATCAAAACTATATTAAAAAATTAAATTTTCCCATCCTTATTTTCATTGCTTGTTAGCGGCAGCTGGATAATAAATTTAGTGCCTTCCCCATCTTCGCTTTCAACCCTAATTTCCCCTTTGTGGCGATTTATAATTTCCTTGCATATTGCCAGGCCTAATCCGGTGCCCCTATTATCTTTTCCTGCCCGATAAAAACGAGAAAATAATTTTGGTATTTTCTCTTTTTTTATTCCTATTCCGGTGTCCGCAATAATTATTTCAGCTATACCGCCTTTTTTCTTTAAAGTAAAATTTATTTTATTATTTTTTTCCCCGCCAAAATATTTCACGCTATTGCTGACAATATTCATTATCATCTCCTCAATTTCTTTTTTATTTCCATTAAAAAATATATTTTTTTCTATACCGCTTTTAATTGAAATATTTTTTTCACTGGCAATAATTTCATAGCTTTCAATCAGCTCAATTAAAAATTCACTTAAACTAAATATTTCCTTGCTAAAATCCTTGCCGCCGGATTCCAGCCTGGAGAGCCGCAATATATCGTAAATAAAATTTGAAACCCGGTCAATTGATCTTTCAATCAGCCTGAATTTTTTTTCCATCCTCGTGTCCCTGCCAAGCTGGGACAATTCGGCTTTTAAAATGGTTATCGGCGTCTGCAGACTATGGGCCATTTCCTGCATCATCTTTTTCTGATTTTCCTGAAGGCCTGATATTTTAGCGGTTCGCTCACGCACTTTTTCTTCCAGCTTCTCTGAATGAGCTTTAACCTGCCCAAACAGCTTGGCCTTTTCCATGGCCACGGCCGCCTGGTTAGAAAAAGTTTTGAGTAATTTTACATCCTCAGCATTAAAAAAATCGCCTGACAGTTTTTTTGTCAACACCACGAATCCAATCAACTTATTTTTTAGCTTGATGGCCAAATATGCTTCAAATCCATATTTATTGGCAATCTCATAGCCTTGCCTGGCCGCTTTAATTATTTCCCGGCTGGCACCCGCCAGCGTTAATTTGTTTATTGTTTCTGGAATTTTCTCTCTGATCAGCAATATCTCCGTACTCTTTTCAATAGCCGAAATCATGCTATCTGACAATCGCGCGCGCGGAGCCCTTATTTTGCCATCGCTATTAAAAATCAGCTGTTGGTCCGGCAATATGATCGTTACCAGCGAAACTTTGAATATATCTTTTAATTTCTTCACTGTTTTGATCAACAGCTGATTCAATTCAATATTCTTATTCAATATTTCACTAAGCTCATAAATCGCCTGGGAATAATCATATTTATCTTTAAAAAATATTCTATCAGTAATCCTTTGAAAATATCTTTCCAGATATGGTACGCCATATATTCCAAACACAGTGGCAATGCCAGCGGCCAATATAATAGTTGCGTCAGTTGATTGCTGAAAAAAGAAACCAAGCGCAAACACTAAAAAAATATAAAAACCTATGATAATGCCTAAAATAGTAGAATAAATTATGCCCCGCTGAACAATTAATTTAATATCTAAAAAACTATAACGAGTAATTATATAAAAAATAAATCCGGAAAATATTAACGATAAAGCAGGTCCTAAACCATTAAAAAAATAAATTTTAAAAAATACCGGGAGTACCAAATTTGTAATATACGATGCGATAAGAAAAAATAAATACCCAAAAAACAAATATTTTAATTGCATTTTTATAATTTTTTTACCGCTAAAATTTTTAAACTTTTTATACAATACAAATATTGGATATGATATAAAAATTAAAATAAAAATAGAATAATAAGGAGTCCAGGGACCGCTATTTATCACTGTATAGCCCTGGCTTGTTATTTCAATTTCGGAAAAGAGTGAATTTGGCAAAAAACAAATAAAAACAATAAATAAACTTATCAATAATAAAAATTTTTTAGAAAAATTTAAAAAAAAATTTCCAGATGGAAAAACTTTAATAAAAAATAGTTGAGACGTTACAATTATAACCGGAAAAGCAAAAATAAACTTTTCAACATATAAACTTGATAGCCACAAATTTATAAATATGCAAAAAGCCCACCCTAAAATACCTAAGATATTAATTGCTAATAATTTATTAGTATTATTTTTAAAATTTTTCAATATTAACAACAATAAAAAAATATCTAGAATTATTACGGCAAATAAAATTAATTTAGTTATTATTAACATTTTATTTAATTACAAATTATACCCTAAAGGGCATTTTATACCCTAAAGAGTACCTTGTGC
>JAGLPO010000033.1 GCA_023137275.1 Candidatus Parcubacteria bacterium | reverse complement strand
TTCAAATTCCTTGACTATAAATTAAGGGGGTGCAGTTTAAATCCTACCCCCCCCCCTTTTTTTTGCAACTTGATCAATAATCAAATATAACTCCATAGTTGTTAGATTTTTCTTTCTGCATTATTGAACCATTAATTGCTTGTTGAATATCAATTGCCACTGATTCAGGATTTGCGAGAAAATATCTTCTCCAATTTTTTAAAAATTCTTCATCCTTTGATTTTAAATTTGGTTTTCCAATCTTCTTTAACCTAATTTGTAATGGTAAAGACATTTTTTGTATAATTTTTGTAGTAGTTAAAGCGACAAATTTAATTTTCAAACTATTACAGAGAATAATAATTCCGGCAATTAAAAATATAACCAAATGATTATTTTCTTTAAAAACCGCCAAGGTTCCGATTTCACCGAAAGATTTCCTCTTTATTTTAGTATAATCTGAAATATAATTTAATAAATTAAAATCAAAATACGTCTCAACCAACAAAGGATTTTTTTTGTCTCCATTAGTAAACCCTAAACAACCTACAATTTTATCTCCTTTCTTTGCATATACAAAATAATGATGAAATTCTTTTAACTCCGCATTAAGTCTCTTTTTATAAACACTAAATGCAAAATCACATACTTTTTTATATTCTTCATCTCCTCTTTTACAATAACATATTTGTATATTTAGCGCACGGCTACTTTTTTCTTTAATCAATTGCTTTCTTTTCATGTTAGCCCTCTCTTCTCATTTTTGGGCCACGATTAGAATTGCTTGATTAGCATATACCTTTTCGCGGCGAATAATAAAAAAATTTTGGGAACGCACAAGTTGAGATAATTCTGCCAATGACAAGAAGTAAAACTTTCTATTTTTCAATATTTCACAGTTGAATTTTGCGACAGCCATCAGTTTGGATCTTACTTCAATATCATTTACCGCTCTTTTTAACAGCTCAAACTCTTTCTCCTTACTTGAATGCACGTTCAGCCATGGTTCGTCCGGACCGATATCGGAACAATGCTCTTTAAGAATTAATCCATTCTCATAGCCCCTTTTGGGGTTAACTAAAATTAAGCGCCCTCCTCGTTTTAAAATTCTATAAAATTCAGATAAAATTCTGGCCGGGTCACTAAGCGCGTACAAAGTATTGACGCTCACAATTTGATCAAAATATTCATCAGCAAAAGGAATGTCTTTGTTTAAATTGTGTTTAGCAAAGATAAAATATTTTTCTTGATTCTTTTCCTTCGCCAACTCAAGCATTTCATCAGAAAAATCCAGACCCGCGATCGTTAAATCAAAATTTTTTTTATTTTTTTTCAACCAACACGGCAAATTCCCTGTCCCGCAAGCAGCATCTAAAATCAAATTCCCGGATGACAAAAAAAGATTGCTAATTACCGTCATTTGCAAATTTTGATAAGGCTTTAAATCATTTAACGCATCATAACACTTCGCATACCCGCCCCAGCTATTTACATCAAAATTATCATATTTCATTTTTCTCCCCTTTTTTAAAGAACAATTTAATTTCTGGCTTATGCACCATTTATTTAATTATACTAAAAAAACATTATGAAAATATAAAGAAAGTATAAAATTTTCATAAAGAAAGTATAAAAAAACCACCTTAAAGGTGGTTTTTTTATCTAATATTAACAAATTATTTTATTCATTGTTTGGCCTAGTATCTATCTTATATCCTCTTCCCTGAACCGTATGAATCAGCTTTTTCCTGCTTGGAGCGTCAATTTTTTTTCTAAGCGATACTATATGCGACTCAATCGTATTGGAAAAAGGATCAGCGCTCATATCCCAAACATGTTCCATAATCATACTCCTGGATAGAACTATTCCCTTGTTTATCATTAGATAATTAAGCAAAGCAAATTCTTTCCGGGCTAAATATATCTCTCTGTCCCCTCTCTTGGCCATATGCCTGCTTACGTCCAGAGTCAAATCATCAAGCTTATAAATTTCCCGCTTTATTTTATTCGGGCGCCTAAGCAAGGCCTTGATGCGGGCCGATAATTCATCAATAGAAAAAGGCTTGGTTAAATAATCGTCAGCTCCGGCGTTTAGCAAATCCACCTTAGTGGTAGCCTCTGACTTAACAGACAGCATTAATATCGGCACGTTCCTGCCTTGCTGCCGCAAGCTCTCGCATATTTCCTTGCCGGTCCGGCCTGGCATGATATTGTCCAAAAGTAAAAGGTCGTAATTATTATTGCGGGCAAACTCCAGTCCTTTTTGCCCGTTTTCGGCCGTGTCAACCGCGTAGCACTCAGCCTCCAAACTTTTTTTTAAAAAATTTCTAATTTCTTTTTCGTCTTCAACAACTAAAATACGCATAAATCCTCCTTGTTAATTTATTAAAATTATTTTTTTAATGCTTTATAAATTTGCGTTAATAATATAAAATATTTTTCCTTAATTGTTTCATACAATTCAGTGGAGAGCTGTTCGTTATAAGTATGTATAATTTCATTTCTGTTATCCGTCATCATAAGCAGTAGCTCTGTTTCTTCATCGCTGACCAAGCCGTTTTTCCTTAACTCGCGAAAGCATTCTTTAGGTGAATAAACATCAACGCCAAAATTCTTGCTTAAAAATACTTTGGCGGTTTTCCAACATAATTCATAAGTATATTCAAATCTCTTAATAACTGAATCGCGCGCCAAAGCGCTCTTTTCTTCTTTTAGCGCGATTTCCAGACTATCCAGGGCTTGTTTATATTTATTTAACTTTAGGCTTAAGGTACTATCCATAATATTTTATTATCAAATACGTTTTTTTTAAATTCTTTTTCAACTTTATTAAAATTAACTACATCAACAAAATAAGGAAGCGTAGAATCAACAAAATCTTCTTTTAGTTTGTACAGTTCTTTATCGTTTACGTTGCCGACAACCCCTAAATCAAGATCGCCAAAATGTTTTTTACTTAAACTGGAGCCAAATATAAAAAACTTTAAATCCTTTCCCTGATTAAATTGAATCACTTTCTTTTTTATTTTTTTTAAATACTTTTCTTTTATCATATTTATATTATAAAAAAATTACTGTTAAAAGTCAATTCAATTTTTTACTATTTTTTTTACTAAAACCTACTAATTTAGTGCTAATTAGTAGGTTTTAGTAAATTGTTATTTTAAATTGCTATTTTAAATATTGACAAAATAAAAAATAGGCTATAAAATGACGGTGTAATTCGTCATTATTTATTTAAAATAAAATTGCTTATATTTAATAAAATAATTTAATATTTATAAATAAAAGACAAATTTTATTGTCTAAAATTAATATGTCTGATAATGTGCAAGAAAATAAAATAAGAAAAGC
The DNA here is from genome assembly GCA_023137275.1 of Candidatus Parcubacteria bacterium. Lineage (GTDB taxonomy): Bacteria > Patescibacteriota > Patescibacteriia > Patescibacteriales > UBA12075 > JAGLNE01. The sequence continues at coordinate 24,516 of JAGLPO010000033.1, read as the reverse complement.
TCTTTACAAATTAGGCTTTAAACACAAAGAAGTTTTGGTGTATTTAGCCGTATTAAATAATAATGAATCCAGTATTTTGGGCATTACTCAAGAAACAAAGATCAGCAGAGGAACCGTTTATGATATTGTGGAGAAATTAAAAGTAAAAGGATTTTTAATAGAAACGAAATGCGGTAAAAAAAGAAGAATAATCGTAGAAAATCCAACAAGCAAGTTTTATTCTGTTTTAGATGAAAAGCATAAAAAATTAAATGCGGCAAAAAAAACAACGGATGAATTGCTTAAAAATATAAAAACATTAGGAATCTTGGAAAGCTATAAACCTGAATTAAAAATATACAAAGGAGAAAAAGGCTTTAGACAAGTTTGGGATGATATTTTTTTATCCAAAGAAAAACAGTGGGTCGGGATAGCAAGAATAGAAACTTTTGTTGAATTTGGAGGTAAAAAATATTTAAACGAATTGCAACAAAGAAAAAAGAAATTGGGTTTTAGCAGTCGGGTGATTAATGAAGACTCTGCCTTAGCAAGGAAGCTGCAATCCGAAGACGATACATATAATAGACACACGAAAATTGCTCCAAGCGAGTTTAAATTTGAAACCACGGAAATTATTTACGGCGATAAAATAGCAATGTTTTCCACAAAGACTGAAAATATCGTGATTGTTATTGAAAGTAAAAATTTTTCAAACGCGCATCGTGTGTATTTTGAAATGATGTGGAAGTTGTTAAGCAATAAATAATCGGATTTTAAAAAGGTTTAAGACAGGAGGATGTTGCCATGAATACAGATACTAAAATTTTACGGAAAATAAACAATTATCAACCAAGGGGAGGTCTGGGGCATACGGCAAAATTAATCCTTTCATTATCTGCCGTGAATCATTTGCAAGTAAAAAAACACATGGAACGAGTGGCTCTATTATCCGAACAAACCGCCAAGCGACAAAAGAAAGACGACAAAGCGGCTTTCTTTTCTGGATTATTGCACGATGTGGGAAAAATATTATTGCCTTATAAATTATTTGATGGGCATAATATTAATCCGGAAGAATATAGCGAAGTTAAGCGTCATGCGATCGCGGCATATATGGCTATGGAAGATAAACATTTATTTACCGCGTTATGCGCCGGCTTGCACCATAATTTATATAACAAAGGTTATGGTCTAAAAACGAACGATTTTCCCGCAAGTCTAAGTCCGGCAACAATAAAAAAAGTTTTGGATATTGCGATGATTATTTCAATTTGTGATTTTGTTGATGCTTTTACTCATCGTGATACAAAGATTTTAGACGGTTCTGACAAAAAATCACCAAAGCTGAGAAAAATGCTGCAGGAAAAATATCCCAACGAATTTCAAACTATTGAAACAGTGCTACAAGTTAATAAAGATTTGTGTTTATAGTTGTAATAAATTTTAAAAAAAGGAGGCGATGAATAATGCCTTGTCCGATTTGTGGTAGAGTTATGTGCGACCATTCTCCGGCCGAGCGTGGTCAGAGTCAAGAAGAAATGATGGAAGATTATTTTTCGAATGCTACGCCAAATGCGTCAAATAATCGAAAAAATAAAGAAAAAGGCCACGACGATTCCAAAAAGGAATAGCTTAATAAAATACAAAAAAATCCGCTCTTGAAATTTATAAGGGCGGATTTTTATAATTGAAAAATTTTAACTATTTTTAATATGTCCAAAAAATTTTATGTCAAATAATTTTATTGCTAATAAGGAGCGTTTTTGATATAATATACTTATGTTACGCGTTACCAAACACGGCGCGATTTTGCGTCCAAGTAAACTTAAATTTGAAAACAGATCTGTTTTTAATCCAGGTGTTTTTCAAGACGGCGATAAAGTTCAAATAATCTACCGCGCCTTGAACAAAAATTTTATGTCCTGCTTTGGCTATGCCGAATTAAAAGGACCGCTGGAAGTGGTTAAGCGCTGGAAAAAACCGCTCTACACGCCAAAATTAAAATGTGAAAGCAAAGGCATAGAAGATCCGCGTATTACCAAAATTGGTAATACGTTTTTTGTTATTTATGTCGCCCATGACGGACGCCACGCCGTTATCGCCTATATGCGCGGCCAAAGCCTGTTTAGATTAAAGCGCGGCGGCATTATCAGCCCGACAATGAAATACCGTGACGCGGTCAACTTGTTCGGACAGGCCAAACTCAAAGATGATTATTATTTCTTTGCCAGCTTTTACGAAAAATTCGCCCATAAAAACGTAAAAGTCTGGGAAAAGGACGGTGTCTTGTTTCCGGAAAAAATAAGGGGCAAATACGCTCTTCTGCACCGCGTCCTGCCTGATATCCAATTAGCCCGCTTTAAAAATTTCAAAGAGCCAAAAACCAACGGCTATTGGAAAAAACATATTGAAAATATTGACAAACACGTGGTTCTGGAAGGCCGGCACGGCTGGGAGGCCAGGCATATCGGCAGCGGCGCTCCGCCGATAAAAACCAATAAAGGCTGGCTGATCATCTATCACGGCGTTGAACCGCGCAACAAAGGCCGCGTCTATTGCGCCGGCGCCGCGCTTCTGGATCTAAAATACCCGACCAAAGTAATTGCCCGTTTGCCGGATCCGCTTTTCGTGCCCGAGCATTATAATGAACGCAACGGACATGTGCATAACGTTGTTTTCCCAACCGGAACGACTGAATTTAACGAACGCCTCTATATTTATTACGGCTCGGCCGACTCCCGCGTGTCTGTTGCCAGCGTGAATAAAGAAAAATTAATAAAAGAACTTCTTAAACATAAAGTTAAAAATTAATTAGATATTGATTATTCATCTCCCCATGCTTTATGGATAAACGAAAAATCCCGTGTATTCTTTATATGGGCTCATATCCGCCCCGTGAATGCGGAATCGCCACCTTTAATAAGCGCCTGACCGCGGCAATTGATAAAGAATATAACCCGGAAATAAAAAGTAAAATACTGGCCATTAATTCCAACGGCACTTCAATCTATAACTACCCGCGAAAAGTGATCATGCAGATCAATGAAACCGAGATTGAAGACTATCTTAACCGCGCTAATGAGATCAACCGCGCTTCAGATATTAAACTGGTTAATATCCAGCATGAATACGGCCTGTTCGGCGGCGAACAAGGCGAATTTTTAATTCCCTTTTTAGAGATTTTGCGCAAGCCGGCAATCATTACTATGCATACGATTCTGCCGCGCCCGGATGAAAAAATGAAAAACGTCGGCCGGGTAATCGCGGAAAAATCAGCCGGCGTGATCGTTATGAACCAGCAAGCCAGGGATATTCTGCATGAAATTTACGGGGTTAAAAAAAATAAAATAAAGGTAATACCGCACGGCGTTTTTAATGTCGCTTTCCCGTCAAAATCAAAGGCCAAAAGAAAGCTTAATTTATCAGGCCGGACTGTTATCTCAACCTTTGGAATGATCAGCTGCGACAAAGGAATAGAATACGCGATTGAGGCCTTGCCCGAAGTGGTGCGCGAATACCCTAATCTTTTGTATCTGATAATTGGCGCGACTCATCCGCAAATATTAAAAAACGAAGGAGAAAAATACCGCAATAAACTTAAACGCCTGATAGTCAAGCACCGGCTTGAAGATAATGTTAAGTTCTATAACAAATACTTATCCGAGCCCGAGGTGGTGGACTTTCTTAAGGCCACGGATATTTATGTTTATCCAATGCTTAGCCGTGATCAGGCTTCAAGCGGATCGCTTTCGGACGCTATGTCCTGCGCTTGTCCGTCTATTGCCACAGCCAGCCAATACGCCAAATCCGTGATTAACCGCGAGCGGGGCATATTGACGCGCTTCCGCAATTCCGGCGATATTAAGCAAGCGCTTCTTGAAATGCTCTCAGACAAAAAAATGCGCAAAAATATGTCAAAAAACACTTATTTCTATACCAGACATATGACCTGGCAAAACGTAGCGCATAGCTACTTTAATACCTTTAACCGTTTTGCCAAAATCATCCCGCGCGAGCAGGATAAGTGGCCGGCTATTAAACTTGACTATATTAAAAACCTGACTGATTCATTCGGTATGATCCAGTTTGCCAACCATACCAGGCCTGACACCCATTCCGGCTACTGTCTGGATGATAACGCCCGCGCCTTGATCGCCTCAATCCAGTGGTATGAAAAGAAAAAGATTGCCAGTACTTTAAATTTAATAAAAAAATATTTAAAATTCATAAAATTTTGCCAAAAATCAAACGGCAAGTTCCATAATTTTGTCAGCTACCAGCAGACTTTTAACGATCGCCAGGAAAGCGAGGATTCTCTGGGCCGGGCAACCTGGGCGCTGGGTTACGCTCTGCAATGCGACAGGATTGATAATAAAATAACACGCTCAAGTAAAATTATGCTGAAAAAAGCCATTAAATGGCTGCCTGATATCAAATCTCCGCGGGCAATCGCGTTTGCCATTAACGGTTTAAGCTATGCTTACCAACAAAACGATGCCAAGATTCTCCCGCCTAAAATGCGTGAAGAAATAATAGAAATGACAAAAAAATTAAGCGACCGATTGATCAGGCAATTTGAATGGCAGGTAAAAAACAATAGCAACAACTCTGGCAAGTGGTATTGGTTTGAGGACTGCCTGACTTATTCTAATTACAAGCTGCCGGAAGCGCTTTTTCGCGCTTATGGCCTGACGCGTAATAAAAAATACAAGGAAGTAGCTGAAAAATCCTTGCAATTTTTAATGAATATTACTTTTGAGCGTGATGAATATTTTTCCCCGATCGGGCAGGACGGCTGGTATTTCCGCAACGGAAAACGGGCTTATTTTGACCAGCAGCCGGAAGATGCCGCCTCAGCGGTTGATAGTCTGGTCGTGGCCCATTTAATTACGCGAAAAAATATATACAAAGATAAGGCTAAACTGGCTTTCCAGTGGTTTCTGGGGAAAAACCACTTAAAACAAATGGTTTATGACGAAGCGACCGGGGGCTGTTTTGACGGCTTGGGTAAATATTCGCTTAACTTTAACCAGGGCGCCGAATCATCTGTCTCTTATTTGCTGGCCCGTCTTGCAATAGAGCAAATTCCCCAAAAAAATAAGTTATTCGCTTCGCGAACCCGCACTATCCCGAGAACTCGGGACGGGACATCCGAATAATAATATGGATATTACAAAAAAAGCTTATGACAAGGCGGTTGAAATAATTGAGGCTTGCGCGCGTGAGCCTGGTTTTTACGCGTCCGGGCTTAAAGGCGGATACGAAGCCGTCTGGGCCCGGGACTCTATGATTACGGCCATGGGCGCGGCACTGGTCGGTAATAAATTTAAAAAACCTTTCCGCGACAGTTTGAATCTGCTTAAAAAATGGCAAACTCCTAAGGGGCAAATCCCTAATTGCGTAGGCTCGTATAATCCGGACCGCCGCTCTGACAAAACATACAATACTATTGACTCGTCTCTCTGGTATATAATCGGGCATTATATTTATGCTTATACATACAATGATTATAAACTGTTAACAGCGCATAAAAACAATCTTGCCCGCGCCCTGGTCTGGCTTCAATACCAGGACCCGAATGAAGACTGGGTCCTTACCCAACTCCCGACCATGGACTGGCAGGACGCTTTTCCCCATAAATACGGCCATGTTATTAATACCCAGGCGCTTTATTATGCGGCCCTGAATATGCTGGGTAAAGAAAAGCTGGCCCTAAAGCTTAAACGCAATCTAAACGGCAAAACCTGGACCTACCTGGATCTTTACAGCCCAAAACTCGGCTATTATCTGCCCTGGAACTGGAAAAATCATGATGGCGACCGCGAGCAAGAGGAATGGTTTGATTCTTTGGGCAACCTGCTAACTATTGTCACTGGTCTGGCTAATCCGCGCATTGCCAAAAGCATTATGCGCCACATAGAAAAGGCAAAAATAAACCGCCCTTATCCAGTAAAGGCGATCTGGCCGCCTATTAAAAAAGGCGACAAAGAATGGCGCTCTTACTTTAGTAAATGCGACGCCCGCACGCCCCTGCACTATTTAAACGGCGGCATCTGGCCCATGATCGGCGGGGTTTACATAGCCGCCCTGATTAAAATGAAAGAATATAAAAAAGCAAACACAGAGCTTGAGCTGCTGGCCAAAGCTAATTTGCAAAAATTAAAAACCCGCGATTTTAAGACCGGTTACGAATTTAACGAATGGCTCCACGGAGGCACCGGCCAGCCCAAAGGCGAGCCTTATCAGGGCTGGAGCGCCGGTGCCTACATCTACGCCTACGAATGCGTCAAGCAAAAAAAAGCAATATATTTTAAATAGTTTTTCTTTTTTCGCCAATTAAAATAATCGCCCTGACGTTATGTTAAGGCGATTATTTTGTTTTTCTTATTTTATTATTTTTTTTATTTTTTCAAGTCTATCATCTCTTCCAATGAATTTAATGCCTTTTTGGCTACGGTTTTATACTGATAATTACTCATCGCGTGCTCATGCGCCTGTTTGCCGATTCGCTCGCGCAATTTATCATCCATTAGAAGTTGTTTTGTATACTTGGCCAAATCATCAACAGAAGCGCGATAAGCAAATACTTTTGGCTCCTCAAATTTGATCTTATGATCAGCTTCAAAACCCATACCTTCGTATGCCCACTCTTCGGTTAATTTAATAGTATCGGCTACTTCTGCCAAATACCCGGTTTCACCGTGAATAATAGTATCAGCCGGGCCGCCTTTGTTAATAGAAACAACCGGCTTGCCGCAAGCCATGGCTTCAACCTGGATCATGCCAAAGCCTTCCAAACGGCTGGGAGCGGCGTAAATATCGCAGGCCGAGATCAAATAATTCATAAAGTCATGGGAAAACGCGCCTGAGAGATATACGAATTTGCCCATATCCAGGCCGGACTCTTCAATCAAACGCTCCTCTTCCTGGCTGTGAACTTCAGCTGACTCTGAGTCCCAATGCTTAAGCACATATTTCCAATCCTTAAATTCTTTGTCTATCTCGGCCAAAGCTTTTATCATTTCCTGAGCGCCCTTGCTTGTGACATCTCCGCCGATCGTCAGGATCATTTTTTCATGCGGCTGGATGCCAAGCATTTCCCTAAGCTTGATTGTCTTTGGGTCAGAGAGCGGCACCGGAAATATTTCCTTGGCATCAAAACCTACCGGCAGGGTGCGGAAATTATTCACTCTGCAGCCATCCCGCTTATAAGTCTCGGTTACCCAGTCGCTGGTTGTAAATACCAAAGGCAAATCGCTGATCGCGTCCTGATAATTAGCGACCCAGCCGTCAGCCACAAACCAGGGCACCGGAACCACGTTATTGTTAAGCGGACTGTAAATTATATCCGGCGTATATGTCCAGGCACCTATGCCGATTGCCACATCCGGCTTATAGGCCGACATCAGCCATTGTTTTTGAAAACTGGGCGCGTGGTGGCAAGGCATAACGTCTACTCCCAGCTCTTTCAAGCCGCGCCACAAAAGATGGCCCTGAATGCTTAGCCCGTCCGGCTCTACCGGATGGGCAAATAAAACCGCGATTTTCATACGATTAGACGACAGACAGCAGACGACAGACAGCAGAAAAATTTTTAGTCTGGCTGTTTACTTATCTGTATTTTATATTTTAATTTTTTTAAAGGCTTCTTCTTTGGTGCACATTCTATTATCAATTCCATTCCATTTATACCCGTGCACTTCTGACTGCAAACGCTTCTTTTTTATAAATATATTTTTTGGCAGTTTTGTAATAATATCTGAATCTTTCTTAAAAGTCATACTGGAAAACTTGCCCTGTGAATCGTTTTTATAGTTAAAAAATAATAAATTTTGGGTAATTATTTTCTTTTTCTCTGCTAACTCTTTTACTGCCTGATGTGCGCCTTTATGCCGAGGATGGCCATATTCGCCATTTGACCCATGAGTAAAGACATAGTTAAATTTTTTATTTTTAAGTTTTGAAAGCAAATATTTTTTTATCAAAGGTATTGTCTGTTTAATATCCAACTTACCCTCGTCTTCCAAGTCGGTAATTATACCTTTCGCGCCCAGGTGTTTGCAGACCGAGCAAAACTTCGGCTCCCGATCTTTGTCGCTTTTGCGGCATAATGAAAAAATCGTCCAGTGGACGTTTTTATTTTGTAAAATTGTTCCGCCCATCCAGATCGTCTCATCATCCGGATGCGCGACGATCACGAGCGCTCGCTCGCCAGCGCGCATCTTAAACTGTTTCATATTTATTTTTCTTCTTTTTTCTTCACGTTTATCTCCTTTTCCACGTCTTCAACTTCCTTACTGATAAACTCTTCGGAAATATCCAAAGATTCCTGCAGCTTTTCTTTTACGCGCCGTTCAGACTCGGACATACCCGGCTTTTTATCAGCCAATATAATTAATTCATCAATCTCTTCCCTAAGGGCGGCGAAAATCTTTCCTAATCTGCTTTTCACTTCCTCGGTTTCGGTTAAAATTCTTAATTTTTCTTCTCTATATTCTTTTCGCTGATAAAATATATAAAGAATAAGGCCGGCAATAACCAAAAGAAGAAGTATCATTATCCAGCTGCAATACGCGGCTATTATTGACGGTGAAACCACGGTCATTATATGCCTGGTACTGTCCAGGCTTTGGGCGCCACGTTCATCAAATATCCTGGCCCAAACCTCATAAGTTCCTTTATCAATCTTGCCTTTATAAAAATATGTCCAATTGCCTTCATTATCTGTTGATATATCAGCCGTCATTGTTTCCTCTTCTTCATTATCACTCCCGATATAAAGCCTGACGGTTACGTTAGGATAAAAAGAAGTGCCGCGGATGATCAAATCGTCTTTCCGGTTATGAATCTTGGGAAGGCTGGTTATGATCGGCGCCTTTAAAGGATCAATGCTGAATTTAAGGGTTGAAGAAGCAATATTACCGGCCAGATCAACAGCTGCTACGCTTGCCTCGTAATCTCCCGGAGCTAAGGGCTGGGTTTTATAATACCCTTTATTCATTTCTTCTTTACTTACGCGCGCGGACTCAAGCCCGATATCAAGCTGATAATGGCTAATACCGGAAGTTTCATCAGTAGTGGAAAATACCAGTTTAGGCGTCGGATTAGTAACATCACCGTCATTGTCAAGAACAATAATAAAATCTTTTGGCGGGGTGGTATCAATTAACAGCTTTTTATGCGCGATTTGCCCCCAGCCAAAACGATTTTGATACTTAATATGAAAGTGCCATTCCCCGTCTTCCTGGCTTTCAAGTTTGATATTCTCAATAATGCCGTCATTTTCCTCACCGGGATCATCAATTGCCTTATCGGTTATCTCAAAGCTTACTCCGGTAAGGTCAGAAAGGATCTTCCAGGCAAATTCCGGTTCATTATCCGAATACCAGGTATCGCCTTGTGGGTGGGAAACAGAAGATACTTCGGGTAATGGCGGTAATATGCCCTTAGGCTCTTCTTTTGTTTCTTCTTTTGTTTCTTCTCTCTTCTCTTCCTCTGCAGCGGCTTGAATCGTATATTTCGCGTTCCCAAACCCATTAAACACATTTGTGCCCTTGCCGTCGGCAGCCAGCACTACCCCGGCTGACCAGGTTACATTGGCAACACCTGCTTTTTTGGCAGTAAAAGTAACACTAAATATTTCTCCTGCGCTGCCAGTATAAGAACCCGGGGAACCGCCGCCAAAGGTAATGGTGCCGGCTGAATTGGAATAAGAAGGATCTGATGTCCAGAGTTTAAATATTGAATTTGTGTCGGTTACTTTTGAAATGCTTAAATAGCTAGGATCATACTTGATCGTCCCTTCAGCCGCGTTAATGCCAACTCCGCCATTGCTATCCACCATTACTTTCATGCTGAAACTTTTATTTATTGTATAAGTGCCGCTACCCGGAGACACGAACAAAGTCGCCCCACCGGCCTGCGCCAAACCAGCAACCGGAACAACAAAAAAAGACAAAAGTATTAAAAGTTGAAAAAATTTATAAAACCTCCTCATAGTTTCATTATATTCAAATAACTATTCGTAAATTCGCCCGCCTGCAACGCTGTAGCACTGCGGGCAGGTATTGATTCGTAAATTCGTAACCCTATTTTTCCGCCTTAACCACGATTTTTTTCTTACCGCCGTTTTGCAGCCTTAGTAAAGGCAATCTAAGAATTAAAATGCCTTTTTTAAACTTAGCCTCTACGTCAGTAACGTTTACTTCCTGAGGAAGGATTATCTGCCTATAAAACGGCCCCCAATGGCATTCCTGCCTTAAATATTTCTTTTCTTCCCCGCCAAAATCCACACTCCCGGGCATCTGTCTTTTGCCCTGGATAGTAACAACATCATTTTCATTCTCAATACTTATATCCAGATCTTTGACTTCAACGCCGGGAATCGGAGCAATAATAATGATCGCGTCCGTAGTTTGAAGAATATCAACGTCTAATTGCAAAAAGCCGGAACTTTTTTTGTCTTTTTTTTCTCCTTGAACCTGGTTTTCCATTGCTCCGCCTTCCTCAACTTTAACTTTTAATTTGTCTAAAAAACTCATAATCTTAAATTTATAATTTTAGCGTTTAATTACAAATATTATACCATAATTCCTAAAATCTACAAAATAAAGACCAAGAGGCAAAGCCATAGACGAATCTGCTTTTTTATAATTAAAATTTACGGCATATTATTTATTTTTCTTCAAAATCTTTTTAACCTCTTTGTCAAAATCAGATTCATATAATTGATCTTGGATTGGTCTGTATTTTTCAAATTCACTTTCGGCAAACGCCTTAGCAATTTCCGCTGTTACTTTTCCGGCATTCTCTAAAATTTCCGCTTCATTAAATTTCAAAAAAGCGTTTAATTTTTCCGACCAATCTCTCATCGTCATTGGAATTCCTTTTTCAGCCTGATGTTCCGCGTAGTCAAGATACATCGTTACAATTCTATTAAGCGACTTTATTTCCTTTTTGTTAAGATAATTTTTCGCGATTGAAACGTCTGATTTTAAAATTTTTCCGCGCGAAGCTTTTTTCCAGGTTGTAAGCCCCATATAATTTTTTTTATAATCAGCTCTTTTAGTGATAAGTTCCGCGGCGGTGTTGCCATGTGTGGCATAATGAAGTTTGTTTTGAACAGTAGCAAAAAATGTTTTTGTGATGTGTGAATGAACATCATAATCCATCGCCATGGCGTAAATATCCGTAATTTGCTGATAAAAATTTCTTTCGCTTTCGCGAATATCGCGAATTTCAAGAATTAAATCCTTAAAATATTGTTTGCTTAAATACGCCCCGTTTTTTAATCGTTCATCATCCAAAACATATCCTTTTACCGCGTAATCTTTCAAAACTCTTGTCGCCCATTTTCTAAAATCTGTTGCTCTGTCAGAATTTATTTTGTAGCCAAGCGAGATAATTACCTCTAAATTATAGTGTTTGGTGTTGTAATTTTTTCCGTCCTTGGCAGTTATTAGGAAATTCCTAATAACTGAATTTTCATCTAATTCATTGCCAGAAAAAATATTTTTAAGATGCTCGTTTACAGTAGGAATTTTTACATCAAAAAGCTTGGCAATAAATTTTTGGGTTAGCCAAATATTTTCATCTTGCACTCGCACTTCAATTCCATCCTCTCCCGCCTGAGAAGTAAATATTAAAAATTCCGCCGTGCTATTTCTAATAGTTAATTTTTTTGTCATATATATTTGTCTTAAACTATGATTTTTTTATTCGTCATGCTGTTTAGTATATTATAATAATGCTAAAATTTCAAGAAAATATTTGTAATTCAAATTAATCATACTAAAAATCAGTCTATTATTTATTAAAAAAATGTGCTATGTTTAAAACAATATGACAAGCGATAAAATACAAAATTGGTGGGTTTTCCCTGGTTTTGAAATTGAGCTTATGGCAACCGGGTTTACGCTGCCTGTAAATATTTCATTCGTGCCTAAGCCATCTGATGATCCAAAAGCGCCTCTTGCTTATGTTACAGAATTATATAGCGGCATAAAAGTAATAACAAATAATTGGAAAGTAAAAACTTATTCTGACACATTGTTAAATTATGACCCCAACTACCTATTCCCCGGGACAGGCGAATCCGGCATTATAGGAATTTGTGTTGAACCAAATACAGGAGATTTGTTTGTTACTATGATATATGATGATGATGGGGAGACAAAAGCAAAACTTGTTAGGACAAAAAGCAAAGACGGGCTTAAAATAGAATCAAGCGAAGTGATTATAGATAACATTCCTTCAGTAAAAGCGGCTCATCAAATTCAAACGGTAACAATTGGGCCGGACAAAAAACTTTATGTAAACATAGGAGATGGCATGATTGATCCGAATGTTGCCCAGGATGACAATGATTTGCGCGGTAAAATTTTGCGTATAAATTTTGATGGATCAATTCCAATTGATAATCCAAATCCCAAAAGTTCAATATTTGCTAAAGGTTTTAGAAATCCTTTTGGGGCTATTTGGCGAAAAAGCGATAAATCATTATATATTTCCGACAATGGCCCGGCTAACGATGATAGGCTGGCTAAAGTAGAGGCAGGCAAAAATTATGGCTGGCCCGAGAGTATGCGAAAAAATTCTTTTTTTGTTTGGAATTATACTCACGCGCCAACAGCTTTGGATTTTATGCAAAACAAACAATTCAAAGAAAAATATAATGACGAATTATTTGTTGCTTTATTCGGTTCCGCTTACGCTCCGGGAAGAGCAATTAAAGGAAAAAAAATCGTTAAATTAAAATTAACTGATAACTCTGAGGCGATTAAATCATACGACGATTTTGTTGTTTATATCGGAGAAAAGGCAGCCAGCCCATGCGGTTTATCTTTTGGCATAGATGGTCTTTATTTTACCGATCTGCATGGCGAAGGCGATAAGCCCGGACAATCAGGCAAGGGTAATATTTATAGAATTAAACAAAAATAATTTAATTCAATAATATGAAAGTAGCCAACACCAAAGAAAATTTAATGAAATGCATTTGTGGGAATTGCCCAACTTACAATGAATGCATGAAGGAAAAAATGGAAGGCCTTTTTTGCGCTCGCGGCAAAGCAACTTGCGCCCTTGAAAAAAAGGGGTGTATTTGCGGTGAATGCCCTGTGCAGAGCGAGAATGATTTAGATGGAATGTATTATTGTAACGCAGGCGAAGCTGAATAGCGCAAAAGGATGAAATTATTTTTTTAAATTCATATTTGATTATGAATGGATTTTTGTTATAAAAAATTATTGTGTAGTGAGTCTAATAGATAATTCACCCTGTCCAATAAAACATCATAATACTAAAATCAGTTAAATCAACTGTGCCGTCGTCATTTTGATCCGCGCAATCGTCATCCGTGCCCCAATAATAAAGTAATATGGAAAAATCCGTCAGATTAACCAGCCCGTCGCCGTTCAGGTCGGCTCCGGAGCAGATCTCTTGTTCAACCGCGTTGCCAATCGCCAGATTCAATGCCTGACTAAAACCGCTCTCGCCCCTTAGTTCAATTTTTGTTTTGGCTTTAACCTGGTATTGGCCGTTGTTCATTCCGGTTGTATTAAAATAAATATTCCATTTGCCGTCGCTTCTAACCACCACTTCTTTGATCTCCGCGTTTTCTTCGTTTAAATTTGTTTCGCCCTTAGCATAAAGCCAGGCTCCAACAATTTCGCCAGGCACTGAATAGCCGAATACTTCTATGGTTTCGCCGCTATTAAATTCAGTATTAGCTAAAGCTATGCTTGGAGATAAAATTATATCTGATACGGTTGTTTGCGTGCCTTGGTCAATCCAAAAGGTAGTGGAATAAGTGCTGGACTTTCGCGCGGCCGGATCAGCTCCCCACAGGCTAAAAGTATATATTCCCTGATTTAATTCCTCTAAAAATGCTCCAAACTCCGCCTGGCTGTTAGTTAAGGCTTTGCCCTGCTCAATGCCGTCTTTAAGTATGGTTACCTCGCTATCCGGGAAAGCCCAACCGGTAAGCACAACGCCTGGCAGTCCGGGTTCAGGAGGAAAAGGCAAATAATCGCCAAGTCCCGGTCCTATATCCGAGCCTAAACCACCGCCTGAGCCGCCGCCTGAGCCGCCTGAACCAGGATCGCCGGACTCATCGCCCCCATCACCTTCTGATCCGGAAATTTCAAACTGAATGATATAATCCGTAGTATCATCAACATTATACGTGTCGCGGCAGCGAATATAATATGTATAAAACTGGCCGTCTACCAATCCGCTAATAATTACTGAGTGATAGTAAACTCCGGTAAAAGCAAAATCATTGGCCATATCCGCGTACAAAGTGCCGGAAGCCATTGAATAGCGGCAATCCGCGTAATAATTAGTGGTTAAACTCATTAAAGTCTGAGTTGTGCCGTATTGCAATACTCCGTTCGGCTGTCCGTTAGATCTTACTTTGGCCTGCGAATTGGTCATTAAAACCGGATTAACCATTACGATCACTGCTTCGCCTTGATCAATCAGTTGGCCATTACTGTCTAATATTTCTATTTTTATTAGCTGCGAACCTGTGGTTGTCGCGTTAAGGATCTGATCCAAACTGGTAGTGCCGTAAAGCGCGTTAGCGCCGATCTCCAAACGGATAAATTCATTGCTATTGATCCCGGTGCTGGAATTAAGAGTAATTGTAATTTGATTTAAGGTGCTGGTGCCGGCGCCGGACACGGCTATGGCCACGCCGTCTTCCATGGCCGTGCTTGTAGCTCCCAGATCTCTGTCCGTGTAAGGACCCAATTTAGAGCTAGAACTAGCCAGATCAAAAGCGCGGTAATCAAAACCGGCCAGTACGGAAAAATCAGTTGTCTCAGGGGTGATCACTATTTGGCTGCCTGGCGGAATATGGTCATGGACTTTTAGTATTATTGTATGATTTGACGGATAACTGGGCCAGGAAGTGGATATAGTATCGCTCAACTGCGACATTGCCCGGCTGATATTTGGCAAAGCCGACAAAAAACCAATAAGCCAAACAAACAGCAATAAACAGATTGTGGACTTTCGTGTTGACATTAAAATAAGTGAGTTTAATTTTTAACATCTTCCGGCTGCTTTTTCTTAAACCGCCGTTGTCTGATATCCAGATAAAAATTTAGAAGCAGTAATACAAATAAAGCGCCAATGCCAAAAGCTATGATCATTAACCATAAGCCAATATTATCTCCCACACCCAGCGCCTCGGCCCGATCATCCAGATTTTTTTCACGCTCGTTCAAACGTTCCTCTTTTTCCTCCAGCTGCATAGCTAATTTATTAAAAGGATTTTCCGGCACGCTTACATTCAATCCCACGGCTGAACCAATCCTGGATCCTAAAAATACGCTAATATCAATGGGATTTAAATTCGCGATATACAAAAAAGACATCACGATCATCATAAAGAAAAAAATTCGTAAATGATGAATAAATTTTATAGTTGGTTTAATCATACTATTTGACACACCTGAATCCGGTGCCTTGGCCGACCCCGGAAGGGGGTGAAACTACATAAACGGAATATTGCCCGGCATCGGATTTATTATCCCAATAACCGCCTCTGGCCATGCCGCGCACTCCGTTATGCTTGATAAAAAAATAATCATAATAATAATTCTCGTTAGGGCTTTGTTTGTTGGTAAGAGCAGGCAGGCTGTTTCCTCCGGTACTGTCAATAAAACCCGCCTCCGGCAATTCCTGCCCTTCAAACTTCCCGTTATTGACCGCTCCGCTAACCCATTCCCAGACATTGCCAACCATATCAAAGGCTCCGGCCGCGGACCGGCAATTTATTCCGCTGCCTCCGGCTCCCGGCTGTTCTTCCCAGTTATTATTAACCTGGCAGTCATCATTAGTCCAGCTATTGATCTTGTCCGGCGTGCCCAAGGCGGCCGCGAACCACTCTTCGTTTGTTGGTAAACGCTTGCCTGCTTTGGCGCAGGCCAAAACCGCCTGATCCTGGGAAATATAGCGCCACGGTACGCGGTTTGGCTTGGAAACCGGCTGGCATTTGCCAAAGTCAAGATTAATTCTGGTTTCATTCTGGCCTCCGGGATTTTGGTATGAACAATCATCCCCGGGACTGGCTTCATACTGGTCAATGCAAAAATCACCGCTTGCGGAAACAACATGCACCATATAAACAGGGCATTTCCCGTCCGGGGTTATTGCTTTATCAGCCGAATTAAAAAAACTATCACTGGCCTTGATTCCGGCTGTGGTCAAAATCACCGCGCTGATCATTACTATAATTTCTTTTTTCCCAATAAATTTAGCCATAGTTGGTTTTGCCTTACTTTGGGGCTGTCGCCAAACACCAGTTTGTCCTAAATTCCCAAATTTTGGTAAATTTTCCTTAAAAAATATTGGCCTATATTAGCACATAAGCAAAAATTTTTTAAGAAAAATTTTCACAAAATTTAAAAATTTATGCCTAAACTGGTGTTTGGCGACAGCCCCACTTTACTCCCGCAATTATTTTTACTTCAACTTTTTTAAATTTATTATTCCGCTATCCTTTTCGTTTTTCTTAGGCGCCGCGGTTACTATTTTTTTTAAAGCGCTTACGTCCGGCGATACCAGGTTGGCTAAGCCGCGCGTTTCTTTAATGGCCTTTCTTATTGAGCGGCGGACAAAAATAACTGTTCCCAAAACAAAGAAAATTATTAATGAAAAAATCAAGATCAGCGGCTTAAACAAAATTATCCAAAAATAAAGAGGCTGGCTAACGGTTTCTCTGGCTCTTTCGCCATAGCCAAGGATCAAATCCGCCTTATACCGGCCCATGTCAAGTATCCCGATATCGTCATCCCAGGCATATTCCCAGCGCCGGATATCGCCGGGCAGCACGTTGCCGAATTCAGTCTTATGATTTATGCTTATTATTCCTTTTTGATTGCCCCGCATATCATATATCCGTATCTCTCCCTGAGGCTGAATATGAACGTTTCCCTGATTCTGAAAACGAACCGTAAAATCAACTTTGGCTTCACTATATACATTTTTATCGGTTGAAAACTCCCGAATTTGCCCTTGCTCCACTACTTCGCCGGTTACGTTAAGCATTATTAAAGATCCGAGTAAAGAGGCTACTTTTATTGTCGCTCCGGAAAATTCATCAGTCGGCGGAGCCGTGCCGATCAAAATCGCCGCGTAATGCCCGCCCGGTTCGGCGCTTTCCGGAACATCAATTATAAACTCAATATTTTCACTCTGAAACGGAGCGATTTTTATTCCTTCTTCAGGCAGAACCAGCCATTCGCTAAGTAAATGCTCCTTAATTCCCCCCAATTCCTCTGTTGGTATAAATTGAACCGAGCCGTTTTCAGTGCCTCCCTGAAAGTCAACCGCGCTGGCAAAAACGGTTATTTCTTTTTTGTTATTATTAACCACCTTAATGGCGCTTTGCCATATCTGGCCCGGACTGACATTATTTCGAACCAGCGGCGGAGTAATGGTCAAAGCAAGGGAATCATTCTGCGCTAAGCCGGGACTGATAAAGCCGAACCCAAACAAAAAACAAAATATTATTAATAACGCTTTTTTCATTGCTTTATTATTATTTACTCACCTTACGCACTAAATATTTTTACCTTAGAAAAAGTTATAATTAATATAATTTAAACAAAAATGCTAAGATAAAACTTGTTCTTATCCTCGTTTTTGTTTAAATTATATTAATTATAACTTTGTTTACGCGATAAGTGCGTAACATGAGTTATTTATTCTTGATTCTTTAAATTTATTACTCCATGCGCATCTTCTTGAAGTTCCATGCCGGGTTTATGTCCGGGTTGATAGGTTTTTCTAAACAAAAATATTACCAAAAGTATTATCACAATAACGGCAGAGAATACAAAACCAATCAAATATGGCAGCGGTATCAGCCAAATATAAATAGTGTCCATTAAATCGCGCCCACCTCCGTATTCCAGCTCAACTCTGGCTTTTATCTTGCCTAATTGCTTTTCCGGATTCCATTCCAGCGCCAAACTCCCTGTCTCTTCCGGACCAATCAACTGGTTGGAAAAATCAATTGGCAAAGCCTTGATTTCCTCGCCTCGCCTGTTATACAAATAAATTTTCCCCTGAGGCGCGATATCGCGATTGCCGAAATTCTGAACCGCGATATTAAAAATTACCGGCGGCTGAACATACGCGTTGCGGGTGGCTTTAAATTCGCTGATCTGCGCTTTTTCAACTATCACCTCTTTTACGTCCAGATTGATCAGCAGCTGTGCCGAGCCGACTCCGCCAACCGCCTTTTCCGCCGCGTAGCGGTTAGGCGCGGCTGGAAAACTGATCATGGCGTAACGCTTGCCGGGCAAAGCGTCCGGAGAAACATTTATCTCCAGTGATACTTCCTTGCTCTCGCCCTGGCCAAGCTCAATTACTCCCCGGGAAATTTTTATCCAGCGAGCCAGCGAAGTTTGCCGGTCCAGCCGGCTGGGAGTAATAAACTCCTGTTTGCCATCGCTTATTGAGATGTCATTTACCACCGCGTAAAGATCTACTTTTCTGTCAGTATAATTATTAATAGATATTGTATAAGTAAAAATATCCCTGATCTTTGCCTGCTCGTCAATTATCGTGGGCACAACAACTATCCCGGTCTTTTTTTCATTGTCTTTTTCTTCAACTTCCTCAATATTAATATCTTCACCATCCGTCCCCTCCTGCGCGTGGACAAAACTAAAAGGAGCAATAAAAAACACTGATATTAATGATATAGCGATAATTGTTTTTAATGATTTCATTAGCATTGTCATTCTGAGACATAAATAATATTTATTCGTATTTCTGTTATCTGTCATCTAAAAATATTAACCAACTACAAACTATATAAACTAAATAACAAAATTAGTGGAAAAAATTAAAATAAAATTTACGCGAATAAAAAGAAATAAGTTGTTGACATTATAATAAAAAACACTACCAAGACAACCGCGATAATAATACTTAAGTGCAAAGCCGGCGACGAGCCCTGATATTTCTTTACTAATCTCACGTTCGTAAGGCCGGCCTGGGCCATGGCTTTCTTAACCGCTTTATTCTTATAAAGCCGCAAAAACAGCACAAATAAAGCAAAGGCAATAATCAAAGTAAGCAAAATCGGCACGATTATCCGCCAGGGAATGATCCAAAAGATCATCTCGGTATAAAGGGTCTGCTTGCCCTGGCCGCCCAAACGGGTGGCGGTTCCGAACGACAGAAGAAGCGAGGCCGTATAGCGGCCAAAACCGCTTTCACCCTGCCAATTTTCGGTTAAGCGCCGGATAGAATGAGGCAGTACGTTAGAGCCGCCGTCATTAACGCGTACGCTTCCAATTTCGGAGCCAAACATATTCTTGATCGCGATCGTACCGATCGGCTTGACGTGGACATTGCCCATATTCTCAATCCTGATCAAAAATTCAATATCAAAAGGCGTGCCATAGACGCTCTTGTCGGTCGTAAACTCCCTGATCCTGGCCTCTTCATCAACATCGCCTTTTACCTGAAGAAGAATAAGGGCGCCGGTCTGCTGGCCGATCGCCATACCGGCTCCTTTTTCCTCGCTGTCCAAATTTAAACGCGGCGGCTCAGTGCCGAAAAGGATCGCGCCATAATAGCCGCCCGGGCCGGCATCAGACGGAACCGCTATTTGAAAAGGAATGGTTTTAGATTCATTGGGACCAAATTCCTGCGGCTCGGCGCTGATATTTATCCAGGCTGCCAAAGAAAAACCGGTCGCGGCACCGGGAGCGATCAGCTTGGGCCGGCCTTCCTCTCCTTCGGCCCGGAAATCACGCAAATAGACATATAATAATTTGCCGGAATCTGAATTATTCGTGACTGTTATTTCTTTAGTCACTGTCTCGCCGGGATCAATCAAATCCTCAATCCTAACCGGACTGATCTTAATACCCACTCCTTGAGCATCAGTTTCCTGGGGCAATAAAAAACCTCCGGCTAAAACAAAAAACCAAATCAAAATTATAAAAATAAATCGTCTTCTAATATTCTTTTTATGCATGGGATACATTAAAATCCTGCATATTTATGCAGGAAATATATATTAATAATCACTTATATTTTACCATTTTTTATGGTTAAAAAGCAAACTAAATTAATAAAATACTCCCCCCACCTTAAACGATGGAGGGAGTATTTATTGAAATTTCAATTGTTACTGTAGTTTTCTAGTAAGTCGGGGTACAGACATAAGTCAGAGCCGAGGAATAATCACCGGCTTCCTGCAGCGATGATATTTCAACCGTGTAAGCGACCCCGGCAACACCGGCTTCACCCGATCCATTGGTCGGCCCATTATGGGCCATAACCTGTATTGGGTTAGCGGCATCAAGCCCGGCATATTTACTGCCGGAATAATTAACCGCCATATTATCGGTGTCATCACTGATCACGCCCATGTGGCCGTAAGTTTCAGTGTCCCCTAAAGAGGCTGATGGCGCCCCCCAGACATCCGGCGTTGTTGAGCCCTGGCCATCCGGCGCGTTAAAGAAGCTATTAATAGTGTCGGCCGCGCCATTAGTCATCTCAGCGTCCTGCTGAACTGTAACCGTATAACCGCCTGACGCGTTAGTGGACACGCTTAGCTCATGTCCCAAAGTACTGGATGAGGTATCATCTAAAGTACCAAAGGCTAAAGCGGTTTCAGTAGACGATCCGGTTAAAGCAACGCCATTAATAGTATTGCGGGTACTGTTCATTCCGAGCAAGTCAACGCCAAAAGTCAGGGTAGCCGGAACCGTAGCCGTAACTTCAACATCGTTTAAAATATAAACTTTGGTTTCGGATGATTCTATTTCCGTGTCATTAGCCGCATGGGTAGACACGGTTACGCTGTAATCGTTTTCCGAGCCAGGATTAGTGTGTTGGACTATGATCTGATTAGCGGTTCCGGTTGCCTCAATATACGCGCTCGCCGTACACTCTACTACCCGGAAGCTGTCAGATGTTCCGGTAGTGGAAGCTGTTGTGTCTGTTGGGCAAGCGCCGGTAATGGTTAAAAGATCAGTAAAACCGCTTTCAAAAGTTACCCGAATATATTGTCCGCTGGTTATTGCCGTGCCTAGATCAAATTCCACTGTTGATGTCGCGGTTATGTCAATATCCGAGTCGCTTAATGTGGTCTTGGCGCTGTCCATGGAGTCAGCTTGAGCCATTGGCATATAGGCGTACATTGCCAGCATGGAAAATATCACAATCACAACCAATACGAAATCACTTCGTTTTGTTTTTAGCATGGGGATAAAATTTAATTAACCACGTACCTTCTAGAATAGCATTAGTTAATCAAATCTTTTAATAATATTGTTTTATTGATTTGTATATTTATACCAAATTAATAAAAATAAGCTTATTTTCATTTAGAGCCTGTCTGATAAGTCCATTTCTACTGCAATTCCAAATTTTCGGCAAAATTTTTTCTAAATTTTCTCACCTATGCTCAGGCATAAGCTCAAAAATTTATAAAAAATTTTGCTCGAAAATTAGAAATTTCGCTACGAAAGCGACTTATCAAACAGGCTCTTAGACAAGATTTCGACCTTTTTCTAAAATCGTGATCTCAATTTTAGAGATAATCTTGCTGGTTAATTTTATTATAACATAATTTCACGTTTTTTTGAAATATAAAAATTAATTATATTATAACTACTTAATAAATATTTAATATAAGGTAAAAATTAAAACTATAAACTTTATAAAAATTTTTACTTTTTTAAGTAAATTTTGTCTATATTGCTATATTACTATAGTGTTATAGCGGGTGTGGATAAATAAATTTGCGCAACAAAACTCCCCCGGGTATTTCCCAAGGGGAGTTTTTTTGTATCTAAGCGTGAAGATTAATTAATACTGCGCAGTACAAATATAGGTTATCTGGCTCTCATAATCACCGGCTTGCTGAAGCGCGTCAATCTCGGCAGTAAAAGCAACCGCGGCCAAGCCCTTGTCTTGAGTAGTATTATTAGTTGGTCCATTATGGGATAATACAGTTGTTGGATTAGTGCCATCCAAGCCAGTGTATTCAGAGGCACCATAGCCTAGGTCAGAGTCGTTAGTTGTAAGCCCCATATGACCGTAAGAATCATCATAATCAAGAATACCGGCCGGCGAGGCCCAGGCTTGCGGAGTAGTGGAACCAGACCCTGTAGCTGAGTCCTTAAAGCTGTTGATGTTATCGCCACCATCACTGGTCATTTCCTGATTCTGCTCAACCGTCACAATATAGCCGTAAGACGCGTTAGTGGTAACTTGCAGCTGCTGGCAAACTGTTTTTTCAGTATTAACTTCGAGAATACCAAAATCCGTAGTTGTGGCTGTTGTAGTATTATCACAAGTAACACCGTTGACAACCTGTCCAGTGCTAGTACCGGTTACGGTAAAGTCAAGAGTAGCTGACACGTTCGCGGTCATTAGAACGTCGTCAAGGATCGCTACCATGATCTCAACTTGCTCTTTTAAAGTGTCATTAGAATCATAATGCCGCAGATAGAACTTATAGCTATCAGGATCCGCGGGGTTAGTATGATTGCTTATAACAATCTGGGTTGAGGTACCAGCCGCTAACTGGCTATTGGACCGGGTGCAATCAACCAGGTTCCCGGTGCTTGATGCCGCAAAATTCACGTCCCCGTACATGCAGGTATTGGCTATACTGGCAACGCCAAAATCGGCCGGAATAGTGATACGGAAATAATCGCCGATATCGGTAGTGGTCGCGGTTGTAAAAGTGATCGTGCTGGTCGCGAGAACGTTAACATCTGAGTCGCTTAAAAGGTCTTGCGCTTCGTATATCGCGTCAACCGCCCCGACAATTTTAACTGAGGGAACAAAGAAATACGTAGCGATAAGCGATATTGCCAGCAACCCGGCCAATATTTGTTTTTGTTTCTTAAGTTTCATAATGTTTATAAATATCGTTTATTTATTAAATATTAAATATTTGATTCATTGGATACTTTACGAAAATAATCGGTTGAGAGTACATTATTTACAATATTTTGAACCTGTTCCTGGCTATAATACCGCCACCCGCGCGAGTCTCTTTTTGCTCTTGGTATTAATCCGTCCTTTTCCCAGCGAATCAAGGTAGTTTTGTCCCGGTCAATTTTCTCCTCTATATCTTTTAAGCGATATTTCTTATCCATATTTTTATTTTTTAATTATTTATTTTTGCTTTTTCAAAGCATTTTTGCCGACCTTTTTTATAAATAAAAAAACTTTCTTGCCTAAAAAGACAACAAAGATGGTAATTTAATAATATAAAGCTGGTTTTTGTTTAATTTCATTTTTATTTTTGCTTGCCGCGCCGTAGCTTTATGCGCAGGCGGGTTTGTTTTCAAGCCTATTTTGGACTTGCCACGCCGTAACTTTAGCGAAAGTAGAATGTAAAGGCGGGTTTTTGTTGTTTTTTTAGTATATTACTATAATATTCTCTTACTATTGTGCTATAGTACTATACCTATTTTATATTATACACTATTTATCCCATGCGGTCAATCCTAAAAAAATAAATTAATATCTACTATACTTATGTTAATAATCTTTTATATTTTATTTAATATCAGTTAATATTTTAATATTTCATTTTCTTATTTTTCTATTCCCTTATTTTTTTATCCAATTTTATACACAGCAATTTAATAAATAAATATCCACAAAAAATTATCTGTGGATATTTAAAACAATAATCTTTTTACTACATTTTCCAGCCATAAAATTTACTTAAAACATCATTAAAAAATTAAATTTTATATATACTCTTCCAATTTACTATATTAATATTTTTTCTCTTATGCTCGCTTTCTCCGGCATAAATTACATAAGAATTTTTTGGATTATTTTTGCTTAAAGCATTCCAATAACCAAGTCCTTTAAAAAAATCATCCTTAATAGTACGCCCTGATTTAATTTCTATGCCATTCAAATTTCCGTTGCTATCAATAATTAAATCAATCTCATTTTTTTGGCTATCGCGCCAAAAATAAAAATCGCTGCTTTCTCCTTTATTAAAATTGTTTTTTATAAAATCACTAACTACAAAAGTTTCAAATATATTTCCTTTACTATAATGGGTATTTAAATTTTCAATATTTTTTATACCCAACAAATAGCAAACAAGCCCTGTATCGTAAAAATAAATTTTTGAATTTTTTATCAGCCTTTTGTTATAATTTTTATAAAACGGTTTTAGCTTATAAGTTATATAACTTGTTTCCAATACGCTTAACCACTCTTTAACAGTGTTATGGGAAATATCGCATTCATTGGAAATTGCCAAAGTATTTAATACTTGCCCGGTTCGCCCTGCCATGATCTTTATAAATTTATAAAAAGAGTCATGATCAATTATATTTTTAATAAGCCTTATGTCTTTTTCTATGTATGTGCTTACATAAGATTTATAAAAACTGGATGGCCTGATATTTTGATCATAAATTCTCGGGTAAAATCCTGTAAACATCAATTCCTCCAATGTTAATTTCGGATTATGCTCTATGACTTCTTTTGTACTAAAAGGCAAAAGCGTTGCCA
>JAGLPO010000032.1 GCA_023137275.1 Candidatus Parcubacteria bacterium | reverse complement strand
TATGCGTTTGCAAATAAGAAAACAATTCCGGCACTCTTTGTATCTCGTCTATAATTACTTTTTTATCATACTGAAACAAAAATCCTCTTGGATCTTCAATGGCCAAACTCCGCATATCAGGATCTTCCAAAGAAACATATTTATATTTTTTAAAAATATGCTTGGCTAAAGTTGTTTTTCCGGATTGCCTTGGTCCTAAAATCGCCACTATCGGAAATTCCTTTGCTAATTGCCTGACTTCTTTTTCAATTTTTCTTTTTATATACATAAAAATATTATTAATAATTCATCTGCTTACAGCATATACCTTATTATACAAATTGTCAATGGACATTGAAATATGTATAAACAAAAAAACGAATAAATATTTATCCGTTTTTTTGTTTTATAAAAATTCAGTTATAAGTATAATAATATCCGATAATTTTATACTTGTTAAGTATAAAATTATCCTGGCACACAAAGGCGACTTTAATAAAAAAAGAAAATTTCCGATGATCCCAATTACAGAAAAAAGGATTATTCCAGATTTGATTGAAAAAGGAGTCTTTTAATAAATAAATATCCACATAAAATTATCTGTGGATATTTAAAATTATTGAGGAATAGCTTTAAATCATAAGATACGGCAAACAAATAATTTTTAATTTATTAATTTTTATTGTTTTTATTTCCTTTCCGCCATAAAGCAAAATTCCGCTGATTATCTTATTACTTTCCATAAAGTAAGCCAAATTTTTTAAATGCGCCTTGTTTATCCGCTCATTTATTTTAACTTCAATTGGAATAATTTTTTTGCCATTTGTAATTACAAAATCAACTTCTTTTTTAATCTTGGTGTTGTGATAAAAATTAATATTATCAATGTTATTTTTTATCATCTCATTATAAATAAAAGTTTCTATTATATGCCCATATTGATCACTTGCTATATTCCAATAATCAATATTTAAAGAAATTCTTGATAAATTAAGAGAAGCAACATATCCTTTTTTAAATGATTTTATTTGCTGCCTAACGCTTTTTGTGTATTTGTAAACATAATGGTATAAAAACATTTTTTCCAAAATACCGATATATCTTTTGATCGTAATAACATTCAATCCTATTTCTCTTGAAATATTTTGTAAATTAATTTCCTGGCCGCTGTCTTTGCTTAACACTTTAAAGAGCTGAAAAAAGGCGCTGTAATTATCAATGTCAAATAATTTTATATCGCGGGAAAAAATTTTATCCAAAATCGCGTCTTTAAAATATTTATCCAGTTCAAAAGCGTTTACTTCATGAAAAAAATAAGGGTACTCGCCGTAAGACAAAAAGGTTTTTAGATCTTTTTTGTACAGCAATATATCGCGGTTATTTTTTGCTGTTTCTAAAAAATTATCTTCAAAAATGTTTTTTAAAAAATTATAATTTTTTCCATATTTAAAATTAAGAAACTCGTGCCAGCCAAAAGGATGAATGTCTATATTAATTATTCTGCCGGCAAGGCTTTCTTTAGTATTTTTATGAAGATATAAATGAGTTGATCCGCTGACGACAAATCTTATTTTTTTATTAATATCATAATATTTTTTCAAAATCACCTGCCAATTAGGAACATTTTGCAACTCATCTAAAAATATATAACAATTTGCCTTATAAATATCATTTTTTAGAATATTTTGAAAATAAAAATCCAGCTTTTCTTCCAAATCAAAATTTTCTTCATCAAATTGATAAAAGAATATCTGTTCCGGAACCGCTTTTTTTAACAAAGAGTTGATTGTCTGCTTGATAATAGTGGTTTTTCCGGTTCTTCTTAAACCGGTAATAGAAATAATAAGCTCTTTATCCAGATATTTTTTTACGTCATAATATTGTTTTCTTTTATTATATTTTTTTTCCAAAATTAAAAAATTCTTGTCCTGATACCAGGGATTATAAAGGGAAATGTTTTTTGTTGTGTTTTGATCAGTTTGCATGTTAAAAATTACGATATTAAATAGACATCTACATTATATACCTACGATATTAAATAGTCAAGTATTTAAAAACTATTACAATAGGCGCGTATAACTACTTGTTTTGTTTGCATATTTTGTATATACTTTCAAGTAAGGTTAAATAAAATATCAATAAGTTCACATATACCTTGTTAGCTGAAATATTCCTTTTCTTTTTAGGGCTATCGCCCAATTGTTTTAAAAAATTTTCAAATTTCTTTTTCTTTTATTTATAAAGGGGATATAAGGAGTTTTCTCCGCTTCGCTGCGAAAACGATTTATTTATAATAGGAAAACGAATACAATACACACTGATAACTAAATTTATTTATGACAGCATACAAACAACCATTTGACGCAAAAGCATATTGGGCAACAAAGCCTCTATGCTCTGTTTGTAAAAATCATAAAGTTAAAAATGGAACAATTTGTTATGAATGCAAAAAAAATATGGGCAAAACGAAGAAAATGGAAAATATAAACTCACCTCAAGTTGAAACAAATGATGTAGACAAACATGTAATAGAAGAGCCTGCCAAAATATCACAAATAAAATTTGATAAAAAATTTATCAAAACATTGCTTGGAAAGTTAAAAGTAGGAAATGCTCGATCAATACATCTAAATGCACTCCCTGGGCGATCAGCAACACGATTAGATTTAGAACAACTTGCAAATGTCGATCAAGATATACCTTCCAATTTTATTGAAACTATACTCAATAATGAAGCTTTTTCATTCCCAATTTCATACGACAAAGTTGACCTAGGAAAAATTGAGGAAGATGAAAAGAAAAAACTTGTGCTTATCTCGAAAAGATTAAATACCCTTGTTATAGAAAATATAGATAATTTTTTAGAATTTGGACTCAAAAATTTTGGGTTTGGATATCCCATATTAATAAAACGCGACAAAAATGATCCCACAAAAATCATTAAAGCACCTCTCTTTATTTGGCAGTTAGACATTGAACGTTCATACCAAAATAAGAATAATTGGACGATTAAAAAAGATGGAGATGCTCCGATTAAAATAAATGAACTTTTAATTTCACATCTATCAAAAGATGAATCAGTTAAAATAGAAAGGATATCAAAAAAAATACTCGAAGATGGAATTTTAGATAAAGACGAAATTTTAGAATTAAGTGAAAATATTTTAACTCAGTTAGGTGCTCAAGCTGATAATCTAAAAATCAAAATAGGGAAATGCCCTGACGCAAAACAAATTGAAGCCATTGCGAATTCAAAACCATGGATTCAATGGAGTGGGATTTTTGGAATTTACAGGTCACAAAAAGAAACCATAATTCATGCGACAGAAGAATTATTAGAACGTTTTGATGAGTTTCAAAGTGAAAATTTAGTTTTAGAGCAATTTCAAACTTCCAGCATTACGGCAGTTGAAACAGACCCTAGCAAAGAAGAAATTGTAAATACACTAACGAAAGATGAAATAAAATTAATTCAAGGTCCCCCAGGCACAGGGAAAAGCCAAAGTATTACAGCAATCGTTTCAAATGCATTAGCCAATAATGCAAAATGTTTAATTGTATGCGAAAAGAAAACTGCACTTGACGTGATTCAAGCTAATTTAACAAAAATAGGATTAGATGATTTTTCAATTGTAATTGATGACGTAAACAAAGATAGAAAAAAACTTATAGAGAAGGCTAGAAACATAAAGGATTCATCGCATTGTAGTAGATTCTCAAAACTAGATTTTGAGGCAAAATATAAAAAATTCTGCCAACTCAAAAAAGAAATAAATTCTAAACATGCGGAATCATTACAAAAAATTTTCGGAGATTTTTCTTGGAAACAATTGATTGGCTTATATTTAAAATTTTCAAAATCTGGAAATTTAAGCCACCTGACATCGAATCTCAATTATAATCAACTAAAATTTAATCATGAAGAATACTCTAAATATAAGTCTATTGTAGAGGAAGCGGGGTATCTTTTTGGTGATTTAGAAAAAGATTCAGAAACTATTTTCTCGAAACTTAATGGTTCCTTATTTTCAAATGAATATAAGTGGGCTATTCATGAAAAAATAAGAAAAGAAACAGATAGGTTTTGCGGAAATTTAAATAAGATAGACGTAACTTTGTCTAAAGAAACTCAAAATAATTATGAGGAAAAAGAAATTTCTCTTTTTAAGCCAAAAACAATTGAGGCGTGTAAATCAGCCGTAGAGACCACGATTGAAAATGCAGAAAAAATTCTCAATTTATGCAAAGAAGGAACCACATTAATTGGCGATAATTTCAATAAGAAGAATATTTTACAAAATATCAAATTAAATTTATCATCAATTTTTAGCTCTAAATATAGAACAGTTTGCTCAAACAGAAGAGAAATCCCAGCTCTTCTAAAAAAGATGTATGAAGCTATGTCTAAAATTCAAAAATTTCATTTTGAAGGATTGAAAATACAAGACATTAAAAAAATTGGTTCATTTGAAGATTTGAAAAATAATGTTTTTGAAATTCTGTCAAAAACAAAAAAAATCAATTCCAAAATTAAGCAAATTGAGAACATCGAAAAGCAATTGAAAAAATTTGAATCCGATTTAATTAGAACAAAAGAAAACGAAATTTTTGATTTTAAAATTACAAATTATATCGATCTCAAAAATCACAAAAATATATTGGAATATTATTCCGAGTTAAAAAACAATATTGAAAAAATTCAAGAATATTTAGATTCATATGAAAGTTTTCACAATTGGAAGTTTTTTTGTAGCAATAGAAGTAAATTTGAATTACAAATTTTTTCTGCTCTTAAAAATTTGTCTTCAAAAAAATGGAATAATATTTTTATTGCGTGGTACTATAATGGTGCTCTCCTGAACTATGAGAATAATACAAAAATTGGATTTCATAAATCAGATTCTAAATTACAACAGCTTGTAAAACTCTATAATGAGCTAGGTGATCAACAGATTGAACAAATTAAATCAATTTGGGGAAATAAAAGAAATAAAAACCTATCAAATATTTCTTTCAATTTTAATACGCTTTACAATTTGCGAAAAAACAATTCTGGTCCTAAAAATCCTCTTAGAAGAATAATTGAAAAAGATTTTGAACTATTTACATCATTATTTCCTGTTATTTTAACAAATCCTAGTGCAACAAATGCAATCTTTCCATTAAAACAAGGACTATTTAATATTGTGATCTTTGACGAAGCAAGTCAACTTAAAGTTCCCGACACGTTTACAAGTTTAATCCGTGGACAATTTAAAATAATTGCTGGCGATGAACACCAAATGCCACCATCAAACTATTTCCAAAGCACTGTTGAAACACTTGATACAGATGATGATGAAGATGACGAGATTTTTAGCGAGGAAGATGAGCAAGCTGTTTTAGCAGAAAGTGAATCTTTATTGCAATACGCTAATACTTTAGATCAGATTGTGAATAAATCATCCCTTGATTTTCATTATCGCTCTAACCATCCGGCACTTATTGAATTTTCAAATTGTGCATTTTATGGAGGTAATCTTATTCCGTTTCCAGCTACTGAAGTTTATACACCAATTGAATTTAGAGCTGTAAACGGTAGATATGAAACAAGATCTAATCCGACAGAAGTAGCTGAAATATTAAAAATCATACAAAATGAAATTCATCCCAATCAAAAAGGTAAATATCCATCGGTCGGTATAGCAACCTTCAATATAAATCAAAGGAACTTAATAACAGAGGCTTTAAATCAAGTCGCTGAACAGGACATAAAATTTGCAAAAAAACTTCAAGAATTAAGAGAAAGAGGGTTATTCGTAAAAAACCTAGAGAATATTCAGGGTGATGAAAAAGATATAATTATCATATCCACTACATACGGAATTAAACCTGATGGAAAATTTTCACAAAATTTTGCACGGTTAAACAGAATTGAAGGATACAAACTATTAAACGTTTTAATTACAAGAGCAAAACATAAACTTTACGTATGCACGTCAATTCCAAAAGAAAAATATCTTTCCTATTCTGAAATTATCAAAAATGAAGGTAATAATAAGAAAGGCATTTTATACGCATACTTAGCATATGCTGAAGCAATTTCAAATCATGACACAGAATTGGCAGAAAATATTTTGGAAACACTAAAAATGCAAAGTTATGAAAAACCTCGAATTATCGCAGGCAATGACGGGTTATCTGAATCACCTTTTGAAGAAGAAGTTTATGAACTTTTATTAGATCATTTTGAAAAAGAAAATATAATTCAACAACACAAGGTTGGTGGATTTCGTTTAGATTTTGTCATAAAAACAAGTACAAAAGATGTCGTACTAGAATGCGATGGAAAAGCATATCACAAATCAGAAGAAGCTTATGCTCATGATATGTATAGACAAAAAGAACTAGAGAATATGGGTTTTACCGTTTATAGAATCTGGTCAACTAATTGGTTCCAAAATAAAGAAAAAGAAATGGAGAAACTTTTAAAGTTTATTGATAACTTAAAAGAATAAAGAGTTTGAGGGAGGGGGAAGAGGGGAATTCACCCCTTTAATTCCCCTCTTCCCCCTCCCTCAAACAGAAAAAGAAATTTGAAAATTATTTAAAACAAGTTTTCTTATCAGAAAACAAAAGAAAAGAAATACATCAGCTAACAGCGTATATCTGGTTACGGCTTTTATACAAAAGCCTCCACCCAAATTCCCCTTACGCATTGTGATAACTCGCTACCGCTCGTAATTTTATCACAATGCTCCAGTGGAACATCAGATATACGCATATGTTAGGCGAAATTTTACTTAAAATTTTTGCTTAATAGATAAAAAACTATGTACATAAAAAAATTACAAAAAATAATCATAGTTGCCGTAATATCCGCCGTAATATCCGTTATCGCTGGTTTTTGGATATTCGAAATGGATTGGCCATTTCTACCTTTTCCACTTTTGGCAGGATTGATAATTGTTTTTGTCCAAAAAGAGAAAATCAGCTATAAATTTTTAGACAAGCTGTTTATCGGCGCTTTGATTTTTGGTTTTTCCACTTCGTTATTGATATTTACCAGAATGTATCTTTTTTCAGTTTTTATCTACGACGCAGATTTCCCATTTTGGCCATTATATAA
The DNA here is from genome assembly GCA_023137275.1 of Candidatus Parcubacteria bacterium. Classification (GTDB taxonomy): domain Bacteria; phylum Patescibacteriota; class Patescibacteriia; order Patescibacteriales; family UBA12075; genus JAGLNE01. The sequence continues at coordinate 25,095 of JAGLPO010000032.1, read as the reverse complement.
CCCAAAAGAATATCTAATTTTTTCGTTAGTTTTTTCATTTGTAAATTTTATTGGTGGATTAGCGGGAATTGTTCTAAAAGGTTTTTATTCTATTATTCAAAGTCATAACCAACAAAAAGCCAGCAAAAATTTTAAGTAAAACTCAAGGGGACGCTGCGCTTTTATTTTGACCTTAATAAATAATAATGAAGTCAAAATAAACCCTCGCCTAACAAAGTATATCTGGTTCGGGACTCGGCTCGCCCCTCTCCCAAATTTTCTTTCGCTAGCTCAAGAAAACTTCAGATATACTCAACGTTGTACGAAATAAATTTTTTATCTTAGTGGAGGTTTTAATATTTAGTGATTTTAACACGACGAAAATTTGATTTTTTATTTATTTAAAAGGGGAAATAAGGTGTTTTCTCAACTGTCGCTACGAAAACGATTATGATAATTAATCCTTGGGAAAAAATTAATACTGAAAACAATGAATATATTTTAGATGTTGATAAAGCAATTATTGATAAGCATAATAAAAACCGCAATAAAGATGATAAAATTAGATACAATAATCCACCCACGCCATATGCTGGGGATTTTCAAAATGCAAAAATTTTATTACTTCAATTAAATCCTGGCTCAGAGATTTTTCCCGGTTTGAATCCAAGCGAAGATTTTGAGTTTAAAATTTATAAAAATTTGGAAAAAGACATTTTTAAAAGTTTAAGGCATGAAAAGATGGAATTTCCTTTTTACTGGCTAAATCCTGAATACATACTGACTGGTGGTTTTAGATACTGGGTAAAAATATTTTCTACGGTTCTTAAAGAAAAATCTGATTACAAAAAATTGGCAAATAAAATTTGTTGCGCGCAGTATTTTCCATATCACTCAAAAAGATATCGCGCAATAAATGGCATATTAAAATCACAAGAATATACTTTCGCTTTGGTGAAAGATTTTATCGCAAAACCAAACAAATTAATTATTATGATGAGGGCGCAGAATGAATGGTTAAGCAATAAAGCAATTCCGGAATTAAAAAATATCCCATATGCTACATTAAGAGCCAACAGAAATCCCGTTTTAACCAAAAATAATTTTTCCAAAAAAGAAAATCATAAAACCTTTTTAAAATATTTAGATTTATAAAATTAATATGACAAAAAATGAGTTACAAAAATTTAATAATTTTGTAATTTTCCAGACTGGTAAAGGAAAAGTGAATATTGATGTTTTATTTCAAAATGAAACACTTTGGCTTACCCAAAAATTGATGGCTGAACTTTTTGAGGTAAATGTTCCCGCTATATCAAAACACTTAAAAAATGTTTTTGAAGCTGGAGAATTAAAGGAAAGTTTAGTTGTTTCCATTTTGGAAACAACTGCCGAAGATGGTAAAAATTACAAAATGAAATATTTTAATTTAAAAGCGATTGTAGCTGTTGGTTATCGTGTTAATTCTCACAGAGCTACTGAGTTTAGAAAATGGGCAACTGAAATTTTACATGAGTACATTATTAAAGGTTTTGCTATGGATGATGAGAGGCTTAAGCAAATAAAACACTTTGGTAAAGATTACTTTGATGAAATGCTTGAAAGAATTCGTGAAATTCGTTTGAGTGAAAGAAGAATATATCAAAAAATTACCGATATATATGCTCTCTCGGCTGATTATGACTCGCGATCGGAAATCACCAAACACTTTTTTGCTACTGTGCAAAATAAACTCCACTGGGCAATCATAGGAAAAACAGCCGCAGAAATCATTTACAAGGAGGCCGATGTTAAAAAGATATATATGGGACTGAAAACTTGGAAAAATGCTCCGAAAGGAAAGATTTTAAAATCAGATGTTTCTATTGCTAAAAATTATCTAAACGAAGAGCATATTGACTTGCTAAACAGGATAGTGACCTCATATCTTGATATTGCAGAAAACAAAGCAAAAAATAGACAGGTGATGAATATGAAAAATTGGGATAAATATTTACAACAATTTTTAGAATTATCCGATTATCCGATTTTAAAAAACAAGGGAAAAGTTTCCATGCTTGAGGCAAAATTAAAAGCAGAAAGTGAATATAAAAAGTTTCGAGTGGAGCAGGATAAAAACTATGTTTCTGATTTTGATAACATAATAAAACTTATTGAAAATAAAAAATAAGGGATTTCGGGCAAGGGCAATTCTAATTTTTTATTTCTTCCAAGAAGTTCCCCGTGCTTACGCCCGCGGACGCGGGTCTGATTTTCGCAAATCTCGCTTTACTGGCGAGATTTTTGCTTTTTATACAGTTTCTAATATGTCGGCACAATAACATAAACCATTTCTGTCTGGTAATCGCCGGCCTCCTGCAGATTGTCAGCCTGGACCTTATAAACAAAATCAATATTTTCATTAGCCACCGGTATTGAACTGTAAGAAATTTCTTCCGGCAAAACATTGAATTGGGCATAAGTATTCGGAGCGGAAAAACGGGAAGGTCCCAGGCCGATATTTGATAGAGTGTCATCACAAGTATGATAGCCAAAGCCGCTTGGGTTAGGCGAGATAGCCCATGCCCCCGGGTTTGCATTGGTCGTGCTTATTGAATCAATTGTCGTGCCCACATCAGAGATAAGATCCTGCCGCTGATAAATAAACAACTGATAGCCAAGCTCGGCATTGGTAGTGATCGTAAAATTGTGCGCCCCTTCTGCCTCAGAGCCAACCGCCAGATCACCAAAAGCTATTTGATCCGGGGTGGTGGTAAAATCCGTGGTTATATTATCAATCACAGTATTGCTTACCACGCCATTAACTGTCAGCGACAAAGAAGCGTCAGTCACCATTAAACTGGCGTAGCCTTCCGGTCCGTTATAAATTACCGCCTTGGAAGAAGTGCCGTAGATTTCATGATAAGCGGCAAAAGGACGAAAATAATAAACCGTGTTAGTGGCCGCGTTATTATTGTGGATCGTAAATTCCCATTCAGTTGGCGTATTGGCGCTATGGTCATAAGTTGAATATGATATTCCGGATTCATTGTGAGTCGCGTTAGCAGTGGCATCATCATGGATCCGCGCGGCGATTATGCTATTGTCATCACCGGCGCCGTCAGCATAAGTCCAGGCCGTGCCGGATCCGATCTCGCCTACGTAGAAAACATTTTCGGAAAAATCAAAAGAGGTTGAAAATTGCAACCGCATTTTAACATTTTCTCCGCTTAATCCGTTTGTTTCATTAATAGTTATCCTTAGCTTAAGATCATTGTTAGCGCCAATAGTCAAAGGAGCTGAATTAGTAGCAGCCGCGCCAGAGACCGGGGTTAAGCTGTCCTGGTCATGGAACCAGCGCCAGTCCTGGGACTCGGGAGTATAGGCCGGGCTGTCATCCCAGATTAAAAATCCTCTTGGATCGCCCGGATCGCTGTCATATTGCTCACCGGCAAAGTTGCCGTAATGCTCTGTAAACAGCCATGCGCTGCCCGGCGTTCCGGTTAATTTAACGTTCGCGCTCGCTGTAATTCCGCTTGAAGTGGCAAAACAACAATTAGCAATAGATAGTTCCGGATTCTCGTCTATCACGCTGTTTTCAATGGAAAGCGCGACGCCATTATTAATTCCGATCTCATAGTCGCCATTGCTAAGCGAACTAACGATCGTGGGGCCGGAAATTATTAATCCCTGGCTGTTTAAATTTCTAAACTCATAATAACCGGCGCTAACTGTGCCGGAAGCAATATTAACTCCATAATTGCCGCTGCCCTGGTTTGCGATTGTGGTTGAAGCCGTTGAAATACCGACAATATTCAAGCTGCCATGATCAATCGTGGTGCTGGCATTATCAGCTAAATAAACCTTGCATTGCCTGGGCGCGCCGCTAATGTCATCGCCGTCAAAGTCAGTCGCGTAACTCCAATATTCGCTGTTGTTATTATCCACATGATAATCGCCCCAAATATAGAGAGAGCCTGATGTGTCAGAATGGTCCATAGAGTAAAGAGAGCCGGAAGAATTAATATGATATACGGTAGAACTGGAATCCCACATTTTAATATCCGTATTCGGCCCAATTCTTAGAGTCGCGTAAAGATCGCTATCGCCGGTCTTAGTATTAACAATATTGTTTATCCCGCTATTAAGATACAACGTGGAGCCGGTCCAGGTGGTATTAGCGCCGCCAACTAAATTTTTAAATTCACCCTGCGCTTCTATAAATACTCCGCTATTAACAGTCAACGACTGAGCCGCGGTGATCAGCCATTTATTGCTTGTAGTAGCATTATTTATAATGCTCCACCCGCCGGATGAATTATTAAATTCAATATTATAAAAATTTGAACTGCCCGGGTTAATGGTGTGACCGGTTGTATTGGCTTCAAAAGTGGTGGTGGCCGCTCGCGCCACAAAGATACCGCTGTTTTCCCAGCTGCCGCCTAAGTAGATCTCATAGTTTGAGGCTGACACATCCAATATTGAATTAGAACCGATAATTATATCACTACCAACTCTTATATCATAACTTGAAAGAGTGGCGGTCGCGGTTGAGGACTTAGCAAAAGTTAAAATATTAAAATCATGATCAGCATCAGTTCCGCCGGTATTTATGGTGCTGGTGCTGGTGCCGTCAAAAGTAGTAGTTGAAGTATCGGCAGTAAAAATTCCTCCGCTGGCCACGGTCCAATTTGTTCCGAGAGTAGTAATGGTCCCATCCCCTTCTTTGTCGTCCGTACAATTATAAGTGCCGTAAACAGTAATAAAATCAGTAATATCTACTTCATGGCCGCGAGTGTCAAAAGCGTCGCCAGCATTTATTGTTAAGCTGTCAGCTACAAAATCGGAATTTAATTTTGTGACGGCCGGCGAATAACCGATCTGCACGTTGCCCAGATTATTAGGGGTTTGATTTAAGTCCTCAAAATAACCAACTCCGTCATCTTCAAAAATAAGCGATCCAGTGCCGGTCGCTTTAATAAAACTGGAACTGCTTGCGATAAACAAGCTATCAGTTTCAAAATTATTATCTCCGCCGTGGATCAAGGTACCGGCTGTAATCGTAGTCGTAGCAGTGCTGGACGCGCGTCCGACAAAAGTCCATTCCCCGTTGCTGCCGTTTAATGTTAAATTGTAAAATGGCGAACCATTGGTTCTGATAAAATTTCCGGTCGTGGTAGAAGTAAATTCAACCGTTGATGAGGCTGCTTCAAAGTTGCCGCTGCCGGCATCCCAATTGCCGTTAACCGTGATATTCTGCTCTCCCACAGCCGTAAAAATCCCGTCAATTTCCACGTTAAATAAATTAACATCACCGCTGCCGGCTTCAAAGGTATCGCCGGGCCAAATATAAAAATCAAAACCATTATCCAAAGCAATTGAAATTCCAGTAACCCTAACAGGAATGTAAGCGTCCTGATCTTTGTCATAGGTATTTATATTGGCAACTGCCAAGGGGCCGTCGTCGTCGTGCCTGACCACTACCCGGTTAATGTAAACATGAAAATCATTGATCTCGCCGGCGCCGCCAAAACGGTTATACATTACGCCGCGTTCGCCGGCATCATTAATATATATCAAAATCGGCGTGCCGGTTGCCGGCGGGTCAATATCCTGAAAAATAAAACTGCCGTCAACCACAGACGCGTTAACGCTTTCTTCAACACTGCCGTTAACTACAAAATTTACATTATATCCATTCGTGTCCGGTGTTATCCCATCCGCTTGATAAACCACTCCGGATATGGTAGGCACCAGTCTGGTAGTAATTTCGCCGATTGAAGCCGCTTTATTGCCATATTGATCATAAGCCCAAATTTTAAAAACATATTGCTGGTTCTGTATTAAATCTGAAATAGTTGTGGTTGTCGCGCCCTTAAAATTACTAAACCCGAGATTCTCGTCAGTGGAAGAACTATGCAATTCATCTGACTCGGTTACACCTGAAGCGGCCTGTCTATAATAAATCCGGTATTCTTTAAAGTTGGAATCGCTTGATGTCGCGCCAAAAACGAGAGTAACGCTATTTATGGTTTTGCTTTCCAGGCTTAAATCGCCCGGAGTACTCGGATTAGCCGCGTCAATATAGAGCGTAGTGGTCGCCGGTATAGCCTGATCATTATAGCTGTCATTTACGGTTAATTGCAAACAATATTCTCCGTCCGCGCCAAAAAGATCACTAAGGCTTAACCAGTCAAAATTAACCGTATTGGAACCAAACTCGGTAATAATATAACCGCTTGTTGTGCCTACTTGATAAGCATTAGTGTTGTCAATTGCCGGATCGCCAAAATCGGCAGTAATATTTGCATCTGTTGTGTCTAAAGTCGGGTCGCCTGATGGGCTAAAGACACAGCTGGTGCCAGTCGCGTATTCCAGCTTTGCTTTACTCGGATCCCCGGTAGAATCGCTTACTTCAATTGAAATGTCAACTATGCCTGAGCCGTCAGTCCTTAGCGTAGCTGAATTAAAATCCCCGTCCGGCGGTGGTGCCATCATTAATTCCGCGTACTCGCTATATTCATCCAAAGCTTCCCCGTCCGCGGTAATCCGGAAACAATAAGTGGCGCTGTTTGATACATTAGCGGTGCCGGCAATATTATATTCTACTTCCGTATAACGATTACTGCTTAAAGATATCAGCCCGGTCTGGTTGGAAGGATCTTCAAGCAAATAACCGGCTACGAAAGTGTATTCCTCGGCATTAATTAATTGCTCGGTGGTTGATGCCCGGTCATCAAAATAAATACTTTCAGTCATTTCAAAATGTTCGGTTGTAGCATTGGTTAATACTGTGGTCCAGCTGGCAGCGGCCGCGCAAGTGCCGTTTTTTACGCCATATTCCAGATTATATTTTGTATTGCTGGCCGCCCAATCACCGCTATTAGCGATAGCTATCCGAATACGTATATTTTCAAATTCACTCGGCGGAGTGCTGCTTGCGGGAACCGGCGTATCTTCGTCTTCCCTCCAGGTAGCAGATTGGATAGAGGCCGTAGTAGTTGATATTTCATTAGTAGCGCTAGCCACATTACCATAGTCATCATAGATCCAAATATTAAACACATAGTCAGTGTCTTGAATCAAGCCGCTAACAGTAGTGGAACCATTGGTCAAATAATTCTCATCCCCCAGGCTAACATCATTATTTTTATTAAATTCATTATCGTTCTCTGTTACTCCGACAGTGTCTTGTTTATAAAAAATCTTATACTCGTTAAAATAATCGTCCGCGCCGTTTGCGCCAAAAATAAGGGTTACGGTCAAACCGGTAACGCTTTCAACCGTTAGATCGCCTGGCGCGTCAGGAACCGTGTTGTCAACCACCAAAGTGGTGGTCGCCAAAGTAGTCTGAATATCAGCGCCGTCAAATACGGTTAAACGCAAGCAATATTCTCCGTTTGCGGCCGGAACATCCTGCTTGCTTAGCCAATCAAAGTTAATCGTGTTTGAACCGCTTGACGTGATGATCCTACTTGAAGAACCGACCTGATATTCACTACCATTATCAATCTCCGGCGTACCATGATCAGCTGAAATATTTGCCGGATTTGAATCTAAATAAAGGGGATCGCTTGATAAAAATTCACAAGTGCTGCCAGCTTCGTATTCCAATTTAGCCTGCGCCAGGTCCCCGTTAACATCATAAACCTCAATTGAAATATCAACCACCCCGCTTCCGTTAATTTTTTGCGCCGCTGAATTAAATTGCCCGGTTGGCAAAGCATTAGTTTTTTCTGTTAAAGGTATGGCGGCAACTGCGTTGCCATAATCATCATAAGCGTAAATATTAAAAGTATATTGGGTGTCAGGATCCAAACCATTAATTGAAGTAGTGGCCGCGCCATCAAAATTTTGTTCTAAAAGATTAGCATCATTATGCTCAATATCGTCTTCATCAACTATGGCCCCGTCTTGATAAAATATTTTATAGCGGTCAAAGTTTGAATCCGCGCTAGTTGTTCCGAACTGAAGAATAACTGAGTTAATTGTCCGGCTAAGTAAAGCTAAATCGCCAGGCTGGCTTGGCTCTTCATTATCAATATATACGGTAGTAGTGGCAAAAATTGCCTGGTCATCACGAGTATCATTAACAGTTAAGCGCAAACAATAGGTGCCGGTCGCGTTAACTTCATCCAATTCGCTTAACCAATCAATGTAAACCGTATTAACGCCGGAACCGGTTGTTATCCAGTCGCTGGCATTGCCAACCTGATATTCGTTATCATTCTCAACCGTTGGATCGCCATAAGTGCTTGTCGCGTTAACATCAAGTTCATCAATGGCCGGGTCCAGAGCATAAAAAGAACTGCAGTCTGTACTGGTGGAATATTCCAATCTAGCCTGACAATCATCATCGTCCGCGTCATCCACGATAAAAGAAATATCAACCCCGCCGCCGCCATCAAGCTTGGTTGAGGTGGTAACAAAGCTGCCTGTCGGACGGTTGTTAGTGCTGTGCGTATATTCGGCAATCGCGCCGGCTGTGTTGCCGGCTTCGTCATAAGCGTAGATATTAAAAACATAATCCTGACCCTCAACAAGACCGCTAATAATAGTGTTATTGCCTGCGCCGCCATAATTCTGGCTATCCAAATTAATGTCAGTACTTGAGCTATGCGGCATATTACTTTCGCTTACTCCGCTGGTTCCGAGTTTATAATAAATTATGTATTCAAGAAAATTATCCTCAATGCTCGCTGAGTCAAAATCCAAAGTAATACTATTATAATCATAGCTATTTAAGCTTAATTGCCCGGGCTCGCTCGGCGACTTGGTGTCAATTTTAATATTCGGGTCTGCTCCGGCATCAACCCACTCACTGCAAACATTTTCCGAGTCGCAGGCAATCACCTGCCATTTTAATCCAGTGTATTCGTTAGGAATGTTTAACGGAGTAATAGTCGCGATAAATGGTGTGGCGCTATAATCCCCAAGGCTTGACACCACTTGCCAAACACGACTTGAGCAGCTGCTCCAAGACGCGCCAGCCGCGCAAGCGCTTGAAGTTGAATTTGTAAACGCATCAGTGGTAGAAGCGATCTCAAAATAAACCGTGATCGTCTCCCCCGCATCATCGTCATTTACGCTGGCCGAGAGATGAACACTTGATTCATTGGTCCAATCGCTGTTAGTAATTAGCGTAGCGCCGTCGGTTCTGGTTTGTTTTAAAGTCGCGGGATTATTAGGAATTTGGTTAGTGGTGAACGTAATTTCCGTACTGGTCGCTCTATTGCCATAATCGTCAAAAGCCCAGATATTTACCGTATAAGTTACGCCGGCGCTTAGACCGCTAATGGTCGTATCGCCGGCGCCGCCGTAATTTTGCGTATCAAGATTAGAATCAATATGCTCAATATTATTTACGGTTACACCGCCAGTACCGACTTTGTAATACATTTCGTAATGGTCAAAATTGGTGTCAATGCTGCCGGCGCCAAAATTTATGATCGCGCTATAGGTTGAGGTACTGTATGTAGTAAGCTGACCCGGAGCCGTTGGGTTAACATTGTCCAGTGTTAAAGTAGTGGTTGCTAATACGCTTTGGTTATAAGTGCCGTCGTTTACTGTCAGCCGCAAACAATAAGTGTTGTCAGCCGCCCCCTCATCAACAGCGCTCTTCCAATCAAAATTAACCGTGTTTGACCCGGGCGAAGTAAGTATCCAGGCGCTGGTTGTGCCAACTTGATAGCTCGCATTATTATCAACGTTTGGCGCGGGCAAATTGTCAACACTGATATTATTGGTATCAATTGTGGCTTTAGCGCCTGGGCTAAAAGTACAGCTTGATCCGGCTTCATATTCAATCAAGGCCCGAAGCGTATCGTCATTGTCCTGGTCATCAGCCTCAATTGAAATATCAACCCGTCCGGTACCGTCAATTTTTTGCGTTGCCGAGTTAATTATTCCGGTTGGCTTATTGTTGGCCGAGTTGGTTGTAATGGAAACTTCTGTTGCTTGCGCCTTGTTGCCGGCTTCGTCATAAGCCCAGATATTAAAAACATATTGAATACCGGCTGACAAATTCTCCACCGTGGTCGTGCTTTCACCGTCAAAAAGCCGATCCGCTAAATTCTCGTCCGAGCTGGAGCTATGCTGCAAATCAGATTCAGTTACGCCTGAAGCGCCTTGCTTATAATAAATGATATATTCCTGGAAATTAGCTTCAATTACCCCTGTGCCCAGATCAAGCGTAATCTCAGTACTGGTTTTAGACTCTTCGCTTAAATTACTCGGCGTTCCGGGAACGGTATTGTCAACTTTGAAATTCGGGTCGCTGCCCGCGTCTACCCATGCTGAGCAGGCATTATATTCATCACAGGCCATTACCTGCCATTTATAACCGACCACAGAATCATAAAGCGCGCTTGAGCTGGCATAAGCAATAAAAGGACTTACGCTATAATCACCCGCTGCTGAACTTGTAGCCCAAACTTTAGAACCGCAGACATCCCAACCAGCGTCAAACGCACAAGGACTGGTTGTGGAATTATTAAAAGCGTCAGTACTGGTAGCGATCTCAAAATAAAAAGTAATAGTAGAGTCTGTTTCCGTATCATTAACACTGGCTTGCAAACGAATACTGTCTTCATTGGTCCATTGCCCGTTAGAAACCGACGTACTGCCATCACTTTTTAATTGCGTTAAAGCCGCGGGATTGCCGGGCGCGTAATTAGTGCCGGCTGTAAGCTCAACCGCGGCGCTGGTGGCATTGCCGGCAATATCATAAACCCAGATATTAAATACATAATCGGTGCCTAAATCCAAACCGCTGATTGTAGTAGTGGAATAGCCGTCAAAATCTTCTTCTCCCAGATTCTGGTCCGTGTTTGAGGCGTGAACCAAGTCGTTCTCCGTGACCCCGCTTGATCCCTGTTTATAGAAAATTTTATATTCTTCAAAATAAGTATCGCTTGAAACAGCGCCAAACTGGATTATTATTGAATCATTGTTATGGCCAATAAAACTTAAATTGCCCGGCACGGTCGGTGTATGCCCGTCCACGCCGGGCCGACCAGCTGCGTCAGGCGTAATGTAGGCATCGCTTTGATTGCCAGCCGTGTCAAGAAGGCTGATATTTATCGGCAGATCAGCGCTATCATTAACATCCATGTCCCCCTCACTGACAATATAAGCAACTGTATAATTGTTTCCGGTTGCCGCTGCCAAACTGGAACTCACGTCCACGTTGTTGATCGTGATCGTGCCGGCGCTGTAAAGAGTCCCGCCAGAAACAATTGTCGCGGTGGCCGTATCACCAACCTTTAGCCAGCCGGAGGTGATGTTAAAATATACATCTGAAATTATTGGCTTGTGTCCGTCCACTCCGGGGCGGTTGTCCGGGTCAGCGGTTTCATATGCAACGCTTTCGTTTCCGGCATTATCAATTAAGCTAATACTGATCGGCAGATCATTTGCGTCTAAAATATCCGTATGCCCCTCTTCTACCGTGTAAGTAACAGTGTAGTTATTGGTGCTGGAAGCAGCCAAAGTGGAACTAACGTCCACGCCATTTATAGTTATTGTTCCGGTATTGTAGCCGGTTCCGTCCGAAACAATTGTCGCGGTGGCAATGTCGTTTATTTTTAATACGCCGGAGGTGATGTTAAAATATACATCTGAAATTATTGGCTTATGCCCGTCCACGCCCGGGCGGTTGTCCGGGTCAGCGGTAGCGTAAGCCGCGGATTCATTGCCTGCCGCGTCCCTAAGCACATAGTAAACCGGCAAATCATCATTATCCGGGTGGTCAGTGTCATTCTCCGCAACCGTGTAAACCAATTCATAATCACCCCCGCCAATATCATTAAATGTGCTGGATGCATCCTTGCCATTGATTGTCGCGGTTACTACAAACAAGCCGGCCTCAGAATTAGTTGCCGTCAAGGTTGAAGTCGCTTTATCACCGACCTTAAGCACTCCCAAGGATGGAATAAAGCTAACTGCTTTTATGACCGGTGAATTGGCGTCAATTGAAGCCGTGTTAACACTTACGGTAGTGGAAGCCGGGTCGTTATACTGCAACACCTGATCCTTAAGCATAATAGAAACCGGGATCGTGCCGGCTGGCCGGTCCGTATCCCCTTCATTGATCGTGTAATCAAGAGTATAGGTAGTATTATTAATTTTAATCAAATTACCGGTTGAGCCGGTTGCCTGGTTTATAGATGAAGTACCCAAAGAATATTCATTAATATCTGATATAACCGTAATTGTGGCAGTTAAGGTGTCGCCCACTTTATAAATTAAATCAGGAATTTCAATCGCAGTGATATTTGGTTTGTTAGCATCAACCGAAGCATTGTTTGTTTCAGCCAAGTTTTTAGCAGCGCTGTTATTGCCATGAGCGTCCCGCATTATAACGCTGATCGGGATATTTCCGGATGTCTGATCCGCGTCACCTTCGCTTATTGTATAAACCGTTCCATAAGTTGTATCAGTATTATCTATAAAAGAATGCGTTGCTTGCCCATTTATCGTAGTTATTCCAAGGCGCAAGCCTGATTCGGTTGTATCAATAATAATATCAATATCGCTGCCGATTTTATAAATTCCATTGGTAATATAAACCGCCTGGATCACCGGTTCATTCGCGTCCATTGAGCCGTTGCTTAGGCTGCCTGTAAAAGGAGTATTAATATTTCCGTAATTATCCATCAAAGCCAGCCAATAGGGAATAGTGCCGGTAGCGCGATCAGTGTGGCCAGACTGGATATTATAAGTAAGCGTATAAGTAGTATTATTTATCTTTGTAAAATTTCCGGTTGAACTGGTGGCCTTGTTAATAGAGCTTGGTTCCAGTTGAAAAATATCAGTGTCAGCCGTGACCGTGATAGTGGCAGTTAAAGTATCACCGATTGCATACATTAAATCTTGTGTAATGACCGAACTTATACTTGGGGCATTAGCGTCAATAGAGCCGTTAGTTAAATTGCCAATATACTCCGTGTTTGCGTTACCATAGCTGTCTCTAAGCTGTACCCAAAAAGGAATCGTTCCGGTTGAACGATCTGTATCTCCCGTTGTTATTGTGTGGTCTATTGTATAAGTTGTATTATTTATTTTGATTAAATTGATGCTGGCGCTGGTGGCATAATTAAACGAAGTAGTAGCCAGGGTATAGGTGTCAGTATCGGACACAACCGTAATTGTAGCCGTCATAGTGTCGCCAATCGCGTACATTTGGTCCAATACCACCACATTCGTTATTTGCGGCGCCACATTATCTAAAGTTATGGTGGTAGTAGCTACCACCAACTGATCCTGTAAATTATCATTAACCGTAACCTGTACGCAATAAGTCCCATCAGCTGTTGGCGCGTCGCTCTTTGATAGCCAGTCAAAATAAACAGTATTAGCCCCGGCGTTGGTCAGCACCCAGGCGCTGGTTGTGCCGATCTGGTAAGGGTAATTATTATCAACATCCGGCGCCGTGCCATAATCAGCGCTAACGCTTGAATTAATCGTGGACAAACTCAGTGAACTGCAATCCGTACCGGCCGCGTACTCAACTTTGATCCGGGAATCATCATCTTCCGGGTCATCAGCCGTTATCTCAATATCAACGGCTCCTGAGCCATCGGTTTTGGGAACTACTGAAAGGCCGGTGCCGGTTGGCGGCTCGTTATAAGTAACCTGGATGCGAATCTGATCAATATATATTTGGCGATCCTGTCCAGTGTCCATATTATAGCCATAAACCATTATGTCCAAATTTTCCACATCTTCCCATGTCCAGCTATTGGCTCCCGGTCCGGCTAAATCGCCGGTAATATTTTCATAGTCGGTAGAATTATCATCCGCGCCGCCCAAACGCGTCCCGCTGATTTCCTTAGGGGTTCCGGTTGAAAAACCATTAAAAACCGGCGCCACAAAAACACTATTATCCGTTATATCTTCCACAATCCCCTCTACTCCGATCTCCACCAGGGTAATAACGCCGTTTTGCGCGATCGCATCAGACGAAGTGGCATAAAGATAATTAGCCGAATCATCCGCGCTTTTGCGGGGAATATCACGAATCGCGTAATTATCATTACTGCGATCCCAGGCTCTTTCCGGATTGGTCCAGCCAAACCCATAACCGCCAGTAGCCTCAAACACATTTAACGCGTCAGCCGCGATCTGCCACTGCCTTGCTTCGCTGAATTTTGAATTTCGAATTTTGAATTTTGAATTATTTACAAGCTCCAGGGGGCCTAACAAATAAAACTCAGGCGATACATCCGGCGCGTCAAACTCATAATTTAACTCAATCGTTTCTCCGGCTTTCATTTGAACATTTTTCCATATAATTTTTTTATAACCATTTTCCTCCTTAATTTCTGCTGTCTGCTGTCTGCTGTCTGCTGTCTTTACCTCAAATTCATTCGGTACAGATTCAATTAAATCTCCCTGCCAATCTTCATTAGCTTTTACCAATATTTTCATACTATAATCCGCCACTGGATATATCCTGGTCGGTCCAACCCGCTCAATTTCAAATAACGCGTTTTTTCTAACTTCAAACTTATCATTAATCTGCCTTTTACCATTATCAATTAACGCTGTGATCGTCAATTTATATTCCCCAATATCATCGGCTTGATAATTGGCAAAATAATCCGGCTTGTCAATCACATTATTCGGTCCGCATTCAGGATTGCGAATTATTGAACCGTCTTTGGTTGATAAAACTTTTTTGCCCCAACCCGGCTCGTCAATTATCACCTCTAAATCCGCGTTGCATAATGTATCACCATTATCATCCAAGACCGCGAACTGCAAATAAGCATCTTCGCCCGGTTTATATATTGATTTATTAGAATTATAAGCCAACACTCCCCAGGTAAAATCCTGAGTAAAAATAATCTCTTTACCATTTGTTAAACTTTCATCCTGAATAATTATTTCCAATTCATATTTGCCCGGCCGCAACTTGCTTGTATCTGATAACTTAACTTTAAATTCCCCCTTTTTATTATATTCAATCTCTACTTCCCCTTCCTGATCAACCAACCTTGATCTGATTCCGGTATCCTTATATTCGTCTGCCACCAAACCCTTGAACCAGGCGCCAATTCTTTTTATACCATAACGCTGCTTCTTAAATTCAAAATCCAGCTCCACTTCTTCGCTCATACTAAAACTCGTTTTATCCGTAAGCAAACCAAATTCCAAACCGCTTCGCATCTGCCTCTTTTCCGCTGCCCAGGAAACATTAAGGCTAAAAAACAACAAAAACATTATTGAAGCAATCAATATTTTTTTAAAAATATTTTTTTGTTGTAACTTTTCAAACATTTAACTTTCTACTTTTAACTTTATAAACTTTCAACTACCCTTATTCGCCGCCATCGTCATAGCGCCAAAGATAATGGATCTGCGCGACATAGGGAAAGCGGACCTGGTAAAAATCCGGGTAAGTGTCCGAATCAATCATGCCGGAATCATTATCGCTGATCAGCTCAGCTGTATAATCAACGCTGCTGGAAGCGAAATTTTTATTAATTACAAGCTTAAAATCAAGGGTGCAGGTATTAATCGCGCAGGTTGAAGTACTGTTATTGCTCAAAGTAATCGCCCCCAATATATCACTACCGACTTCACTGAAACTTTGCGTGGTCTGGTTCCATCTGAATTTAAGGTCATTATAAGGCGCGGTGTTGTCGCTATTATCAGCCAGCCTCAGCGTGGTTGAACTGATCGCGTACCAGCCATTAGTTTCGCTTACCACGGCCTGAATGTTCCATTCGGTCGTTGTCCCGGCCAGAGCAATATTATTATTTGGCCCAAGCGTTAAAGGATTAGTAAAAACCAATGAATCATTAGACAAACTGGCATTGGTTTTGACCGCGATCTCGGTCGCAGTGGCCCGGTTGCCAAAATTATCATGGGTCCAGATGTTAAACACATACCAGGTATTTGCTTCCAGATCGCTGACAACAGTAGAAGTGGCCGAGCTATAATTATACGCGTTTAAATCCGCGCTATGATGCTCAATATTATTTACGGTCACGCCGCTGGTTCCTTGCTTGCGAAAAATTTGATAAGCATCGCTCGCGGGCTCATTAGTGTCAGTCCCCGGGGTATTAGTGGCATAGATCAAGGCAATACTATCCATAGTAACCTCACCAACAGTCAAATTTCCAGTTGAATTCGGGTTAACATTATCAAGCGTAATAGTGGTAGTTGCCGGAACCAATTGGTCATCAAAACGATCATTAACAATTATCTGCAAACAATAACTATCATCCGCGTTTGGCATAGCCGTTTTGGTTAACCAGTCAAAGGTAACCGTATTAGAACCCGGCGAGGTTTTGATCCAGCCGCTGGTTGTGCCAATTTGATAAGCATTATCATTATCAATTGTTGGGGGGTTAAAATCAGCCGTAACATTGTTAATATCAATAGTCGGGTCGCCCGGGCCGGCAAATAAACAAGTGGTGCCGGTCGCGAATTCAATGCGCGCTTTCACGGTATCCTGATTATTATTATCATCTACTTCTATTGAAATATCAACTATGCCTGAGCCGTCAATTCGCTGCTTGGTATCTGCCTGATTAAAAATCGCCGTGGGCGCGTCATTGGTTGTCACTTCAATCCGGCTTGAGCTGGCCTTATTTCCGTATTGATCATAAGCCCAAATCGCGAAACTATAAGTAGTGCTGGCAATAAGGCCGGTTATTTTGGTTGTTGTCGCGGTATTAAATAAAATGTGATCAAGATTAAGATCACTGCTTGAAGCCCACTGCGTATCTAATTCATCCGGATTGCTGCCATCATAAATTTTGTAATATATTATATAGTCAAGAAAATTAGTTTCAGTGGTAGTTGAGTTTAGAGATAGGGTAGTAGTCGTCCCGGTCCGGTCCACATAGCCTAAAGGCCCGGGAGAACTTGGGGCCACGTTATCAATTGTTAGAGTAGTGGTAGCAACCGGTGACTGGTCATAAATATTGTCATTAGCGGTTAAGCGCAAACAATAAGTGGTATCACCGCTGGAAAGGTCTGCGGCGCTAAGCCAGTCAAACTCAACCGTATTGGTAGCGGTATTGGTTAATATCATAGCGCCGGAAGTCCCGACCTGATAAGAATGATTATTGTCTATCTCCGGATCGCCATAAGTTGCCTCTGTATTAATGTCAACGGTATCAAGCGTCGGATAATCAGGCAGTCCGCCGCAGTCCGAGCCCAAAATATACTCTATCTTAACGCGGCAATCATCATCGTCCCCATCGTTAATATCAACTGAAATATCAACTACGCCCGAGCCGTCCATGCGCTGAACAGCTGCATTAAAGGTGCCGGTGGGCGTGTTAATTGACTTTAATTTCATACTAAACACGGTAATGCTGACCTCATCAATGACCTGAGCGGTTCCGACAATCGCACTGGCGCTCAAATCAATCGCCTGGCCGGTATCCGGGATAGCCACTTTGGCAACGATATTTTGCAGTATCTGGTCTGTCGCGTCATAAGAGGTGCGGTTTGTTGTCGGCGACTGTACCCAGCTCCAGTTTGTCGGCACAGTAGTATTATTCACCTGCAAACGATCATCTGTTCCATCCGACCCGGAACCGACATCATTAATAAAAGAAGCAAAAATCAGCTGATCGCCGCTGGTATCAGGCGTATAGTTACCGCCTGAATTAAGATTGCCGGCCTCGGTCCAGCTTGGAGCACTGGCAATTGTCGTATTAACGTCAGCGTAATAAGTTTTAAAACTTTCAAACGCGTCCAAATTAAGGGCAAACACCCTGCTTGTATCATGAATATTTACTCCGGCCTGGTCATCGCGCACCCGTATACTATAGACAGTATTGGTTGCCACGTCGTTAAACGACCGCATAATAACATAAGGAATTAATTCCAGCGCGTTTTCCGGCTCACGATTATGCAACATATACGAATTGGTACCGTCAAAAATTTCACCCTCATAGCTCCTACTGATATTTATTCCCTGCACTTCTTCCATGCCAAACACCAGCCAATCTTTAGCTCCGTCAGCCTGGCTTAAAATAACATTGGCCCGGGCAGACATGGCGGTAGTATGAGTGTAATTAGTCGTGTTTTCGTTATAAGCATAGTTACTGGCGCCAATCTCGCTTAAATTAATCGCAATGATCTGCGCGTTCAGAGCGTAGGACGCGCCCGAGTTAGCGCGGTATTGCAGAATCACATCCTCCGGAGTAGCCGGCATGGTGTAAACATCAAACCAGGAAACTTGATTAGCGTCATATGCGTCACCCGGCCCTTCAACAAGGCCGGTATATTGCGCCGTTGTATCATAAAGAATTTCAAAATCGGTTGATACACTGATCGTAGAGCCGGAAAAACCGGAAGTAACATAAATAAAATATGTTTCACCGCCTATAAAAGATGACGAGGCAATTGATACCGCCTCCTCCCAAAGAATGGTTGAGGTCGTGCCAGTGTCAATCGCGATTGACTCGGAAACAATAAATGCGGTCTGCGCGTCAGAAGCAATTTGCCAGGAACGCGCCTCCTTATAAACCGGTATTGAATCTTCTTTGTATAAATTATGAAACTCAAGCGGTCCTAGAAGAAAAAATTCAGGCGATATATTGGGCGCGTCAAATTTATACACAATTTCTATTTCATCACCAGCTTCAAGGCGAACATTCTGCCAAACCATGGTTTTTTCAGTTTCAAAATTTATTAACTCATAGCCTTGGTTATTATTACTTAGTTTTTGATCTACTATTCTAAAAGAGTTTGGCACTGTTTCGCTTATATCGCCTATAAAATTCTCATTAGCCTTAATGTTTATTTTCATTTCATAGTCTGCCCAGGGATATATGCGCGTCGGCCCAAAACGTTTGATAATAAAAGGCAGCTGATCTTGGACAATAAAAGAGTCGATCATATTTTTAATTCCATTCTCGGTACGCGCTTCCAGTTCAACCGTGTAAAGGCCGGACTCGGCGGTTTCATAACGCGCGAAATAATCAGGCAAATCTGTTACGTTATTCGCTCCGCAGCTAACACTGCTGATAATGCTGTTTTCTTTGGTAAATAAGCGGCTTACATTGCCATAAGGAGAAGTGATTATCAGGCTTAGCTCGGCATCGCAAATAGTATGCCCTTCTTCATTTAATGCCGCCATCTGAATATATGCTTCCTCATCAGGCAAATATGACGCCTGGTCAAAATTCAATGCCAAAACACCCCAAACAAAACTTTGCGTCAGATCAAGTATTTCTTTTTCTTTATTGGAAAAATCTTCAATATGAAATTTAATGGTATAGGTTCCGGGTTTTAACTGCCGCATGCCATTTGGCAAATTTACTACAAACTCTCCATCCGGCTGGAATAAAATGATCAGCGGAGTTTCAATGATCTTACCTTCGCTATCCACGAGCCAGGCGCTTATATCCACGTCCTGCCAAAAATTTGACAAGCCGGCTATTTCAAACAATGTATCCCAAACCTTTGTTTCACTTTTATTATATTTAAAGCTTAATTCTCCCCCCTTATCAATCTGAAAGTCCAATTTATTTGATAATAATTCCAGCGCGTTTTCCCAGCGCTCGCGCTTGTTTACTTTTTCCAGCTCTGTTTCCGGATCATACATTGCCTCCACCCAAAAACTGTCAACATAAGCAACTACCCCCTGATCATTTTCCAATAAGCCTTCAAATTTAATTTCCAGATTCTCAATCTGCTCCCAGGAAGTAAGAAAATCAGCCTTAAATTCAAAATAACCGTTGTTTAAATGATTAGACAATTTTTTTGCTGTTAAAACATCTAAGAGCTGCCAAATCTGTTCATCAGCGTAATCTTCACCAGCGCCGATTTCTTTCTTTTCACCCAGAGAATACCAGATCGCGATCTTAGCGTCCTCTAAAAGCTGGTTTTGCGCCTTTGCCTCATTTATTCCAAAAATATTATTTAATATACCCGTAGCTGTGCTGGAACTTAAATCAATAGTGCTTGATGCCAAGTCAATCTCATTTATAACCTCTATGCTTGTGCTGCTTATATCTTCAACTTCAAAAATCTCATCTGTACTACTCGCCTGTTTGTTTTCTTCTAGCTCCCCTCTCCCGTCTGGGAGAGGGGTCGGGGGAGAGGGTTGGGTGCTGGTAGCAATTTCTTCTTCACTGCTGGTTGCTATTATCTGTATTGTTTCAGACTCAAACTCACTACTGAACGGAACAAATTCACCGCGCCGATATACCTGATCCAAAGCAAAAGACATAACCAACTTAGCCTCCTTTAATTCTCCTAACTCATTTAAACTAGCAATCTCATCAATAATAAATTCCTGAGCCTTGGCTTGAGGAACATAAGATAAGGTATTAAAAAAATCCGTCCAATTATTAATAGTCATTAAATCTTCATCACTGCTGGTAGCAACCTCAACTTCAATAATAGTCGTAGTGGCCCAGTCAGGCTCAAATATTTCAACCTCTCGATCTTCTTTTTCTTCAATTATTTCTATATCTTCTTCTCTGCCACCCTCTCCTTCAGAAGGAGAGGAGCTGGGGGTGAGGTAGAGAATGGCTGTTGAGGTCGTAATAATTTCCGTACTGGTAGCGACTACATCTTCTGTTGAGCTGGAAATTACTTCTTCCACAGTAGTGCTGGCGATAATTTCTTCCTGAATTAACTCTTCAGTTGATAACGAAATATTCTCTTCTGTCTCCCCTCTCCCGTCTGGGAGAGGGGCCGGGGGAGAGGGAATTATTTCAATCTCGGCTTCCTGCTCCTCTGGAATATATATTTCCGGATCTGCAAGGAACCAAAAATCGCCCAGCACCAATTTTTCACTACCGCCAATATACAAACTGGAATTTGAATCATTAAAATCGCTTGTATCCGCGCTGCCTGGCAGATCAGGCGAACCGATCACCGCGTCGTTATTTTTCCAGCCTAAATTAGTTTCGTCATCATAGGAAATCCGGCTTGTCCCGGCATACAGCTTTATTATTGCGATCTCATTGTCTTCCGCTCCTAAATACTTTGTAATAGCCTTGATCGGCGATTGGCCAAGAATTATGTGAATAAACAAATAAAAAACAAT
The DNA here is from genome assembly GCA_023137275.1 of Candidatus Parcubacteria bacterium. Taxonomy (GTDB): domain Bacteria; phylum Patescibacteriota; class Patescibacteriia; order Patescibacteriales; family UBA12075; genus JAGLNE01. The sequence continues at coordinate 4,109 of JAGLPO010000032.1, read as the reverse complement.
AATAAAACGCCAACCCAGGGACACAAATAATTTGCATCTTGAAACGGCTGGCGTAATACCAAAAATACGCTGTAACAATTTAATTAAATTGTACTTTAAACTAAGCATGGGGATTTATTAGACTCAATAGACTCATCTTACGCACCAAACATTTTTACCTTGGAAAAAGTTATAACTAATATAATTTAAACAAAAATGCTAAGATAAAACTTGTTTTTATCCTCGTTTTTGTTTAAATTATATTAGTTATAACTTTTTTTACGTGATAAGCGCGTAACATAAGTTATTAAAAAACAAAAGATTCTATTGCTTCTGACGAAGAAGGAGAGTTTTTTGTTTCTGTTTGGGGATCAAATATAGAAAACACGATAAAGGTAAATAAAGCGACAAAAGAAATCATTACAATTATAAGCAAGGGAATGGCTGATTTAAAGGTTGTAAAAAAAAGACGCAAGATATCTAATTCCATAAATAGCTTGCGTCTTTTTAGTTTAAATTTATCACTCAGCGTCTCCGGTTTTTTGGTTTTACTGGCCTGGCGATAATCTTTTATAGCCTGGGCGCTTGTCATCCATTGCAGACCTGTAAACACCTGCTTGCCAGGTATTTTGCCAGAGCGAATCATCTGGCCAATATAGTCAGCCGAATAGCCGGTTAAGGCGGCAGCCTCTTTCAAAGAAATTAAATTTTTCTCATCCGTGTTGGTCATCAGGTGAGTTTTTTGACTTTGTTTAATTTTAGCAAATCTCGGGGGTCGAGATTTTGATTTTTGGATTTTTTAAAATCTAAAATCTATATATATTATATCACATTTACCCATTAAATTTCAAGTAATATTTTTCAATTCAACAACATTCTATTGCCTAAATTAAAAAAACACTAATAAACTAATATTAGCTATTTACTTACGAACTTTAAAAACTTTAAACTTTATGAACTTTATGAACTTTAAACTTTCCAACTAGCCCAAAGGGCTATGTGGATAAAAAGAAAAAATTATTTCCCTCTTTTCAAAATCTTAACAATTCCTTTATCAGCGTCAACCTCCACCAAATCCCCATCACGCAAAACTTTAGTAGCGATTTTCGTTCCGATGATGCAGGGCTTGTTTAATTCACGTGCGACGATAGCGGCGTGGCAAGTTACTCCGCCTTCATCTGTTACTATTGCAGAAGCAATTTTCATGGCAGGCAAAAAGTCAGGTGTCGTCATGGGCGAAACAAGAATATCTCCACACTTCACTTTTAACATTTGATTTTTATTTTTAACTATTTTTATCCTTCCCTGCGCTTTGCCCTTAAAAGCAATTTGCCCACGTATCTCTTGAACTCCCGCTAAATTATCATTTAACCCTTCAAAACAATACTCTGGATGTTTTAATGAAAACTGCTTAAGCGTTGTAATAAAATTTTTAATTCCATTAATAGAAACTGTTCCGTTTGCCCTTTTTTCAAGCACATCCAAGTCGGGCAGATTCGGAAATTCTTCAGGAAAAATTAAGTTAGCTAAATCTCTGCTTATTCCTAAATCTTCTAGGCAATCTTTTATAAAAACATCATTGCTGGCAAAAAATTCATCATCACTTCTAATATCAAATAAAAATTTGCGAATATTCTCCGGGGTTCTTTCGTCAATAAGTGAATAATACCACGCGGAAAAAAAAGCGCTTGCTTCCGCAACCAATTTCATATATTTTTTAAGAATAATCTCGTCTGAAGTAGAGCCACTTTTCCAATATTTCTCTATTTCTAGAAGTAATTTTTTATAATTAAAAATAATATTTTTTATAAATGTAAGTCCCTTAAGATTTTTCTCCAAAAGACAATTTTTATACCACAAAAGCGCTTCCGAATTTTCCCAAATTTGCATATTTTCCGAAGTTACATAGAATACAATAAAAATTTCATAGGGAGATTCATTGCCCAATCTTTCAGGAACAAACCTAACCAATCTTTGTGCCCACAAAGATTCAATGACTAGGCTTATATCTCGCTCATATTCTTTTGTTAAATAAATTTTTGACATTATTTCTTTTTAAAATTTTAACAACTCCCTTATCCGCGTCAACCTCCACCAAATCCCCATCACGCAAAACTTTAGTCGCGATTTTCACGCCAGTAATTAAGGCAATGAAGAAAACCAGTTATGGGCCGTAACTATAAGAATTTTATCTTTATTTTTTTGCTCTTGTTAATTAATTTTTTTGTCTATTGCTTGAAATTTCATAACGTCACATAACACGCAACATGCTTATCCGCGCCTGCAAGCCCGCCAGCAACTGCGTAGCTGTGGGCGGGCAGCGATGACGGGCAAGACTCTGTAATTAATTATCAATAATTTTTTATGTATAGAGTTAACTCTAAACCTAAATTTTTTATTTTTTCTTCACAACCCCCTTATCCGCGTCAACCTCAACCAAATCCCCATCACGCAAAACTTTGGTAGCGACCTTACAAATCATACTGCCCATGGATAAATATAAAAATTATTTTTTAAATCACCCTCTAATCCAACCACCCTGTAATCATTTATCCCGTATTTTTTATTAAAATACTTTATAGTTGATAAATTAAATTTGGCAAAATTTAATTTTACCTCTACGGGCAGTATCTTATTTTTAATTCTTAAAATAAAATCAATTTCTTTTTTGTCTTTTGTCCGCCAATAAAATAGATTGATTTGTCCGTATTTTTTTACTAATTCCGCGAAAATACTGGTTTCAAACACATTGCCAATAATCTCTTTCTGCAAATCCTTAAGCCACAGCATCTGCATCAAGCCGCTGTCATAAAAATAAATTTTTGGCGTTTTAAAAAGTTCGCTGCGGATATTTTTGCTATACGGCCTGACTAATTTAATAATATAAGTATTTTCCATAATAAATAAATATTTTTCCACTGTCTGCTTGGCGATGCGGCAGGTATTTGACAGTTCGGCAACATTTAATAAACTTCCGCTCTGGGATGCCAAAGCTTCCAATAACTTATTAAATTTTTCTATATCTTTTATATCAGCCAAATCTCTAATGTCTTTTTTAACATAAGTATCAATGATTTGCTGCAAATATTTTTCTTTTTTATCAATTTCCGATGTTAAAACAATTCCCGGATAACCGCCGAAGAGAACATATTCCTTAAATAATTTTTTTAATTCATTAATCTTTTTATCGGTAAATATTTTCTTTTCGTTAAAAGCATAATTCTTAAAAAATAAAAACTCCTTGAAAGATAAGTTAAAAATCTCAAAATTAACCGTTCTTCCAACTAAAGAATCTTTAAATTTATTTTTTATTTCAAAGCTGGAAGATCCTGATACAATAAGCTTAATATTCTGATGATGATCAGCCATTAACTTTAAAAAAGAAGACGGATTAGCCAAATATTGAATTTCATCTATAAAAATAAATAATTTTCCGCTTTCAGGATTCAGGCCTTCTTCTTTTAAATGCTTGATAAATTCATCCGGTCCGGCATCTAAAATTTTTACAAAACGGGAATCCTCTAAATCAATATAATAGCTTAACTCTTTCTTATTTTTTAAATAATCTCGCAGCCAATAAAGTATAAATGTCTTGCCTACCTGCCTTGCTCCATGCAAAACAATAATATCCCGGGTAAAAAGATATTTAATAATTTCGTCCGCAATTTCTCTTTTATACACTATTTTTTCCATATTCTTATTACTATTTTATAACTTAATTTTACTTTATATCAAACTTAAAGTAAAGTCAAGTTTAATTTAAGTTTTCGCTCTTTTTATTATCTTCACAACCCCCTTATCCGCGTCAACCTCCACCAGATCCCCGTCACGCAAAACTTTAGTAGCGATTTTCGTGCCAATAATGCAAGGTTTGTTCATCTCTCGCGCTACTATAGCGGCATGGCACAAAATACCGCCTTCGTCTGTTATAAAAGCAGAGGCTTTCTCCATTGCTAAAATAAAACTTGGAAAAGTCATTGGGGCAACCAATATATCTTCTTTATTTACTTTGTTCAAATCTTCAACAATATTTACAATTTTAATTTTTCCACGTGCTACACCTTTATTCGCTATTATGCCTTTTATTAAATTTTCCTTTTTATTGTTTTGATTAGTCCTGGATATACTGA
>JAGLPO010000031.1 GCA_023137275.1 Candidatus Parcubacteria bacterium | reverse complement strand
TTAGCATTTTTGTTTAAATTACATAAAGTATAACTTTTTCTAAGGTAAAAATATTTAGTGCGTAAGGTGAGCTAGTAACTAATAATTCGTAACAATGAAGATATCCAGTTTACAAGAAAATTTAAAAAGCTGTTTAAACACGGTTAGCCATATAGCCGGCAAAAACGTTAATTTGCCGATTTTGAATAATATTATGCTTGAGGTTAAGGGTAGGAATATTCGTTTTATTGCCACCGATCTGGAAATTGGAATTGTGTCAACCGTGCGCGGCAAGGTAGAAAAAGAAGGTGTTTATACCGTGGATTCAAAAGTGATCAGCGAATATATTTCTTTGCTGCCGAATAAAAAAATTGATATTGATTTAAAAGAAAACAAACTAAAAATTCAATGCGAAAACTATAAAACCGTAATAAAAGGGCAGTCGGCCGAAGACTTTCCTTTAATTCCTCAGGTGGAAAAAGAACAGTATTATAAAGTAAACGCGGATGAATTTAAAAAGGCTTTATCACAGGTTGTTTTCGCGATCTCTAATTCAGAAACCAGGGTTGAATTATCCGGCGCGCTTTTTAATTTTAAAAAAGACCAGCTGATCTTAGCCGCGACTGACAGTTATCGCCTGGCAGAGTGTAAACTCCCGTTAAGCACCAACGGGCAGGCGGAAAAAAGAATAATTATTCCGGCCAAAACCATACAGGAAGTGATTCGGATATTATCCAATTTAAAAGCGGAAGCGGTTGGCCGGGATAATATGGAAGTAGAGATATATGTTTCCGAGAATCAGATACTTTTTACCTTTGGCTCAATTGAATTAGTATCGCGCTTGATTGAGGGGCAATACCCTGATTATGAACAGATCATTCCGGCCAGTCCGGATACCAGAATAATGATCAATAAGGCTGAATTTGTTCGGGCCGTTAAAGCCTCGGCGATTTTTTCCAAAACAGGAATTAATGATGTAAATTTGGATTTTCCCGCTGACAAGAACAGGGTTACGATTACGTCTGAATCAAGCCAGGTTGGAGAAAATACGATCAATCTGGAGGCAAGCGTTAAAGGCAAAGATAACGGCATTGTGATTAACTATCGTTATCTTTTAGATGGGATTAATAATATTGATACAACTAATTTGCGCGTTGAAGTGATTGATGGCGCAACGCCGTGCGTTATTCGCCCGGAAAAGGAAGATTCTTACCTGTATGTGATTATGCCGATTAAACAATAAATAAGAGATGTGAAATATTCAGTAAAATAAAAAATGTGCTAACTGAGGAAAATCAGTTAGCACATTTTTTATTTTTTTCTATTTTAGTTATCAATGTTATTTACTATTAAAGTAATCGGTTCCAGACGGATTGATTCTTTGCTCCAGGTAACAGCCTCGGCGTTAATAGTGTATGTTCCGCTTGCCGGGATACCTTCCCAAAAAATGCTTATTTGATTGCTTTCAATTGGTTCAGCCGTGGCAATGAATCCGGGCGTGTCTTTGCCTTCAGCCAGATAAGATAAGTTTACACGGGCAAGAGCGCGCGGATTTGTGTTATTTATTTGTAATGTTAACGGAAAATCAATATTGGATACAGCCAGGCCGCTTGAGGGTGAGATCCAGTTTATTTCAACCGGGCCGGTGTTGGTTTGATCTTCCAGCTTTAAATTAAACTCAAGTTCGCGTATTTTACAGTTCTCTACATCATCGCAGACTTTAATTTTTAGATTATGAAAGCCGTTAGAAAGGAAATCAACCTTTTTATTCAAATTAAAAGGATATTCCGTTGTTGAGTGAAATAAATTGTCATTAATAATATAATCAACTCTGACAACTCCGCGTGGAGAGCTTACCTGGATTTGAACGTTAAGGCCGGGGCTTGTGATTGTTTGGTTGTTTCCCGGGGTAACAATGCTTACTTGCGGGATGTTTTCCGGCTGGTGGACATTATCCGATTCAGTTGGCGGCGTACCGCCCAGGAGCGCGGAGCTGGTCGCGCTGGTAGAGCTGGCCAGTTCTTTAACGGCCCAGGCAAGGACGCGCGACTCCCAGAGTTCAAATTGGGGGTCTTTTTCCGGGTTTTTAGGCGCCTTGCCAAGTGGGTCTCTTGGGTTAACGTAGTAAAGAATAGAGTGCGGTTCAAAAAAAGTTTTTTCCTCAATTAGATGCTCTGGCGTATGTTCGGTTGCCAAAAGTCCGGAAATTTTATCAATTTTTATAACCTGGGCCGTGCCGATCTCTCCGTCCAGGACGGCCTTGTTGGTTTTTTTTATTTCCGGGGTTTTAAAGTTTTCTATCGGAGTGTCCCCAAGCACGCGCTCCATAAAATCGTGCCAGATCGGAGCCGCCACCGCGCCGCCGGCCGCGCCCTGCTTCATTTTAGCATTATCAAAGTTGCCCACCCAGACGCCGGTAACGATTGACGGGGTATAGCCTATTGTCCAGGCATCGCGATAGTCGTTGGTGGTGCCTGTTTTGGCCGCTACCGGGCGGTTTCCGAGCGTTAACCAATTGCGTTCGCCAAAAGCGTAAGCCCTGGAAGCATTATCGGATAAAATATTATTAATTAGGCGGGCGACTTTTGAATCAAGCGCTTTTTTACCTTTAATTTCATTATATTCTTCCAGGGTTTTACCAGCGCTGTCTTCAACCCGGAGAATGCCGGTGATCGGATGCAGCATGCCTTCGCGGGCAAAAGCGCCAAAGGCATTGGCGTGTTCCAGCAGCTTTACTTCGCCGCCGCCAAGAACCAGAGATAAGCCAAAACGGTCCCGTTCTTCCAGGCTGGTATAGCCAAGGTCGCGCGCCAAATCCAGAACATTATCAATGCCGGCCAGGTAAAGAGCTTTTACCGCCGGGATATTTAAGGAGCCGGCCAAGGCTTTGCGAATCGTTATTGGTCCGTGTTCACGCAAATCGTAATTATGCGGTTCATAGGGTTCGTTTTTATTATTGGAAAAATTAGTTACTACATCATAGAGAATGGTGTTGGGCGTATAACCTTTTAAAAAAGAAGCGGCGTATATAAGCGGCTTCATTGAAGAGCCGGGCTGCCGAAGGCTTGTGGCAATGTTTACTTGTCCGTCAATATCGTCGTTAAAATAATCTTTAGAGCCGACCATGGCCAAAATTTGTCCGGTTTTTGGATCCAAAGAAACAAGGCCGGCGTTAGTCGCCTGATAAATCTTTTCGTTATCTTCGGCATGCTCGTTAATTATTTCCTCGGCAATTTCCTGTTTGTAGAGATCCAGGGTGGTAATAACCTTAAGACCGCCCTGCTCTACCATTTTTTCGCCGTATTTATCAGAGAGTATTTCCCGCACATACATAACAAAATGAGGCGCTGTGATGTTTGAAGCCGGGGGCTGAAAATCAAGAATATATTGCTTGGCTTCGTCGGCCTGGTCAATGGAAATAAATTTTTGGTCAGTCATCAGGTCAAGTATATATTGCTGGCGGCCGATCAATAGATCGCGATTTGGCCCATAAGGCGAATATTTGCTCGGCGCCTGGGGCAGGGCGGCCAGGATAGCCGCTTCGGCCAGATTAATATCGCGGATGCTTTTGCCAAAATAGAGCTGGCTGGCGGCTTCTACGCCGTACGCGGTTGAGCCGTAGGGAATCTCATTAAAATACATGCCTAATATTTCGTCTTTGGAATAGGTTTTTTCAATCCTATAGGCCAGGATCCACTCTTTAAGCTTGCGGGTGATAGTGCGTTCGGACGAAAGAATCGCGTTTTTAACAAATTGCTGGGTCAGAGTAGAGCCGCCTGCTATTGGCTTGCCTCTGAGTTTATTCCAAACTATACTACGGAAGATACCCCAAAGACTTATACCCCCATGTTCGTAGAATTTTTTATCCTCAATGGCGATTGTTGACCATTTAACAAAATCCGGAATTTCAATTAAAGGCACTTGGGTCCGCTTTTCTTCGCCGTACAGTTCAAATAGGACGGTTTCTCCGGTCCGGTCATAGATGCGCGTGCTTTGCGGAACAATTCGTTCGGTTAGCTTAGAAATATCAGTTACTCCGCGGGAAATATAGGCAAAGAACGACAGCGTAGCCAAAGAGCCGGCCATAAATAAAATTATTAGGCCGTAGAAGATCCGTTGTTTTGTTTTTGATCCAAAAACAACCAAACCGTTTTTGGCGCTTAAAGTGTTTTTTCGGCTTGCTTTTTTCTTTAAAGTAAATTGAGCTTTCTGGCCGCGGTTAATATAGTATTTTTTTTTGCCTTTTCGCCAGGATTGGTAATTATTTTTGTTTGCCATTTATGTTTATTGATTACAAATTAGATTACAAACCAACAAATTTTTTCACAAATACTACAAATATTATATTTCAGTAATTATTTTTATTATTAGCATAATGGTATAGTAAATATTTGTGTTATTTGTAGCTGATTTGTTGGTTTGTAATCAATTTTAATCGAATATTGTTTTTAGATTTACTGTTCACGGTAGTATTTAGCGGCGGTTTCAGGCGGTATTGAGTTGATCACCAGGCCGGAGCCCAGCTCAACCCCTGCCCAAATTGAGTCGCGGGGCTGGATTTTTATATAAAAATGCTGGTCGCGCCGTGATACAACCTGATGGAGAAAACAGTTAAAAGACAGATCCAGCTCCTGGAGCTTTAGGAGAATTATTTTATAAGCGTGAGCCAGGGCCCTGAACTCCCGGTTATTTAGCTGGGTAATATTATCCAGGTGCCGCTTAGTAAAGAGCCAGGCTTCATAATGGTACTCACTGGCATAGGGCGCGAAAACGGCCACATATTTATCTTCGTAGATTTTTCGCTCGCCAGCCATTTCTTTTTTGATCGTGTCGCAATAGGCGCAAGAGCGGTGTTTAACCTGATAGGATTGGGCGGCCATCAGTTCTTCATATACGTCCGGCGGCAGGATATGGGTGGCAAAAACCTGGGAATGGGCATGGACGATCGTGGCTCCGGATTTGGAGCCCTGATTTTTAAGGCAGAGCACATAATCAATTTTTTCGTTTTGGCTCAGGGCCTTGGTGCGGCGGGCATACATGCGCAGCACCAGTTCTATTTGCCGATCGCTAAGGCTGGCCAGTTCAGGGGAATGGTGCGGGGTTTCCACAATTACTTCCTGCACGCCATAAGCCTTGTCGTTATTTAGTGTTACGGCCGGGAAAACATTATCAATTGAAATTACCTGCCAGCGTCCGTTTTTGTTATTAATTCTTTCTTTAATATAGCCTTTGTGTTTTTTGGCGTAAGCTGACAGTTTTTCCGGACACAGCACGCACGGAGAGGTGCGTTCAATAACGGTTTGCTCTTTAATATCCCGGGGGCGTTTAGCCCGGCCAGGGGTGATGATTACGTATTTATTTAATAAATAAGCTTTGCGAATTTCTGATTTGCGTATTGATGCCATAGAGTTAGTTAAAAATTTAAGGTTTATAAAATTACTATAAGTAATTATAACAAAAGTTAGGCTTTCTATAAAGTAGGCAGTGGTAATTTGTTAATTTGATCGCTTTACAAAAATAATAAAAAATGTTATTATAATCCTGCTGGAAAGATAAAAATTATGTAATAAATTTTAAAAATGCCTACATTAGCCATAAACAAGCGAGCCAGATATGATTATGAAATTCTTGATACTTTTGAAGCCGGCCTGGTTCTTTATGGTTATGAGGTTAAATCAATAAAAACCGGGCAGATATCGCTTAAGGGCGCTTTTGTTACTATTAAGCAGGGTGAGTTATTTTTAACCAATTCTCATGTGCCTTTATATAAAAAAGCCAGCACTATTACGGACTATGATCCGGATCGGCCGCGCAAATTACTGGTAAAGTCCGCTGAAATTAAACGTTTGCTTGGCAAAAAACAAGAGCAAGGTTTGACATTTGTACCCTTAAAACTTTATACTAAACGTAGTTTGATTAAGCTGAAATTCGCTCTGGCCCGCGGCAAGAAAAAGCACGATAAGAGGGAAGCAATTAAGAAGCGGGATATTGATAAAAGAATACGATCATTAACAAAATTAAATAGATAACATTTTATTCGTATGTCCCGCATTTGTAGTGCGGGTCGCCCGTAGGGCGAAAACACGGGGATGCAGGGAATCGATAGTGAGACTGCCGATAAGCATTCGGAACGTGAAAACCGGGTACTCACGTAAAAATACCTGGAAATATATAAATGCCAAAAACGCATTAGCAAAAGTAAAGATGGCTTTTAGCCTTCCTACTTTTGCGCCAGTTGTTGCTTAAAAATTAGCGACGACCATCCTGACAAGTAATGTCTGATAACTTGCCCAGGGTGTCATAAACATCAGGCTAGGCGTAAGAGAAGTTCTTGGCTTACGCTGAAACTAAAGAGAACTGGTTGTAATTCGCTTTTGTTCAGTTTATAGGATTACAATAAGATATGTAACTGATCTACTTTCGTAAATATGCTTATTTGGAAACTTGCTAGACGCGGGTTCAACTCCCGCCATCTCCACAAGAATAACCATTAACTTTTAACAATTAACAATTAACTAAAAATAAAATTAAGAATTAATTGTTAACTGTTAATTTGTTAATGGTTAATTGTTGTTTTGCCCAGGTGGTGGAATTGGTATACACGAGGGACTTAAAATCCCTTGGAGGCAACTCCGTGCGGGTTCAACTCCCGCCCTGGGCACAAAAAAATCGCCCCGATTTTGTCATCGGGGTGATTTTTATTTTTGATAATATTATTGCCAAAGTTTTAAGAGATCTTTATTAATTTCTGCCTGTTCATCTTTATTTAAACCTCGTTCACCATCTTCTTTTGTATCCGCTTCAACCTTTAAGGCTATAAGTTTTTCAGCAAAGCGAGTGGCTTGCTGAAAAATTATATTGCCGCCAAACCGTTCCCGGGCTTTTTCAATTCTTTTTTTTAAAGCAATATCGTCGGTAATTATTGTGATCTCTTCTTTTTTCCGGTTTAAATTTTTTTCAACGATCTCAACAATTAAATCATCAGCCGATTCATAATAACCATCTTTCGGTGAATAACGAACCGTAAACAGCGGGTCTATTGCTGCCTTGTCGCCCATTTGCTCACAGCCGTCAAAGACCAGAAGTATTGGGCTGTTCCTGTTTTGGTTATAAACTCTTATTAATTCAATTAGCTTCTTATCAAAATTGTCCTTGCTAAGCATTTTTAATTTCCCGGCTACATTGTTCCCGTCAATAATATAAATCATGGTTTATATCAGACTTGAGCGCATAATTAGTATTGTATGTTCCAGCCCTTAAGTTTATTGATCACTTTCTGGCTGGTAAGCAGATTAGTAATATAGGTCCGGTATTCCGGAGTATCAACCTGCTCCATGGCCTGTTTATTATCTTTATAGGTTTTCTTCAGGTCAGCAATATGTTCATCTATTTCTTTGTCTTCCGCTTTGACCTTCTCTAATACTGCCAGTTCGCGCAACAGCAAAGAGATCTTTACGCGCTTGATTGCCTCCGGCAGCATATCAAGCGTCAGTTGATCTTTGGTTTTATTAAGATTGGTTAAATAATCTTCAAACTTACCCCCCTGCTCCGCGATTGCGTGCTCCAACTCAAGCATCATATTCTCGGACTCGGATTTAATAAGCATTTCCGGGATATCGCCAAAATTGGCTTTCTCAATTATTTTTTCAAGCATCGCCCGTTCCGCGGCTTGCGCCTGCTCTTTTTCTTTTTGCGCATGCATGCTTTTTTTCATATTTTCTTTAAATTCAGCCAAATTTTTCACTCCAAAACCTTTGGCAATATCATCATTTAATTCAGGCAGTTTGCGTTCAAAAACGTCTTTGACGCTCACCTTAAACTCCACCATTTTATTGGCCATATTCTTCATGTGAAAATCCTTGGGGTAGGGCAATTTAAATTCCCTGGTCTCGCCTTTTTTGGCGCCGATAAGCTGTTTATCAAAACCGGCAACAATAAAATCCTTGCCGACTATTATTGCCGCGCCTTTGCTTTGCCCGCCTTCAAGCGGAACATTATCCAAAAACATTTGTATGTCAAGAAGTATTTTGTCAGTATCCTGAATAGCGCGATCAACCGCCACTTCCTGGGCGCGCATTTCTTTAAAATCATTAAACATTTTTTCAAGCTCTTTTTCGCTAACCTCAACCTTTTTCTGCTTAATTCCAAGGTCCCTGTAGCTTCCCAGCTTAACTTCCGGGAGCATAGCTAAAACTACCTTGTAGCCAAATGGGTTGTTTGGGGCTAACTTGGTAATATCCACTTTAGGCTGTCCCACCGGCTGGCTTTCAATGTTGTCTTTAATGGCTTTGCCTAACGTATCGTTAACAGCCAGGCGCCCGGCTTCTTCAAGAATGGCCATCTCGCCTACTTTTTGCTTAACAATATCATAAGGCGCTTTGCCCGGCCGAAAACCTTCTATTTTTACATCTTTTGAAATTTTAATCACCCCTTTCTCAATAAAGGGTTTAAATTCATTGAGGCTTAGCTCAATATTTAACTCAATTTGCGATTTTTCAAGAGTCTTTTTTTCAACTTTCATAGTATATAAATAGTTAATTAATAAATTTTAGTCAAGGAATTTGAATATTCCCGACTACTGTTAGTGCCCTTTGGGCATAACTTGTTATTTTTTTATTATTTGTTGTATTTGTGAATAAAATTTATTGATTTGTGGGGTTTATTTATCAAATTCTTTAGTAAAAATCGGCGTTACCTGCTTTTTTCTGGATAATAAGCCTTCTTTGTAAGTCTGGTTATTTTTAAATTTTATTTCCAAAGCATTTTCCACTCGTTTTGGCTCATCACTCACTGCCAGAATCACAGAGCCTTGTTTTAAAATATCAGTAATAAACAATATTACTGTATGATAGTTATCATCCTCTTTCAGCTTTTTTATTTCTTTTAGCAATTCAACTTCGCGTCCTTCAAATTCACCAGAATCAACTGTCTCCACTTGTCCAATGCCGAATTTTCCGGCCTTAAAATCAAAATCTTTATAATCACTTTTAATTATGTCCAAAGCGCTGGAATCTTTAATGTTGGATTTGGCTTTAAAGATCTCAATTCCCAAAGCCTGCCAATCAGTAATTTCGGCAATGTTGGCCAGCTCGGTAATTGCCTCTTTATCTTTCTCCGTGCAAGTCGGGGATTTAGTAATAACCGTGTCATCTAATACGGCCGAGAGCATTAAAGCGGCCATATTTTTTTCTATCTTAATATTTTGCTCTTTATACAAATAATAAATTATTGAGTTGCTGGAGCCCCAGGCTCTCACAGTAATATTAATCGGATCAGAATAAGAAAAGACTACCTTGTGGTGATCAAGTACTTCAATTATTTTTGCTTCTTCAATACCACAGGCAGCCTGGGCAAATTCATTATGATCAACCATAATAACACTTTTTCCGCTGGCATTTTCTAATATTTCCGGCTTATCAATATTAAATTTATCCAGCGCAAACTTAGTGGCAAGGTTAATTTCCCCGGCTACGGCCGGTGTATAAATATTTGTGTTTTCCAGCTTGTTTTTATAGTTAGCGTAAGAAATGGCCGCTGCCACCGAGTCCAAGTCCGGCGACTTATGGCCGATAACGTAGATAGACATATTGTAAAACTTGTAAAACTTGTAAAACTTGTAAAACTTGTAAATAGCAGGTTACCAGTCTTACTAATCTTACTAATTATTTATTTATCCTTCTTTTCCTCGTCAGCTTTCTTTTTCCCCTCGCCTTTCTTCTTGTCAATCTTCTTTTCTTCTTTTTCCTTATTAACCTTCTTTTCTTTTTTATCCTTTTTTATTTTTTTGTCTTCTTTCTTTTTATCGTCAATCTTTTCGTCCTTTTCTTTTTCATCAACTTTCTTTTCTTTACTTTTAGATTTTTTATCCTCTTTGTCAGTTTTTTCTTTCTTATCTATTTTCTTTTCATCGCCTTTATCAGATTCTTGTTTCTCAGTATTTTCTGCTGTCTGTTTACTGTCGTCTGTCGTCTGTTTTGGCTTGTCCTCCACTATATCAATTTTCCAGCCGGTTAATTTGGCGGCCAGGCGGGCGTTTTGTCCGCCTTTGCCGATCGCGAGTGAAAGCTGGTCAGTAGAAACTTTAACGGTTGCTTTCATTTCTTTTTCGTTTGTATCAATGCTAATTATCTTGGCCGGTGAAAGGGCATTGGATATAAAGCTTACCGGCTCTTCGTCATACTGAATAATATCCACCTTTTCTCCGCCTAATTCGGCAATAATGGTCTGGATGCGCGCTCCGCGCTGCCCTACGCAGGATCCGATCGGATCAACATTGTCCGAATCGGTCCAAACCGCTACTTTGGCGCGAAAACCGGCCTCGCGGGCTACGCTTTTGAGTTCAATAAGCCCGTTTGAGATTTCCGGAATTTCTAAATAAAATATTTTTTTAAGTATCTCATCAGAAGTACGGGAAAGAATGATCTCCGGTCCTTTGGGCCGGGAATTAACCTCTTTAACATAAACCTTTACCCGGTCGCCTGAATTATAGCGCTCGCCCTGGATCATTTCGTCCGGCGGCAGTACGCCCACTGCTTTTCCTAAGTCAATTAAAACAATTTTTCCTTCCCGGCGCTGTATTACACCGCTTACTACTTCGTGCTCTTTTTCTTTAAAATCATTATATATCATTTCCCGCTCAGCTTCTCTAAGGCGCTGGATAATAACCTGCTTGGCGGTTTGCGCGGCCATTCGGCCGTAGCCTTCCGGCTCTTCCAGTTTCATTTTTATCTCATCGTCAATTTTGGCGGTTTTTTTGATCAGCTTAGCATCACTAAGCTCAATCTCGGTTTTAGGATTAAATTTCCGTTTTTCTTCCTCGTCCTCAGAATTCTCTATTTTTTCTTCCTTGCCTTTCTTTTTCTTTTTTTTATTTTCATCTTTATTCTTCATAGTAGGCGCGCCATGGCGCGTCTCTACGGCTTTTTTATCTTCATCAATCTTTTTATTATCCTCTCCTGATTTTTTCTCTTTTTCTTCACTCCCATCCTCTTCCTCTTCCTCTGGCATATCCTCTACCACGGTTTTGATGTCATAAATTTTTGATTTGGCTGTATCCGGATTAAATTCTACCACTATATTCTGGTTTTTTTTGCCAAAATCCTTTCTATAAGCGGCAGACAAAGCGCTTTCAATAGTATTAAGCACAGCGTCATAAGACAGGCCTTTTTCTTCGCATATTTGTTTGATCGCGTTTGATAGTTCACTCATATAGTTTGTAATTTATAGTCAAGGAATTTGAATACCCCAAGGGCACTTCCTTTGGGGCGTATTCCCGACTACTGTTAGTGCCCTTTGGGCATAACTTGTTTATAAATCCAAATAAATAGGCTAGTTATCCTAACGGACACTAGCCTTAATATAAAATTATACTATCATTAAATTTATAATTTGTCAAATAAAATGGGCTCTACACTATTAAGTGTGGTGCAAGCTACCTTGTCAAGTTGAATGATTTTTTCGTCTGTTATAGAAACCGATTTGTTTCTGAAAAAAATAAAAAGCTGGAAAAAACTTGGCTCTTTTTTCTATCAAAAAAACTTAGCATTTGTATTTTGGCTAAGTTTTTTTGATATTTAAATCGTTTTATTATTATTCTTCCGCTTCCCGCGCTTTGATCTCGCTGATAATTTTCTTTCTTATCTCTGACATCAATTTTTTGTCGGCGCGAAGGAAACGCTTGGCGTTTTCACGGCCAACGCCGAGCTTAATATCGCCAAAAGAATAGGTGTTGCCGGATTTACTGATCACACTGTGTACAACGCCGGTGTCCAAAAGGTCGCCGGAAATAGAAATGCCTTCATTATACATTATGTCAAACTCACAGGTGCGGAACGGGGCAGCCACCTTATTCTTAACCACTTTGGTTTTAACGCGATTGCCGATTATTTTATCCGCTTGTTTGATCTGGGCCGAGCGGCGCACCTCAATTCTAACCGAGGAATAAAATTTTAAAGCATTGCCGCCAGTAGTGGTCTCCGGGCTGCCAAAGAAGACACCGATCTTGTGCCTGATTTGATTGATAAATATTACCACAGTTTTTGTTTTACTGACAACGCCGGTAAGCTTGCGAAGCGCTTGGCTCATTAGCCGGGCTTGCAGAGCCATGTGCTGATCGCCCATTTCCCCTTCAATTTCTTTTTTTGGCACCAGGGCAGCCACGCTGTCTATTACTACCACGTCAACCGCGTTGGAGCGGACAAGGGTTTCCAGAATTTCCAAGGCTTGTTCGCCGGTGTCAGGCTGGGAAATAAGCATTTCTTTGACGTTTACGCCTATCTTGGCGGCGTAATCCGGATCCAGGGCGTGCTCGGCGTCAATAAAGGCGGCAATTCCGCCCAGTTTTTGCACTTCGGCAACGATATGCTGGGCCAGAGTGGTTTTGCCGCTCGCTTCCGGGCCGAATATTTCAATAATGCGTCCACGGGGAACGCCGCCGATTCCCAGGGCAATGTCCAGCGACAAACAGCCGGTCGGGACCGCGTCCACATTGGATTTTCTGGCTTCGCCGAATTTCATTATCGCGCCTTCGCCGAATTTGGTTTTAATTTGCTCCATGGCCTCCTCAGCCGCCTGAAGTTTTTCGCTGGTATTTGTTTTTTCTTTACTCATATTACGAATATACGAATTATTTACCTGCCCGCAGTGCTACAACGTTGCAGGCGGGCGAATATACGAATAGTATATAATAAACATTTCGTTTTTTATATTTAAGTAACTCACCTTACGCGCTAAATATT
>JAGLPO010000030.1 GCA_023137275.1 Candidatus Parcubacteria bacterium | reverse complement strand
ATTCAAATTCCTTGACTGTAAATTACATTTATTATAACTTTTTTTACGTGATAAGTGCGTAACATGAGTTAAGTAATAAAAATTATAGCTTTTTTATTTTTAAAATGCAAATGAAAAAATCAAGCGGTTTATCTCTTTATTCCTCGCTATTCATTAGAATTATTCTTTCAATTTTGTTTTCCTGGCCGTATTTTTTTCGCGCGATTATTGTAATGGTATTAAGGCCGGGCTTCAGATTGATTTCCAGGTTAAAAAAACCGTTTGAATCAGCCAAAACCTCTTTTTGGTTAATAAGCACGCTGATCTCAGCCTCTGTTTGGCCTGACACCATTATGGCGGTTTGGCCGGTGCTTAGGTTTTCCTGGGGATAAATAATCGTGAGTTGCGGCAAAGCAATAATGTTGGCTATATAATATGCCAAATATATCAGACAGACAGCTATGATCGCGGTGATAATAAAAATTCTTATTATTTTTGGAACAGCAATAAAAAATCGGGCGTTAGGCGTTTTGCGCGTAAAGAGCCTGGCGCGCGCGCTGTCGTATTGCTTGATCTCCCGGTTAAACACTGTTAGTAATTCGTCGGCGTTAAGCCCCAGGAATTGAGAATACTCGCGGAGAAAATTTTTTTGGTAAATCCCGGTCGGCAGCTTGTTAAATTCGCCGGCCTCAAGGGAGAGAAGATATTTTTTATTAATATTGATTTTTTTGGCTGCTTCTTCCAGACTTAGGTTTTTATCAACACGAGCCTTTTTAAGTTCCAAGGCGATCAGTTCTTTTGTGTCGTTTATTTTGCTTTTGGTAAATGAGTTCATGTTACGAATTACGAATTAATACGAATTTACGAATAAACAATAAATTATATTTGATAATTTATAGGATTTAAATTAGGTTGAGCATAAACCCAACCTACGGTAAAAATAATTATATTGATATTTTGAGATCTATGCAAAATTTATTTAAACCAGTCGGTGGAATAAAAGTTTTCTCCGCCCGGCACTCCAAGCATGGAAAAAACAAAGCCGATGATCGTATAGCTTAAAAAAATAATAGCCATGCCGATGATAGATCGGACAATAATGTCTTTACCCTTGGTAACCCGCTCTTTGCTTCCGGCTGAAGTCAAAAAGACAAAACCGCCGTAAATAAACATTACTAAAACAATTGAACCGATAAGGCTGTAAATTCGGTTTGCCCAGTTAGCTACTATCTGCCAAATATCGTTTACTCCATAATCGCCTTTGCAATATTTATAGCAATCACTGCCGTCGTTAGTAATTGTTTGGCAGTTGCAGTCTTTACCAGCGCCCGGAATTAGGGTTCCCTGACTCCAGACAGGAGAGACAAAGGCAAAACAAAGAGTAATTAAAATGCAGAAAGATAAAATATTTTTAACAATAATTTTCATGGCTAGTTGCTTTTAACGGTTTGTTGAACTTTTTGCGCCGCGATATTAACCGCTTCAGTTATAGTATTTTGATTGTTTACTACTTTGTCAATCATATTGTTTAAGATTTTTTCAGCCGTAACCGCGTCATTGCCGCGATACCAGCTTTTAGCAGTCAAGATTGAGTCAACAAAAGGGGTAATGATCTCTTCTTCAATCTGTTCGTCAATCAGCGAACGCAAAGCGGTCGGGCGCCGGGTTTTATCAAGATAGCTTTTAACCGCGTTTTTATTCGTGGCAATAAATTTAATAAAGTCCCAAGCCGCGTCTTTGTTTTGACATTTATTACTAACCACCTCTACCCAATAATTGGCAAAATTAATACTCTGCGGGTTGCCTTCAATTTGCGGCAGAGCGGTTATTGAAAAATTCAGCTTTGGCGCCTGGGATTTAATGGTCGGCAGCATATATGAGTAGCCAAACATCATTGCCAGCTTATTGGCAATGAACAGGTCCAGTGAATTTTCCAGATTAGAATTCCAGCTATATACTTCTTTGGCCGGATTGGCAAAATCAGAATAGAATCGCAGGGCGTCAATGCCCGGGTTATAGTCTCTGTCTTCGCCCATTGGCCGGCGGTGGAAAGCAATATTAGAGCCTTGCATCATTTGGGCTCCGTTCTGCATCATTAGCGCCGAAAGGATGTCTGTAGAGCGTTCAATATTATCGCTGCCGCCAAGGGCGACTCCGGATTGGATGATCTCGCCTTTATTGTTTTGCTTGGTTAGTTTTTTAACGTCTTGCTGGAATTCCCGATTCCAAAATTCAGGCGGACTGGTAATGCCGGCGTTATTAAAAAGGTCTTTATTGTAGAACATGGCCAGAGTATCAACCGAAAGAGGCAGGCCAAAAACGCGCGGACCGGACACATTGGTTTTTTCGTCTTTATAGTTAATTACTATGTCATTGTAAACCGTGTCAACAAAATCGTTGCGGATCTGATTAAGGCCTGGGCTTTTGTTTTTAATTTTATTCCAATAAACTTCTTTTTTAAGGCTGCCTTTGACTTCCGGCACGGTCATCACGGTCTCAGATGGCATTGGCGACAAAAGGCCCTTGGCCTGGTAGCCGTACATCCAGGTATTATGGATTGAGAATATATCCGGCCCCCGGTCAGTGGCAAAGGCTTCAATCAATTCCTGTTCAAATTCGTCATAGCGGAGTTTTTTATACTTGATCGTAACATAAGGATGGCGGCGGCTGTAAGAGGCGATAATTTCGGCAAAATCATCAGAGCCATCCCAAACCCGCCAGTAATTCAACGTAACTCCTTTTGGCCGTTCCCCCAGATTTTTAAGGCAGCCGGAAAGCGGCATTATTATAAAGACTAATAATAAAACAATTAATTGCTTTTTCATAAACCAAATAAGTAATAATTATTACTATGATTATATCATATTTGGGATAAAATCTACAACTCACTCCATTTTAGGGCGGTATTGCAGAGCTTCGGCAATATTAGCCGGGGCGATCTGTTCTTTATTTTCCAGATCAGCGATGGTGCGGGCAAGCTTAAGAATACGGAAATAAGCGCGGGCTGATAGATGCATTTGTTCAACCGCGTTTTTAAGAAGCTGCTGCCCGACCTGGTTAACCGGACAATATTTTTTCACCGCTTCAGAACTCATTTCCGAATTATTTATGTAATCAGTGTTTTGAAATCGCGTTCTTTGCCATTTTCCGGCATTTTCAATCCGTTTTTTTATATCTCTGGATCTTTCACCGCCCTTGATGCTTGAGAGTTTTTCAAAATCAATTCGCGGGACTTCAATATGCAGGTCAATCCGGTCCAGGATGGGGCCGGATATCTTTTTGCGGTAATTTATCATCTGGGTCGGCGAGCAAACGC
Organism: Candidatus Parcubacteria bacterium; assembly: GCA_023137275.1. GTDB lineage: Bacteria > Patescibacteriota > Patescibacteriia > Patescibacteriales > UBA12075 > JAGLNE01. Next base: position 29,389 of record JAGLPO010000030.1, on the reverse strand, counting down.
AATTTTTGTCCGGGTCAGTCAAAAAACCGCAAGGGCACGGGTTCATGGCGGTAATCATAATGAATTTAGCCGGAAAGCTCAAGTTGCCGGCGGCGCGGCTTACATGAATGATGCCGTCTTCCAAAGGCTGGCGCAAATTTTCCAAAACCGCGCGCGGGAATTCGCCAAATTCGTCCAGAAACAAAACCCCGCGGTGCGCCAGTGATATTTCACCGGGCCGGGGCCAGGCGCCGCCTCCGACCAGGGCCACGCCCGAGGCGGTATGATGGGGCGAGCGGAAAGGCCGGCTGGTTATCAGGGAAGTGTCGGTGGGGAGCGCTCCGGCTACTGAATAAACTTTGGTGATTTCCAAAGCTTCATCCAGGGTCAGGTCAGGCAGGATAGAAGGCATGGTGCGCGCGATCAAAGTTTTGCCGCTGCCAGGCGGTCCGCTCATAAGCATATTGTGCGCTCCGGCGGCCGCGATCTCCATGGCTCGTTTTACGTGTTCCTGGCCGCGGATATGGGCCATGTCAAATTGGATCGGCGCGTTGCTAAAATCAAATTCGCGCCTGGGCATGGCTTTGATCTCGGTTCGTTTTTCCAGATGCTCAACCAGATGCCGCAGGCTTTTAACCGGATAAACATCTATATCACCGACCAGTTTGGCTTCGCTGGCATTGTCAGCCGGCACAAATAAAGACTTGATTTTTTTCTCTATGGCCCGGTGGGCAACCGAGAGGATGCCATTGACCGGCCGCACGCCGCCGTTTAAAGCCAGCTCGCCGACAAAGATCATGCTGTTTAAATCGTCAGCTACTCTTAAGTTTCTGGTTTTTATAAGTACGCTGACCGCGATCGGCAGGTCATAGCTGGGGCCGTGCTTTTTTAGATCAGCCGGCGCCAGGTTAATGGTTATTTTATTGCGTGTCAAGCGGGCAATGGAATTATTGATCGCGCTCCGCACCCGTTCGCGCGATTCGGTAACCGCCATGTCCGGCAAACCCACGATCTTAAAAGTACCCATATCGCCGCCGCCGGTGTCGGCTTCAACTTCTATTATTTCCGCGTCCAAACCAATGACCGCGGCTGAGAGAATTTTTGAAGACATTTTATAGACGACAGACGACAGACGACAGAATTTTGACAACCTGTTTCTGTTATTAATATTTAAGTAAATAAAAACCCGCCTAGAGACTTTTTAAACAGTCTCTAAAAACGGGAAAGTATATTGTGTCATTCTGAGCGTAGCGAAGAATCCCGTGGATATAGCAACGAGATCCTTCTCCGCCAGCCAGCGGATCAGGATGACAATGGTGTTAAATTATTTTAATCTATAATGGTTTTGTCTTGTTTGATAATTAAGCTAAGCAGTACTGTGCTGATACCGGCAGCAATCAGGGTTATCATTAGAGCGCTAATGAGGTTAAAGAAAGGCAGCAACGAAAAAAAGAAAATAAAAAGTGAAATTCTGCCTAAATTTAAATATAGCTCGCGGTTTAGCATTTTATTTATTATATTATGGTGCGAGTGTTTATAAAAGGCGGCTTCAAGCGGAACAAAATAAAGGCCGGCAAAAATACCACCCAGCGTTTGCCAGATACTGGCTCCCACCACGCCGGTTATCAGGCTTCGGCCGATCAGGCTAATGCCATGGCCAATGGCGCCAACCCGCGAAACAGAGCGGTTGCCGTTCTTATCCATTTGTCGTCCGGCTTCATAGCAAAAAATACTATGGGCAACAGAGGAAAGAAGGTGGACAAAACCGATCCCGATCAAAGTAATAGCTGACAAGAACATAAACATCGGCCACATAAAACTGGTGGCGCTAAAAGTTATTCCCTGCATTAAATATATACTATTTTTTGACCAATGCTTTTTGTCAATTATTTTTTTTATCTTTAATTTAGTCCCGGGCACTTTGATATTTTTGGAAAAAAACAATACGCCTGAAGCAAAAACGAGCAATAACGCGCTGGTTAGGAAAACCAGCTGAAAGTTATAGCTGGTTATTAAATACGCGCCAACAAGCGGACCGACAATACCGAATAAAACCGGAACAGCCATCAGAATACCGGTTTTGGAGCCATTATGCCTGGCGTTGGTGGTACAAAGAAAGTATAAATGGTGGGCGCTCCAGTAAATAGCCATGGATATTGCGTTTAAAAAACCGACAAGCAATAAAAATAAAATCGGCCCGAAATTCGGCAGAATAATTCGCGCGTTATACAAAACAATGTAGAGAATTATATTAAGACAATAGCTGGCAATCAAGACGCGCTTTATTCCCCAGCGGGAAATATGCGCGGTAAGAAACAGATGGGTAAAAAAGATCAAGATCAGCCCGGCCATTTCAAGCAAAGCAATGATCGCGAAACTAAAATTAAGTTTGAGCAGGAATATCGGAATAAATAAGGAGATCATGGATAAAGCCATTTGCCTAAAAGAGTCGGCAATGACCAGTTCGTTGTATTTGTTATGCAGGAATTTTTTAAAATGTATGTGGTGAAGAAGATGCTGGTGTTGGTAGTATTTATACATGGGTTACGAATTACGAATCTATTACAAATTTACGAATAAACGATTTACCTCTCCCCCCGACTCCCTCTCCTAGCCAGGAGAGGGAGAGAAAAGTTATGAGTTACGAGTTGTGAGTTATGAGATTATTGTGCCTTGGAATTTTTGTTTATTAAAGATTTTTTCAAGATTATTAATGTTTTTGCCTTCAGCAATTATTACCTCTAGTCCTAGTTTTTCAGCCAGGGCGCTGGCAACAGGGTCAAAGGGCGCGTTAAGGCCCGGATCCCATTTATTGCCCACTATTTTTCTAAAATCCGGCCAGGTTATTTTGGTGATTTTCTTGGCTGACGCGAATTTATTCGGATCTTTGTCATAAACGTATTTAATATTGGAAAGGTTAATTACGGTTTTAGCGTTTAGTCTTTCGGCCAGGATAGCGGCCACATAATCGGTTGACCAGCCGGGCCGCCAGCCGGCCGCCACCATAATGCCCTCTCCTTTGGCAAAATGTTTTTTAATATCCGCTTTGGTGCGCGGATTTTTATTGATCCGCGGGTGGGCGTAGGCCCGGAAAATAGTTTTAATTAGATGCGCGTTCAAACGGGTAGTATGAATTCCCAGCCAGTCACTGTCGTCCTTAGTTAAGTTGACTACTTTGTTGGCCGCTTGTTGATATTGTCGGCAGGTGGTGCCGCCGCCGGTAATAATCACAAAACGCTTGCCGGCTTTAATTTGCTTAATAATCAATTCCCTAAAGCGCTTAAGAAAGCGCCAGTCTATTCCCTTGGGCGGCGCAATTAAAGACCCGCCTAAGCTGATTATAATAATTTCTTTTTTCATTTTTTTATTCCCAGTCTTCAACTATTATTTTTTTGCCGCTCATACGGACGGTTAATTTTTGCCGCTCACGAATCTTTAATTCTTTTACAATTTCCGCTGGAATAACCACGGCAATACTTCGTTTCCCCACCCGAGTGGCCTTGCGAATAAATTTCATATATTTGTTATATAACATGCTACGTAATAGTTACGTAGCAAGCCTTTAAATAGTTTAACATTTTTTATTCAAATAAAAAAGACCATAACTTGTTTTGTCCGCCTATTTTGTATATAATTTAAGTAATATTTAACAAAATATTGATAAGTTTACATTTTATTAGATGAAGTAATCTTTTGGGCTAAAAATTTCAGGAGGGCGGTTTTTTACAAATACTTAATTAATTCTTTAATTAAATTTTTATGGGAAAAATTATTGCATTAGGCGGTGGAGAAATTGGAAAACTTCATGAGAATGGAGGTTTTTATCCAGTTGAGACTACTCCGATAGATAAAGAAATTATTATACAAACAGGAAAAAAGAATCCTAAATTACTTTTTATTCCAACAGCAAGTTCTGACTTTAAGGGTTATTTTGAAGTTGTAAAAAAACATTTTTCAAAATTAGGTTGTAAAATTGATGTGCTTTATTTAATTAAGGAAAAATTATCAAAAAAACAAATTGAAGATAAAATTTTATCAACTGATATTATTTACGTGGGGGGTGGAAATACTCTTAAAATGATGACTCTTTGGAGAAAACTTGGGGTTGATAAAATTTTAAAGAAGGCACACAAAAGAGGTATTGTTTTATCAGGACTTAGCGCAGGTTCAATTTGTTGGTTTAAATGTGGAAATTCTGATTCAAGAAAATTCACAAGTGGAAGTAACCAACTAATTAAAGTTACAGATTTAGGGTTAATTGAAGCATTGCATTGTCCGCATTATGACACAGAAGCACATCGTCAAAAAGATTTAAAAAGAATGATGAAAACAACTTCAAAGATTGTTTCAATTGCTATTGAAAATTGTTGTGCAATTGAAATTATTGATAATAATTATAGGATTTTAAAAAGTAAGCCTGATGCAAAAGCATATAAAATATATTGGAAACAAGGAAAATACTTCAAAGAAGAAATTCCAAGTAAAAAAGAATTTGAAAATCTGAATGATTTATTGAAAAAGTAAAGAAAATTGCCCGAGGTACATATTTTAATATAGATTATAATTGCATCCATCAGTAAAAAAATATTTTAAACAGCGCAAATTCTTAACTCACTCCGCTATCGCCTTAACCTCGCTGCCAATCGTCTATTCATTACATTTCTGGTCAGCTTTGGTCAGCAATAAAAAATCCGGCTTTATTCAGCCGGGTTTTTTGTTTGTGCAGGTGGAGAGACTCGAACTCTCATGCCCGAAAGCACTTGGTCCTAAACCAAGCGTGTATACCAATTTCACCACACCTGCATAATTTTAATTGTTTAAAGGCTAGCGTGCTTGCCTTGCCATAGCTTCAGCGAAGGCAGGTATACCAATTTCACCACACCTGCGCTACTTATTATTTTTAGCTTAATTTTTCGTAATTGTCAATTTTTATGGTATAATAATTACGAAATACGAATTTATTACGAATGTACGAATACTAAAAATTTATTTTTCGTATATTTGTAAAATTCGTAGCTAATTCGTAATAATAATTTTATGTCTGAAGAAAATCAATCAGAAGAAACAAAAAAGGAGTCAACATGTGAGGCCGATAACGGCAAAACAGCGGCTATTTTAGCTTATTTATTGATTGGGATTATTTGGTTTTTTGCCGATGAAAAACTAAAGAAAAATGAATTTGCCAAATTCCATGTCAAGCAAGCCATTGTCTTGTTGATTATCAGTGTCAGCGGCGGCATAATTCTAGGCTTAATCCCGATTTTAGGCTGGATACTTTTGCCGTTTTTCAGCATCGCCTCTTTTGCTTTCTGCGTTCTTGGCATTATTAATGCCGCTCAGAACGAAAAAAAGGAATTGCCTTTTATCGGTTCTTACGCGAAAAAACTTAATTTTTAGTAAAACAGACGACAGTAAACAGTAAACAGATGGCAGAAATTAATTACTGCCGTCTGTTTACTGTTTACTGCTATCTATTTATTTGTATATCTATGAACAAACAACCATTTATCAAATTTTTTAAAGAAATTAATTATAAAGACGTTCCTATGGTCGGAGGCAAGAACGCGTCACTTGGTGAAATGTATACCAAGCTGACAAGCAAAGGCGTGCGCGTGCCTAATGGCTTTGCCACAACCGCTTACGCCTATGAGTTTTTTATGGATAAGTCCGGCCTTAAGAAAAAGATCAAGAAAATTCTTAGCGGTTTAAAGATCCATGATGTAAATGATTTAATGAAACGCGGGGCAAAAGTCAGGAAAACAATATTGGAAGCGCCATTTCCCAAGGAGCTGGAGCAGGCGATAACAGAGGCATATAATAAACTTAGCAAAGAATATAAAGTTAAGGCCGCTGACGTGGCGGTTCGCTCTTCGGCCACAGCCGAGGATCTGCCGGACGCGTCTTTTGCCGGTCAGCAGGATACTTATTTGAATATCAAGGGAGCCGAGCATGTAACAGAAGCAGTGCATCGATGTATTGCTTCGTTATTTACCAATCGGGCGATCAGTTACCGCGAAGGCAGGGGGTTTGATCATTTTAAGATCGCGCTCTCGGCCGGAGTGCAAAAAATGGCCAGAAGCGATTTGGCTTCGTCCGGAGTAATGTTTTCAATTGACACTGAGTCCGGATTCCAAAACGCGGTTTTAATCAATTCAATCTACGGTTTGGGCGAAAATATTGTCCAGGGCAAGGTTAACCCTGATGAATTTTTTGTTTTTAAGCCAACCAAGGCGATCATTCATCGGCGCATTGGCAGGAAAAGATTACGTATGGTTTATAATAATGATCCAAAGAATCCGGTTAAAGACGTTAAAGTCAGTTTGGCTGACCAGCACAAACCGTCAATCACTGATGAACAGGCAGTCAAGCTGGCCGAATGGGCGATGATCATTGAAAAACATTATAATGGCCCAATGGATATGGAATGGGCTTTGGACGGCCGGGATAAGCAACTCTATATTATTCAGGCCCGGCCCGAAACCGTGCAGAGCCAGCGCGATGTTAACGTGATTGAAAGTTATAAACTGGAAAAGAAGGGTAAAATAATAATTAGCGGACAAAGCGTGGGCAACAAGATCGGCGCCGGAGTCGCTACCCGGATAATGGATATTAAAGATATTGCCAAATTCAGGCCCGGCGAGGTTTTGGTAACCGACATGACTGATCCGGACTGGGAGCCGATCATGAAAATTGCCGGAGCGATCGCGACTGATAAAGGCGGCCGGACCTGCCACGCGGCCATAATCAGCCGCGAAATGGGCATTCCCTGCGTGGTCGGCACTAATACGGTCAGCCAACTGGTTAAAACAGGGCAGAAAATAACCGTGTCTTGCGCCGAAGGCGAGGTTGGTAATATTTATGAGAATGAATTGCCGTTTAAAGTAACAAAGGCCAATGTTAAGGGATTACAGAGACCAAAAACTAAGATCATGATGAACGTAGGCGAGCCGGATCAGGCTTTTGCCAGCTCGTTGATTCCCAACGACGGGGTTGGTTTGGCCCGGCTTGAGTTTGTGATCAATAATTATATTCAGGCGCATCCATTGGCCTTAATTAATTATAGTAAAATCAAAGACAAGGCTGTAAAAAAGAAAATTGATGAAATTACGGTTGGCTACAAAGACAAAAAACAATTTTTTATTGATAAATTAGCCGAGGGCGTGGGTATGATCGCGGCCGCTTTTTACCCCAAGGATGTGATCGTCCGCTTGTCAGACTTTAAGACCAATGAATACGCCATGCTTTTGGGCGGAGCCGAGTATGAGCCAGAGGAGAGCAACCCGATGATCGGGTGGCGCGGCGCCAGCCGCTATTATTCGGAAAAGTTCCGTCCGGCTTTTGACCTGGAGTGCGAGGGCTTGAAAAAAGTGCGCGATGAGATGGGTTTAAAAAATTTAAAGATCATGATCCCGTTCTGCCGCACCGTGGATGAGGGCAAGCGCGTTATGGGCATCATGGCCGAGCACGGCCTTAAGCGCGGCCAGAACGGTTTGGAAATATACGTCATGGCCGAAATTCCGGCTAATATTATTCTGGCGCATGAATTTGCCAAACACTTTGACGGTTTTTCTGTCGGTAGTAACGACTTAACCCAGCTTACTCTCGGCATAGACAGGGATGCCGGCGGCACTCTGGACGTGGCTGGCGTGTCTAATGAAAAAAATGAAGCGGTTAAGACTTTGATCAAATACTTAATAGAAGTAGGAAAAGAAACCGGTACCAAGGTCGGCATTTGCGGCCAGGCGCCCAGTGATTTTCCGGACTTTGCCACTTTTTTGGTTGAATGCGACATTGATTCAATCAGCTTAATACCGGATACGGTAATCAAAACCACGGTCGCGGTTAATAAGAAAGAAGCGAGTATGAAGAAAGCGCGTAACAAGTAATACATAACATAAAACATAAAACGGGCCTTCTGGCTCGTTTTTTGCTTCCTTTATTTTACTCTTGATTTTTTCTTTAATTTGCGCTAATGTCTATTAAATAATAATATTTGATATTTTTTAGTTTAATAACAACTTACGTTACGCAAAAAAGGAGGTTTAAAATGAGTTTTTTACAACAATGGATTACTGACAATATTCCCGTTAATTATTTACCATTATTATCAATATTGATTATTGTCGGCGTGCTAATGGCTATTAGTTTGTTTTTCTGGATCCGGTTTATGGTTTGCCGGAGTAAGTATAACAAATTGACAGAAGATTTACAGAATAGTAGCGAAAAATTTAAATCCGAATTTCGGACAGCCTACCATATTTTTGGTCAAAATATTATTAGGCGTGTCATAAATTTGATTGACGCAGAAAAAGATTTAAATTCGCAATTAAAAGGCAGAATTTATGAACTATTACAGACCCCTGGCGTTAAATTTGCCAGGATTGAAAACCGGATAAAAGAATTACTGGAAGATAAGGAAACTAAAAAAGAAGACACGCCGGTTATTAAGTTTATTAACGAAGCCAGTGATTTGTTATCCGAGGCAGAAAAGTTATTAAACACTTTAGGGCCATTTCTGATTTTATCGGTTGAGAATATAGAGCATGCAGAGAGACTAAAACGGCAAATGGAAGAACTGCCGACCGAGTATAAATTAACATTATCTTCTACTGATATTGAGGACACAAAAAGTGAGCCGCAACCAAAAAACAATGACGGCTAGTCCATTATAAATTCAGCCACATAACCTCCAGGCAATCACCAAAGATGTCCGGAGGTTTTTTTATTGCTTGATTTTTTAAGATGTACTATAATGTAATTACACAATAAGTCTATTGGATAATTAATAAAATAAGTATTAAAAACATGAAAAAAACATTAATTTTAGCCATAATGTTCTCATTCCTTATGTGGGGATGCGGCATTGTGCTTATTAAGCCAACAGCCGCCGCGATTGATAACACCGGCAAGGTAATAAAAGGAAAAGGCATGTCTACGCTTTATTATGTGGGCGAAGACGGAAAGCGTTATGTTTTTCCCAATGACAAGACCTATTTTAGCTGGTTTGACGATTTTTCAGGCGTAGAAGAGGTCAACGACGAGGATCTCTATGATTACCAGTTAGGCGGTAATGTCCGCTATAAGCCGGGCGCTTTACTGGTTAAAATTCAAACCGACCCCAAAGTATACGCGGTCGGGCAGAACGGAAAACTTCATTGGATAGTAAGTGAAGCAGTCGCCCGTGATCTGTACGGCGCTAATTGGAATCTGCTTATTGACGATGTGCCGGACTCATTTTTTACCAATTACGCGGTGGATGACCCGGTTGAAACCGCTGATGAATATGATCCGGAAGAAGAAGAGGGTGAAATACCGACCATCAGTTATAACCGCGGCTTTAAGACTCGTTTGGTAAAACAGTATCAGGAAAGCAAGATAGAGCGGAGCTGCCAGCGTTTGGAAGGTTTTATTACCCGTGTCCAGGCACGCTTAGCCCGCTGGGGCCTTGAAACTGATGAGCTGGGAGCTGATTATTTAGACCAATGTTTTAACAGCGCTGACGAGAATCAAAACCAGGCGCATGAGAGATGGGGATGGTTAAAAGATCATAAAGTAGAGATTTGCCATGTACCGCCTGGCAGTCCGGAAAATGCCCACAGTATTTGGGTTAGTAATGCTGCCGCCAAAGCTCATTTAGCCAAGGATAGCTACCTGGGACCTTGTAATGGTGAAACAGATCCAGATCCAGATCCGGAAGATCCGGACACAACTCCACCGACAATTTCCAATATAGCCACTTCAACTGTAACTGATCAAAATGCTGTTGTTAAATGGACCACGGACGAAGCCGCAACCGGCAAAGTAATTTATTCTGAATCATCGGATGTTGAAAATTCAGATCTTAGCGTAAGTGATGACTCTTTTGAAAACAGTCACTCGCTTAATATTCCTGATTTAACTCCTTCAACCAAGTATTATTACATTATTGTCGCGGTTGATGAAGACGGCAATAAGGCCACCAGTACCGAAGATAGCTTTACCACTTTAGCCGAGCCGGATATTACTCCGCCGATAATTTCCAATGTAGCCACTTCAAGCGTAGCCACTTCAAGCGCTGTTATCAGCTGGGACACGAATGAAGCCACAACCGGCAAAGTAATTTATTCTGAATCATCGGATGTTGAAAATTCAGATCCTAGCGTAAGTGATGACTCTTTTAAATACAGCCACTCACTTGAGCTTACAGGTCTTGCTACTTCAACCGAATATTTTTTCAGAGTTGAATCAGAAGACGAAGCCGGAAATATCGCCACCAGCACGGAAGATAGTTTTACCACTACTGATTCATAAAGCATAAGATAAAAAGATCAAATAAAACAAAACAGCCCTGAAAATTCGGGGTTGTTTTGTTTTAGCAATAGCATTGATAGATTAATAAACTCGAGTTTTAATGTTTTATTTTTTTAAAATGTATTATAATGTAATAGATTTACCGCGTAATAAATTTTGTAAATATTAATAACTTTAAAATGACTCAGGAGCAAGCTTTAAACATTTTAAAACTCGGATTTAACGTGTTTCTTACCGGTCCGGCCGGAAGCGGCAAGACTTTTTTGATTGAAAAATATATTGAATATTTAAGAAACAGCAAGGTCGGTGTCGGCGTTACCGCGTCTACCGGCATTGCCGCCACGCATTTAAGCGGCATTACAATTCATTCCTGGAGCGGCTTAAAGGTAATTGAGGACGGAATGAGCAAAAAACAGATTAATAACAGGATAAAGTCCGTATTAACAAATGAGAATTTAAGCAACAAGATACAAGGAGCAAGCGTGTTGATCATTGATGAAATATCAATGCTGGATGCCGCGTATCTGGATTTGGTTGATCAGGTGTGTCAGGCTGTTAAAAAAATCGCTTTGCCTTTTGGTAATTTACAAATAGTGCTGAGCGGAGATTTTTTCCAGTTGCCCCCGGTTAATAAAAAAGCAAAGGACAAAAAAAAATTCGCGTATTTGTCCGGTGTTTGGAAAAACGCCGCGCTGAAAATATGCTATCTGGATGAACAGCACAGGTACACGGACAAAAAATATATCCGGATTTTAAATGACATTAGGAAAAATAAAATAAAAAAAGAAACCCTGGAGGCGCTTAAATCCAGGATGAATAAGCCGATTAAAAGCGCAATCAAGGCAACCAAGCTGTATACCACCAACTCCCAGGTGGACGCGATCAATGATTATGAGTTGTCGCGCTTGCCGGGCAAGGAATTTGTTTATGATATGAGATCAGGCTGCGGAAAAGGAAATGAACATATTTTAAAGCAGATGCTCGCTAATTCGCAGATAATCCCGCAAGTGCTGAAATTAAAAAAACACGCGGTTGTTATGTTTGTTAAAAATAATTTTGACAGCACCGGCATAAACAGCTATGTTAACGGCACTTTGGGAAAAATAACCGGTTTTACCGAGGAAACCAAATATCCGATCGTGGAAACAACAGACAAGCGGACGATTGTTGCCGCGCCCGCGTCCTGGAAGATCAAGGAGGATGACATTGATCTGGCCTGGATCAGGCAGATACCTTTGCGGCTTGCCTGGGCGATCACTGTTCATAAAAGCCAGGGCATGGGATTGGATGAGGCGATCATTGACCTGGGCAACACGTTTGAATACGGCATGGGCTATGTGGCTCTTTCCCGGGTCCGCTCTCTTTCCGGCATGCGCCTTTTGGGTTTGAACAAATTGGCGGTAGAGGTTGATCCGGAGATCGTTAAGCTGGATAAAAAATTTGTGCGCCAGTCAAAGGAAGCTAAAATAGAGCTAAGCGCGATGGATAAGGAAGAAATTAAAAAGAAACAAAAAGAGTTTATTAAATTCGCCGTAGACAAGAGCAAAGCAATGGATCTGTTTGACGAGGTTTTTCAATAATATTTTTTACAGTCAAGGAATTTGAGATATTCCCGACTACTGTTAGTGCCCTTTGGGCCTAACTTGTATAAAATTTTCACTTGACTAATGACAATATGTACGTTATTATGTACATATAAAAATTAATCGTAAAAGCTATGAATTCAAAAAATACGCTTTCCATTACCGAGGCCAGGAAAAAAATATTTAATATTGCCGATGATGTGCAGAAGGGGAATAATTATTATTTTTTAACAGAAAGGGGCCGGGCTAAGGCCGTGATCATGTCAGTGGACGAATTTGACTCCTGGCAAGAGACCATGGAGGTAATAAAAGATTTTCCTAATTTAAAAAAGGACATGAAAGAAGCGCAAAAAGATTATAAAAGCGGCAATTATATCACTTTGGAAAAGTTATTAGCCAAAGAGGGTTTTGTGTTGGCTGATAAAGGAAAAAAAGAGTATGTACAAAATAGTAATACCAAAAAACGCGCAAAAAGATCTGAGAAAAATTGATAACTTATATAAAGAGCGTATTCTCGTTGCTTTAAGCATTTTATCAAAAGATCCTTTTACGGGCAAAAAGCTTAAAGGCGATTACAAAACGCAATATTCTTACCGCGTTTGGCCTTACCGTATTATTTATGAAATCCGCAAGCGAGAGCTTGTGGTTATTATTATCCGCATCGGACACCGTCAGGGTGTTTATTGAATGAGTTTGCTAAGCATAAAAAAGAATATTCGGAAATAACAAAATAAAGAGCCTGTTGCTTTCAGTAACAGGCTCTTTTGTGTCTTTGGCGCGTTGTTTTAAAAATTATATGTAAAATTTTAACACTTGAAATGTATAGATGTTTTTTAAATTATTAAATATATTTGCTAATATTAAATAAGTTTATTTTTCAATTTGTATAATTTTTTATTGCAAGATGCGGTAAATCGCATTATAATGTTAGTGAGCGCAAGCTAGGCACTCTTAAAAACGTACTAATAAGTAGAATGGATAAATGCGGAAATAAAACCGATGAAGAGTTGGTTGAGCTGACCTTGAAAGATCAGGATTATTTATTTTGTTTAACCAAAAGATATGAAACAAAATTGCTTAGCTATATTTTAAGAATATCAAACGTTTCTAAAGAAGAGGCCGAAGATATTTTGCAAGAAGTATTTATAAAAGTTTATTTTAATTTAAACAGCTTTGACAAAGAATTAAAATTCTCATCCTGGATTTACCGCATAACCCATAATCAGGTAATAAGCAATTATAGAAAAATAAAAGCTCGCGCTGAAACAATAACATTTGATTTTAAAGATGAGATCATAAAAAATATTGTGTCTGAATTTGATATTAAAGAAGAGATTGATTATAAAATATTTAGAGAAAAAATTGAAAAATCATTAAATAATATTGACAATAAATACAAAGAAGTTCTTATCCTATATCTTTTGGAAGAAAAGTCAGGCCGGGAAATTTCCGACATATTAAAGAAAAGGATCAACACGGTATATTCGCTGATCAGCAGGGGTAAAAAATTATTAAAAAAAGAGTTAGACTTGTTGTATAATTAGTTTTGTTACGAAATTTTTAGATTTTGAGACAAATTTTTTAAATAATTTTTGAGGTTTAGCCTAAGCTAAGCTGAAAAAATTTTTAGGAAATTTGGCCAAAATATAGAAATTGCAGTAGAAATTAATTATGCAATAAGTCTAATACTTAAAAATATGAGCAAACAAATAAAACAAATCGGCGAGAAAGCGCTTCAGATCATTAAGCAGAAAAAAATAAGCCCAAGATCAAAATGGCAGTGCTTGCTGTACAACAGGATGGCCTGGGGCTTAAGTTTTGCTTTTGTTGTTATTGGCGGTTTGGCATTTTCCGTGGTGATATATATGGTAAAGAATAATGACTGGGATATGTATAGCCATCTGGACGACAGTTTGGTTGAGTTCATTATTGTTACCTTGCCTTATTTTTGGATCGTGTTATTAATATTGTTGGTTTATTTAGCGTTTTTCAGCTCCAAATTTACCGAGCAAGGGTATCGCTATAAATTAATAACTTTATTATCTGTTGGATTATTAATAAATATGGTATTGGGTGTAATTTTTTATAGTATCGGGTTTGGTAGGATCATTGATTCTTATTTAGAGAACAAAGTGCAGGCGTATCATTATATGTTTATAAATAAAGCAAGGATGTGGACTCAGCCGGAAAAAGGGCTTTTGGCCGGTTTTATAATTTCTGTAAACAAAAATCAGTTAACAATTAAAGATTATAAAAATAATTCATGGAACATAGAATTGAATGAAAATGTAATAATAAAAGGACGAATAAAAATTGATGTTGGTTTAAGAATAAATATAATAGGGGAAAAACAAGATAATAATAATTTTTTAGCCAAAGAAATAAGGCCATTGATTGGACGAGGCCTTAGAGGTAGAAGAGGAATGCAATAATCCATCAAAAAAACACTTCTATAAATTGAAGTGTTTTTTGATATTAGGTAAAATTAGGTAAAAAATCAGTTGACTTTTACAAAAATATGTGCTATACTATGAATATAAGCATACAAAAAGTCTTGTAGGACTTATTGATATGCTCTAAAAAAATAAAAACAAAAACAAAATGGAAGAAGCAACAAGCACGGAGCAAGCGAGCGACGCTCCAAAGTATCAAATTTTCGGCGAGGAGTTCAGTTATGCTCTCCTTACCGCAACTGTCGCCAGCACGTTTGCGCTAATTAATTTCGCGCAATATATCGTGTAATTTTTTCAAACTTCCATATAGACTCAGTGAACCTATTAAAACTCCGGCCATTAATTTGCCGGGGTTTTATTTTTGCGTTTTGACAAAAAGAAAAATTATTGATAAAGTGCTAGTATACAAGTAAAGTCAACATTAAATTTAAAAAATGAATTTAGTGTTAACACAAATTAATGGACAACCAAAATTTTGCTGGCGACCGAAAAATGTATCAAGGTAATTGGACCTGTTCCGGATGCGGAGCGGCCATTACCGAGCTGCCTTTTGAGCCGGATGGAGAGCGGCCGCTTTTCTGCCGTGATTGCCATCGTGCTAAAATGCAGGATCGTCGCCCTCAACAATTCTAATAGAAAGTATTAAGCGAATTATCAATTAATATATTTCTATCAAACAAAAACCCCTCTACCTTGAGGGGTTTTTGTAATTTTTTTTGATGAATTTATCATAATTCCGGGCAATGGTCTTTTTATTAACCACGTAACCGATTGTTAAATATTCTTTTAAAACCGAAGTTGCCCATATTCTAAATTTAGTAGCCTGTTTAGAGTTAACTCTATACCCGACTGAAATAATCATATCCAGATTATAATATTCTACTTGATAAGTTTTGCCATCACTGGCAGTTGTTGCAATTTTTGCAACAACTGAATTTTTATCTAATTGTTAGAAAAATACCAAACATATAACTACTTGTATGCTGAAACGATTTTATTTCTAATAAATTTTTCTATATATTGAACTACTTCTTCTTTTGCTTCCGGCGGACTGGCAGCGATCCATTTCGCCAAATTATACATCTCCACTTCCGTTGATGATAACCATTTATTATTCAAATAAAGAAACACCAATAACGCGGTAACGGCGATTCTTTTATTACCGTTTTGAAATGGGTGATTTTTAATCAATAAATAAAATAAAATTGCCGCTTTTCCTGTTAAGCCTTTGTACAAATATTTTTTTTCATATTTTTGAAATGGTGTTACGATACAACTTTCAAGTACATTTGGAAATCTAGTCTCAAATTCCGGAATTGGTTCATCCCAGCCCATGGTTTTAACAGCCATCTCATGTGCTATATGCTTTATTTTTTTAATTGTAATATTTTGAATTTTATTCATCACCCAACATTTTAAGAGCTTTTCCGTATTCTTTTATGACTTTCGCCACACCGTTTGATATCTCTTTTTTAAGTTTATCTGTTAAATCGTCATTAATTACTCCCTCTAAATCTTTTTTATAAATTATATAATTTCTCCCTGCTTTTTCGGCTTTTATTTGCCCCTTTTTAATTTTATTAAACACAGCAACACGGCTAATATTTAAAATATCAGCTAGCTCTTTAACGGTTATATAATTTTTATTGTTTTCCATACTTGTTAACTTATATATTATATGTTATCATATGTTAACTTATTAGTCAATAGTTAACGTAAAATACCGCTAAAATCAGCGGTATTTTATTGTTAGGTTTTTAGTGGTTTTGTATTATAAATTTTTTTTAAAAAATTTTATGTATTTCCATATTTTAATTATTGATTTACATAAATATTATTATTTTAATATACTGTTTTTGTCAGTATTTTTTGATAAAGATAAAGTCAGTATACCCATAATAATTTTATAGTGTATAATAAAGGCATGGCATAAAAAAATATTTAACTAAAAATAAACTATATGAAGTATATAAAGCCGCAAAAATTAAAAAAGGGTGATAAAGTAGGAATTGTCTCTCCTTCAAATTCAATTAAAAGTAGAATTGAAAAATACAATGAAGCAAAAAGTAAATTTGAAGAAGTTTTGGGAATTGAGATTGTCCCGGGCAGAAATGCTTTTAATGAATTTTATTATTCAGCCGGCACGGCTAACGAAAGAGCGAGTGACATTAATGATATGTTTGCTGATCCGGAAATAAAAGCAATATGGTTTTCGGTTGGAGGAGACACGGCAATAGATCTGGTTGAATTATTGGATTACAAATCGATAAAAGATAATCCCAAAATAGTATGCGGGATTTCTGATGCAACAACCTTATTGAACGCAATTACCGCCAAAACCGGGCTTATTACTTATTTGGGAATGGAGTTTTTTGATTTTGTGGGACGAGATATGAGCTATGAATTTGAATATATCAGAAAAGCCTGGTTTGATGGCCGGATAGGAGAAATAAAACCTAACCCAAACTGGAAAAACTTTGACGGCCTGCCGACTCATTATAAGGCCTGGAGAACTATAAAACCAGGGAAAGCCAAAGGAAGGTTGATTGGAGGAAACTTTACTTGTTTTTCTCAATTAATGAACTCTCCTTATATGGCAGAATTAAAAAACAATATTTTAATAATGGAGACGTATAAATTTCATAAAAAACAGATACACAGAGCTTTAATGCAGCTTCGGATCAATGGAGTTTTTAATAAAATTTCCGGGTTTATAATCGGTTATTGTCTGGGCAGTGACAATCCAGATGAAAAAGGCAATGAGCGGGACATTAAAGATATTCTTCTTGAAACTACTGGGGGTTACAAGTTTCCAATTATGGAGGTGGGAGAAATCGGCCACCAGGTTGAGAACATTATTGTTCCGATTGGCGCGAAAGCAAAAATTAATAGCGCTAAATTGAAGTTTGAAGTTATTGAAGATGTGACTGTTGATTAAATAATAATACACATATGAACATTCCAACAAAAAAATTAAAAAGTGGTTTTGAAATTCCGGTGCTAGGTTTGGGTACTTGGGATTTTGGAGGGAAGAAAGAGCGAATTGAAAATTATGATGAGTCCAGAGATATTATTGGAGTGCAAAAGGCAATTGAAATGGGATTTACTCATTTTGACACAGCAGAGATGTATGCCCAGGGTTACAGTGAGGAAATTCTTGGCAAAGCAATTAAAAAACAGGACAGAAGTAAATTATTTATAACATCAAAAGTTTCACCGGCTAACTTGCGCTATGATGATGTAATCAAATCCTGCAAGGCCAGCCTAAAACGTTTACAACTTAATTATCTTGATATGTATTTGATTCACGTTCCTAATCACGATATAGCGATTGAAGAAACAATGAGAGCATTTGATGAATTAAAAAAGCAAGGTTTAATTAAGAGTATCGGTGTAAGCAATTTTTCTATTGAAAGTTTTGAAGAAGCGCAAAGTAAAACTAATAATAAAATCGTAGTTAATCAAATTCATTATAGTCTGTTATTCAGAATACCTGAAGCAACCGGTCTTTTGAAGTATTGCCAGGAAAATGATGTCTTGCTAGAAGCTTGGCGTCCTCTGCACTACGGTCAGCTTGGCGCAACCGGAACCAGAATAATGGATGAGCTGGCTGAAAAGTATAATAAGAAGCCGGCGCAGATTGCATTGAATTGGTTAACATCCCAAGATAATGTTTTCACTATCGTAAAAGCTAGTAGTATTAATCATTTGGAGGAAAATTTGGGAGCGGTTAATTGGGAGATGGAAAAAGATGATATTGAGTACTTACGAGATAAATTTCCATATCAATCAAAGCGGTCTTGTGCCGTTCAACCTAGCTAGAAATAAGTATAAAGATATTGTTTAAGTTTGCTGTTTGCAATAATGGTTAATGATTTTGTATTAAACAAGAAATTAAAAAATTAAATAATAATATTCTAATTAATTTTAAAAAATACAGAAAATATAATACTAAAAAATTTGATTTTTAAAGAAAGGGGGGAGTAAAATTTAGGGGGGGGGTAAACGATAAAAAAAATATGACTAAAAAAATACCAAAAAAATTGTATTTATAAAGCAATATTTAACCAAGTATGAAAAAAATTATTAAATATATACCACATTCAATTTTTTTTACGGTTTCTTTATTGCTTGTTTTACATACATTTAATATTGGTTCGTTAAATATCGACAATACAACAATTTTACTTATTGTATTATTATTTATTGTGCCACTTTCTGGTTCATTAAAAAAAATAAAATTTGGAGATTTTGAAGCCGAAATTCAGCCAGCAGAGGTTAAGAAAATTGAAACAGAAGTAAGGGGTTTGCCTCAAGATGATAGTCCTCGATCTCACGAAATTGATAATATAGTAGAAAATATATATTCTGCTCTAGAGAATGATCATATAATGGCTTTGGCAAAATTAAGAATTGATTTGGAGAAATATATTTATAAAATTATTTTTACTCAAGAAAAAAAGTTTCATAAAAAATCATTATATTCAGCAATTCGTTATTTGGAAAATAAAAAAATTATTGATAAAAAAGTTATTACTCCCATAAAGGATGTAATATCTATATGTAACAGAGCTATACATGGTGAAGATGTTAAAAAGAAAACTGCCGAATCAATTATCGATATTGGTGGAGATCTTTTAATGAATTTGCATTTTATTTTTACTGAACTAAAGAGTAAGCCCACAACTTCTGAAGAAATTTCTTCAACACAGAGAGATCATTTTATGAATTCTAAATACCATGTAACCACGGTTGTTCCTATTGTAGATGGGCCGTATATTAATAGATATGTTTTTAATCAAGAACAACTTAATCGATTTCTTGAGAACTATGACGAATTTGCTGAGTTTTTAACAGAGATAAAAAAAATAGATAATTGAAAGTAGATTAAACAATTGTATAAAAAAATAAGATCATTGTGGGTCTTATTTTTTTTGCTAATAATAGCACAATCCGGGTCAGTCTCAGAACGATATTATAACTATTCTTTCGGATAGAGAGTATATGGCTAGTGTTAAAGAGAACATAAGTGAAATTGAACGTTTTAAATGAAGAGAATAATTTTTAAAGTTATTATGAATTTAATTTTCCTGGCAAGATTCAAGACAACGTTTTTATGACAATTTATAGTAAAATATCATAATACACAACATGACACTGACAGTAAAAAAATCCCTACACTAGAGCTTCATATTTAAAAGAAGTTAGTGTAGGGAAAATGCTGAGGGTTAAATTTTGTCTTTATTTTTTAGAAGAAAAATAAGCTAGATAATAATCAGAGAGATCATCACTCCCTCTTTGGACATAAAAACCGTTTCCCACAAAACCCATATTGACATGAAGACCCTCTGAATCCACAGATGATGTCTCGGCCAAGCTATAAGGAAACAACCAAAAACCACGAATTTTCCTATAAATCATCGCGCCCCACGCTACTTCTGCGGCATTTGGCGGATGTTCTACTTCAGAAAAATTATCTAATTTAAAGATTGGAACATCAGCTCTCGGCATTACAAACCACTCCGCAGCTACTGTGTCTTCACGAGAAAATTTTTCCTTATCTTCAGTCAACCACTCAATCTTCTCTTCATAGCGACACAACAAAATGTTATGCTCGCAAACTTCAAGAAGTGACATAGATTTAGGAGGACCTGCTATTAACATAGCATCATTTTCACGGATACGCTGGAGTTCTTTGCGCGAAGGAAGTGTTTCGGCAAAATGCTGAAATAGGTTATCGCTGTAGGTATGACCGCAGTCTTGAGCAATTTCCTCGGGTGAGATAAATTTATTACCAAGAATTTCACGAGCAAGTGTATAGTTGCTATCAAATTTACGACGGAGAAGTAAATTTTTACTGCACCAATGATCGTCAAGTGATTCCCAAGAACGAATCCATTGTTCGGAAGACCAGGAAATACAACTGGCAGATTCGGTGCGTCCCAAAAGATGCCAAACCGTGAAAGCAAAAATATTTTTGTCCCGAAATTTTAAAGGAATATTTTCCTGGTGCTTGAGAATATGCTGAACATCGTCATCGCTGATATTAACTCCCATATCCAATGCACACTTGACTACCACATTACTCTTAACTTCTTCATTATCCTTTAAAAATTCAAGAATCTCGTAAATTCGACCACCAACAGTCATTTCGGTTGACAAAACCTCTACAAGAAGTTTGTCGCTGAAAGTCTTAACCTTGCCTGTATTATCTGAGTTAAGCAAAGATTGAAACCTTTTATCGCCGAGTTGTTCTACTAGATGTGCTAACTTTCTATAGTCATTCATTGTATACTCCTTTCTCTTTTTTACAAAGAGCTTACTCCTCCCCAATTATTGGCAAAGAGGAAAGCCATAATTATTACGACCTTCTCTTTCTATATTTTAGTTAAAATATAGAAAGAGAAAATAAAAATCAATATAACCCAAAATTTGAGAATATTTTATTATATAATAATTACATTAAAAGTCAAGCTCATATACTTACATTATGATCCCGGTCTTAGTTTTTTATATTATTTACTAATAAGTTCTATTCCTTTCTTTATTATAACAAAAACGTCCCTAATAATAGGGACGTTTTCTATGGGTCAGTCTCAGAACACTATTAGAACTATTCTTTTGGATAGAGAATATATGGCTAATGTTAAAGAAAATATTTGTACTATTAAAAACTACAAAAAATGAACTTTTTTATATGCTTTCTTTTATTTTCTCAGCATAGACTCCTTCAAATGAATTAAATAATTTAATATTTATCGTATTTATAAATTTAAAGGCCTTGTTTATATAATCAGACTCAGCATCTATTCTTTTTAACCACAGCAAATACGGATCATTCAATAATCTAATTATTGGGGTAACAAGTCTTATATCAACTTGCTGAAAATGAGGATAGGGTAAAAAAGTATCATCGCTGTTTCTAATTAAATGATAATCCATAGAATCGTTCCATGATCCATGTATAGACTCTGAGGTTATCCCATACATGTATTTATAAAATTTTTCAGGCTCTACACTTGAGAATATTTCAAAAAAGTTTTTACCAGATAGTTTCCATTTATTTTTCTTTTGTTGTTTAAATGAATTAATGGTTAATTTTTCTGCACTCATTTTTTCCAATACGGATTTTTTTAATCTTTTACCGGCAGGTGTCTTAAAGAAGAGGTTTGAATCAGGGTCAATAGATGCAATCTCTAAACGATTTTTATACGAACATTTTCGATAGTCCTTTATTGTCTCTTCATCTGATAGTAAAAGATATTTTGCAGTAATTACTGCCTCGACTATTTGTCTATCCAATAAAGCTATTATATCCCCATTATTTTTTTTATAATAATAAACCACTTCTTTTAATATTTTCCAAATTCTTATTAACAAGCCGAGAATTGCCGCATCATTAAAGTTGAATCCAGAAGGATTCCTTTCAATATTCTTAATTCGAGTTATTGAATCGCATATTTCCGCAACATCAAAATAAAATTCAGACGAAAATGTAACTAATTTATCAAAAGAAGATATTTCATCCTCAATATTTTTATCGTAATATTTTTTTATTGTGTCCTCGATTTCTTTCATTAGCTCAGTTTATTAATTTAATTTCTTAGTTATTGTAATTGCATTTCTGTTTCTTTTTTAATTAAATTAGCTAAATTGGGTTTTTTATTCTTTATAAAATCATTAAAAACCTCTTGAGCAAATGGCGCAACATAATACTGACAATCTTCCGGTGGTGTAATGCCAATATCCATATAGTCTTTGTAATCACTCGACATCATGTAGAGGTCGTTCATAAAAAATAAGTATGATATATGTAAAATAAAAATTTGCTCTAAGTCGTTCATGAAAGTGTTTAAAGCCTTGATTCTATTTTCTAAGTAAATTTCATTGTCATTTAAAAGCGCGTAATAATAAAAATTGTAATGGGTATGATTGTTACAACGCTTTCTTATTTTTTCATAGTAATTTTCTTCTTTATAAAGTAGCTTGTTTATTTTTTCTAACTTTTTTGATTCTTTAATATATTTTAGCATTGTTCCGTATCTTGGTAGCTTTTCTTTTCCTTTAACCCAATCGTCTATTTTTTTAACTACAAAATTTTCTAAACTAAAGTTATCACTTAGGTACAAGTTGGAATAGATATGAATAATTAAAGAGTCATGATATTTTCTTAATAAAATATAAGAATCATTTATCCTTCCATTTTTAAGTGTGCTTTTAATGGATTCGATAGTTCCTTGGATAGAGGAAAAAAAATAAGATTCAAAGCCCAAGGCTCCACCTAATCCAAGTGGTAAAGTACCAAATATAGAAAATGAAAGAGATTTATAAAAATCAATTATTTTATCAAGTGTAAGAAAAGCTTGATGTTTTTTATACTCGTCTTCGTCGATTGGCTTGTGAGATCTATTCATTTGATAATATTTATTATTGGTTAAACAATTCAACTAATATTTCATTGTATGTATCCTTGTCTTCAGTCTCCAGTATTTTTATTTGAAAATTTTTATCATAAATATCGATATCGGAAGCAATTTTTCTTGAAAGCGTTCGTGGGACCCAACCTAATTCTTCTCGGCCGTAAAAAAGCTTAATAGCATACGGATCATGAATATTATTATAATCTCTTCGCATACTTAGTGTTTCACCAACTTTAACTTTCAGGGAAACATCTTTTCTTGATTCAAACATTATTCCCTTTACATGAAATTTAATGTTTTGCTCAGAATAATTTCTTTTCGGTGATAGTTTAACCGATACATCAATGATATTGTTTTTGTCATATTCCGATAATTCAAATTTATTTATATCTTCATCAATTAAATTAGCCAACCAAAATATAAACTGTCTTGAATTACCCTCACCAAAAATATTACTTAAATATTTGGAAGCCTCTCTACTTTTTATTCCCATGGCTCTTGCCAAACATGCTCTCGGATCACTTAAACCAAACTTAATGTAACTTGATAAATTTTTTATATTTTCTGGCAAATCTTTCATTTCTATTCCCAAATGATTTGCTAAAATAGTCATGAAAGAAGATATACCCCAAGTAAATCGATAGTAGAATCCTTGAGATAAAAGCAGAAAAAAATTATTTATGTTTTTGTTTATGTCTAGCCATTGTTTCCTAAGCACTTCAATTTCTTCACCTTCCACCCAGGATATCGCTATATCAATTAATTCAGATAATTTTTTATTCATGCTTAAAAAACTGTTTTTATTAATTTTTATTTCTTCCATCTCTCCAGAGTCAAATAGTATAAATATTAATTTTAACATTTCTATGTAATCATCATTCGCTAAACACTCAAGTATATTTTCATGATTTTTTTCAATAAAATCGTTAAAATTTCTATTGCTTTTGAGGGACAAACCTGTCTTACTATACACTTTAGCCTCCTCGGGAGAAATTTCAATTTCTTTAACTATCTTAATTAAAGGCTGTTTAATTAAATTTACGTCAATGTTGTTTGCCTCTATTTGAACCCTGAACAAGCTATTATTAATTATATTATTAATAATTTCTTCCTCGTCGATAATTTCTTCCATTAAAAAATCAAATAAAAATGATTCAGCTAATTGTCGTAGATTGTTTTCAAAAACATCTTGTTGTATTTTCTCAGATAATCGTTCATTTAAAGCATAGTAAACTAAACTTAATGCGGGTTCGAGATTATCTTCCTTAATATATTCATTGTAAGATTCATTGTCAAAATAGCTATTAATTACAAAAATAATTCTACCCTCGGTAGATTTCATTGCTCTACCGGCTCTTCCTATGATGTTTTTAAAGTCTCTATTTTTTACTTTTTCTATCTCTGTTTCGTTGTCCTCGTTTTCTCTTGTATTAATAATTGTACTACGGAATATTAGATTTTTTATAGGAAAATTTATTCCTTGGCCTATCGTATTTGTTGAAATTAATATTTTTAGTTTGCCCTCTTTATAATCATCTTCAACGGAATTTCTTACTTGTTCTGGCATATCTCCAAAATGAATACCAACTCCTCTTTTGATACATTTGGTAATATCTGATTCCTCGCCAAACCACTTAAGAGAATAATAATAAGACTCTTTTTCTGTATCTTCAGGGTATTTATTAAGAATATTGTGAGTCTCCTCGAAGCGAAAAAAACTCAAGAATGCCCTAGCAACACTTTCAGTGTTTCTAGGTTGACTGCAAAAAATTAATGTTTCTCCGTCTTCTGCGAGTTTATCTGCTAACAATACAACCGTTTCATTTTTATCAAATGTCTTATAAGGATCTTTATTTTTAGGATTTGACGCCTTATGAGGGAAAACTCTTCTTCCCTTATATTTTCTTTGAATTATTGATGGAATAAACGCGCCCCCTTCTTCTTTTGTTTCTTCATCGATAAACCTTGTTCCTTCAAATTCGATTCTTCCATGATCCCTCTTCCATTCGAATTTGCCAATTAATTTTCGGGTCGGCTCCCATTGAGGACTGTCTGCATTGCTGTTTGAGTGCGTTAATGAACGTATTACATTTTCTTTTTCCTGACTAAGCCAAATCGAATATTCATCAGCATTAAATTCCGGCATAACCGCTGATATAAAAAGTATTTTTAGCGATTGTATTTTTATTTTTAATCTTATTATTAAAAATTCCAATAAACTTGCCCTAGGGCTAATATCGCCAACTATATGCCCCTCGTCAACAACCACAAAAGAAACATTATTAAAAAAATCTGGTTTTATTCTCAGTAGTAAATCAATTTTTTCTGGAGTGGCAATTAAAACATCACTTTCGTTTATCATAACATCTTGAAATTCGTCTATTTCATAACTGCCAGATAAAGATGAAATCGAAAATCCTAATTTGGACAAATTTTGGCTTAACTCTATTTCTTTTTCACTCGTTAAAGCTCTGAAAGGAGCGATATAGATACATTTTTTATCTGGGTACTTAATTAAATAGTTAAGTATAGAAATTTCTGCGATAAAAGTTTTTCCTGCACTAGTTGGCATTTGAATAACAAAATTCTTTTCTTCAGTTAGTATATTTTTTTCTATTGCTCTTAATTGTGATGTCCACAATTCAAATCTTGATATCTGGTCATCTATGTTTTTTTTATTGTTTTTGCTATATAAATCATATGTTAGAAGTTTTATGTATTTATTCCATGTTTCGTTTTTCGCAATTTCTTCGCTATATATTAAATTATTCCAAATAGATCTTTTTAAAAACAATATCATTCTTGTCCTTAGTAAAAATAACAAATGAGAGACTGGGATATTTCCTGTATCTAAATAATAGTTATATGTTTTATTTATCTGGTTTATAAAAACTTCTTCATTCGTGTTTCCATTTAATATATTCTCATACCAAGCAGCTACTGTGCTATTAAATAATTCTATTCCACTATTACTATTCAACTTTATATTTATTTTACTTCTCGCACTAAAAATATTTTTTAATAAAATTTGTTGAATATGAAACAAGATATAATTATCAGAGTTTATGTCAATGTTTTGGCTGGAACCATCAAAACTGTAAAGTGAATTTTTAATTTTTCTAAGCATGCAATATGCATTCGCCTGGAAACCAGACAAATCATAGCATAAAGCAGACAGTATCTTACAATAATTCTTGTCGTATTTATCACTTATTATACTGAGGTTTTCATATATTTCCGCGCTTACTCTTAAGGCCTCTGTTGATAATTTTTCATCTCTCTTCTCAATAAGTAATATACACGAATTGTTTGATAGGTATAGTACTTTCTTCCAAAGATATATTTCATTTTGCTCAAAAAATTTATCAAACTGTGGATCAATTTTTTTTGCTACTAGTTTTCTTTTGTATATATCAAAAGCACGATCGTTCAAAATTTCTTTTAAATTATTTTCTATGTTTGTTAGAAACTCTTTTTTGTCCATTTTTATTTATTATAAACTTGATTGATTGCCTCGTTGATAATCGTATCTCTTAACTCGTCTATTAAATTTTTAAAATTATTAATCAATACAATCGTTATATTTAAAGGAGACAATTCGGGAGGGTAAGAATTTAAATGTTCAACTATTTCTTTAATTTCTGAAGGGTTAATCTTCTCACTAATAAAAAACAATTCAAAATGTTTCTGAGGATTTGTTATGTTTTTAGCAATATTCCCATACTTATCTGCTTTTTCTCTATATACTTGTTTATACTCTTCTTTAATATCATCATCTTCGGCTTTTCTATAATAAAATCTAAACAAAAAATCAATTATTGATTCCGTTGGAGATTCCTCATCTTTTAATAAACTATCGTGAGCGTGAACGCTGACGTAAGTATATAGATTGCCATTGGCAGACAACTTAAGGTTCTTTTTCCTGTTTTGAAAATCATTTTTTTGTTCTGTCGAGAGTTTTCTTGTCTCCTTATTTTTAATGTTTTTTCTAGTTTTTATTTCATAATAATATAGACTTGTAATATCATCGTTATGTGCAATCATGTCAGTACAAAAAACTGAACGATCCTTATTGAATTTCCACCTCATTTTTTTTATTGGAATGTAATATTTCTGAAAATAGGCAACAATTAAACCAGCTAAAATTTCACCCACATCTCCTTGCCATACATTTTTTGTAATTCCTGAGATTTTTGATGGCAATACATTGTTTTTAAGATAATCAACTAGTGTTTCAATTTTTTCATGCTGAAATTCTTTCTTAAAAAAATCATTCCCTCTATATGAATCGAGTATTTCTTTTTGAATCATTCTTTTAATATCATCATCAATCGCTTTTTTTTCAGAGATCTCTGCAATAGTAAATGTTGGTTTGGGCGATTTAATATTATATTGTAACCATGTATTAATCATTTTTTTATCTTTGATAAACTTTGTTATTTGTTATTATTCCTTGTTATTTATAATACTATTAATATAAGTATGAGTAAAGTCAAAAATAAACCGTTTCTACGGCTAAAATTAGTATTAGAATATATCAAGAGCCTTACTTAAATTCTATTTTAAACAAAATAAAAATCCGCCAATAAGCGGATTTTTACTATAACTCAACCAAAGGACAAAGTTATATCAAATACTTTTATGGGTGGCTAGAGGGAATTGAACCCTCGTGTCTGGAACCACAATCCAGTGTTCTACCATTGAACTATAGCCACCATAATCTCAAATAAATGAGAAAAATTTTGTTTTATTTTAATATTGATAAAAATATATCTTCCCTTCCTCGCCCAGATCAATTGTCCTTTCGGCCTTTTTGGTTGGGAGAGGAAACTGGTAGCTTATTACTCTGGCTCCCTCGCGCAGTTCATTAGCGAATTTTTCTTCCAGCTTGATCATCGTATCCACATTCAAATAACAGTACACCGCGTCCGCGCCCTTTAAACCAATCTTAAAGATGTTCTCTTTTAAAAGCTTGATTTTGCTGTTAGTTATAGCGTTTTGGAACTTGCCGATCAGCCAGGGGAAAAAAGAATATTCCACACCTGTTAGCTTGGCATTTGGATATTGCTTTCTAAGCATGCGGAGGAGCCCAGCTCGGCCGGCGCCCAGCTCATAAACCACTGCGTCTTTATTTATCTTTAGTTCGCTAAGCAGCCGCCTTAACACAACGGATTTGGTTGCTAAAAACGGCGCGTAACCGCGGAAAACTATATTATAGGCTTGGACAACGAAAAACTCAAAGAAAAATAATAAGAGAATTAATGTAGCTACCTGGATTATTACACTGATCATATATTTTTGTTAAACTAACTTTTGTTAAACTAACTTAAATGTAATTTGAAATTAATATATTGTCAATGTACCCCCGAGAGGAATCGAACCTCTGTATCGGGCTTAGAAGGCCCGCGTTCTATCCATTGAACTACGAGGGCAAAATAATATCCGGTTGCCTGCCCGACCGATTCCGAAGGAAGCCGGGCGGGAACTATGAGCGTAAAGGAATAAAAATGTTGCCTTATGGGCAACGATTATAATTTACCAAAAATTAGCCAAAACGTCAAGTTAAAATTCGAAAAATTTAGAAACCTTGCAATTATTGCCTGTTTGTGCTATTCTTAGCTTGCGTAATAAAGATTTTTTATTAATAATGCTACCTTGTCTTGGTTGCCGTATGCTTAGCGGTATCTCGGATAAGGGAAAGAGCCTATGTTAGACAAAAAAGCAAAAATCAGGATCATAAACAAATACAAAGTCCATGACACGGACACTGGTTCAACCCCGGTACAGATCGCGATTTTGACTGAGGAGATCAAACAGCTTTCCGACCATTTAAAAGCCCATAAGCATGATCATTCTTCGCGCCGCGGTTTGCTAAAAAAAGTCGGGGAGCGCCGCCGTTTGCTTAAATATTTGCAAAAAGAAGATGAAAAGATGTTTCAGGATGTTGCTAAAAAACTTAATCTTAAAATTGCCAAAAAAATGATTGCTAATGAAGAAGAAAAGAAACGTATTGAAGCTGAAATTGAAGCAAAACAGGCTGAAAAAGAAGCCGCCAAATTAGAAAGCGGCAAATAAATATTCAAATGAGCGGTCCCGAGCACTCGGGGTAGTGCCGCATTTCAAATCTTATGATTAAACACAAAGACCAGCGAGTGGGCATCTTGGTAGATGTTTCCAACATGTATCACTCGGCGAAAAATTTATATAAAAAACGGGTAAACTTTAAAGAAGTTTTAAAGTCAGCCGTGGCCGGCCGGAGATTGATCCGGGCCACGGCTTATGTTATCCGTACCGAATCGGAAGAAGAGACCCCGTTTTTTGAGGCGCTTTCGCAGCAAGGTTTTGAGGTTAAGATGAAAGACCTTCAAATCTTTGCCGGCGGCGCTAAAAAAGCCGATTGGGATGTTGGAATTGCCATGGACGCGATCAAGCTGGGCAGCAAAGTGGACGTAATCGTAATCGTTTCCGGTGACGGCGATTATTTGCCTTTGATCAATTACCTTCAGAATACAACCGGCTGTTTGGTTGAGGTTATCGGTTTTCGACAAACCACGTCTTCCAAATTGATTGAGGAATCAGATGATTTTATAAATTTGAGTGATGATAAAAAATATTTACTTAAATAACTCATGTTACGCACTTATCACGTAAACAAAGTTATAAT
>JAGLPO010000003.1 GCA_023137275.1 Candidatus Parcubacteria bacterium | reverse complement strand
TTAGCATTTTTGTTTAAATTACATAAAGTATAACTTTTTCTAAGGTAAAAATATTTAGTGCGTAAGGTGAGTGATTTATTTATGGCGCAAATAACCGGAGGTAATTCTCTTTTGGACGTAAATGTTATTTTAACCAAAGCCGGCTTAAAACAGGGCATGGTAGTGGCTGATTTGGGTTGCGGTTCTACCGGGCACTTTGTTTATCCAGCCAGCGATATAGTGGGAAAAGGAGGCCGGGTTTACGCGGTTGACATTATGCGGCCGGTTTTGGAAACAATAAACAAGCGCAAGAAGCAAGAGGCGGCCGACAACATAGAAACGGTTTGGAGCAATATAGAAGTATTTAATGCCACCAAAATTGAATCAGGCAGCGTTGATATTGCCTTACTCATTAATACTTTGCATCAGTCCCATAAGCGGGTGGAAATAATTCGTGAAACCGTTAGAATGATGAAAAAGAGCGGTCTTTTAATAATAGTTGAATGGAAAAACGTCAACTTGCCTTTTGGCCCGCCGGTTGATGAACGGGTAAATTGCGACCGGCTTAAAAAAAGCGCTCCTAAGCTGGGCCTTGAATTTAAGGAAGAATTTTTTGTCGGCCAATATCATTATGGCTTGATTTTTGAGAAGATATAGATTAAAGTATAAAAGATGAATGAATTAATGAGTTTAAAATTTTGGATCAATATGCGGCCTGGCGCCTTAGAAACAGGTGCTTTTCGCGCAATGCTTGTTTTTATTGTTGTTTTAGCGGCTTTGACGTTTGCTTTTTATTTTTTTAAAAAACAAAAACAGTTTGGTTTTTATAAAAAAATTTTTGATCGCTTAAATAACTTATGTTTGGCAAATACAATAATCGGTTTATTCTTAATTTTTTTTATTTTTGAGCAACTACCATTTTTAGCAATGCGGATCTGGTTATTGGTTTGGGTTATTGGTATTTTGGCTTGGCTTGGCTTTATTATTAACGCAATGTTGAAAATTCCTAAAATAAAGCAGGACAAGGCCAAAGAACAAGATTATCAGAAATATATCCCTTAATTTCACCATGTTAGCTTTGAGCGACAAGTTATTAAATAATGTTATTTTATAAATTCACATGTTACGCGCTTATCACGTGAAAAAAGTTATAATTAATGTAATTTAAACAAAAACGAGGATAAGAACAAGTTTTATCTTAGCATTTTTGCTTAAATTACATTAATTATAACTTTTTTTAAGGTAAAAGTGTTTAGTGCGTAAGGTGAGTTATAAAAATAAAACCTTTTTTAAGGTTTTTTATTTTATGTATCACCAACAAAAAATAGGTAATTTTGGTGAAAAATTAGCTAAAAAATATCTAATAAAAAAAGGTTATGAAATACTTGCCCTAAATAAACAAATCAGCCATAAAGAATTAGATATTATCGCTAGTATTAACGGATTTATCGTATTTGTAGAAGTAAAAACCCGGCTTAGCACTGATCTTTATTTAGCTGAAGAAGCTTTGTCAATGTTTAAATTAAAACGTTTGAAAAGAGCTGTTAGCAGCTACATATATTGGAAAGAAATTAATGCTGATTTGGCGCGGCTTGATCTTATTGCCATTACTATTAATCCTTTGACAAAAATTGCTAAGATTAAACATTTTAAAGATATTATTTAAAGTTCTAAATTTGTAAATATTTGGCCTTTTAAGGAAAATTATGGCCAGTTGTACCTAAATTGTTCACAATTTTGTCCACATAAAAACACGCGTTTATACCCAGAAAGTTAAGAGTTTATATACTTGACGCTGTGCTGGCAATTAGTTATGGTTAAGAAGCCGTTAATTTGACGGCATTTCTTTTTCACATTTTTTATTTGCGTTGGGGGTATATTTGGGGGGCGGTTTCGGATCACTCTAAGACTGCGCCCCCGCCCCGAATGCGATCAAACAGGCTAAACTTAAGCCTGAAATAAATAAAAAATAAATAAATACTGTTTGAGGAGGAAACGGGAAAAGGCCTAAATATGGCAAAAAATAAAAATTCAATTTGGATACTGGCGCTATTGGTAAATTTTATTTTTCCGATAAACAGTCTTAGCGCGGCGCCTGTTCCAGTGCCAGTAGTTATAGCTGTTGACTCTGTTGTTGAGTTAGCGGCGCCGATTCTATTAGCGCCAAACAGAAATACCGTAACCGGCAAAGTAAAACCGCTGATAACCGGTCTTAGTGAAAGCCAAACCACTGTTCATATATTTATTGACGGAGTGATCAACGGTAACACCGGTGTTATTAATAATGAGTCTGGCACGGCTAATTTTGCTTATGATCCGTTTCTTAATTTAAGCGTTGGCAAACATCAAGCCCGGGCAGTGGCTACAAGCCGGGATGGGCGAAAAAGCAAGTTATCAAATGTTTTGGAGTTTAATATTGAGGCGCCGATGCCGGCGCCGACCTTGCTGGCACCGGTAGTGAACAGCAGTTCAACCCGTTCACAGCCGTTCATAGTCGGTTTAACAAAAAATGATTCTTTAATAAAAGTTTTTATAGACAATAATCTGGACGGACAGTTTATACCGGATACACACGCTAGCGGCACGGCCAATTTTGCCTATAAGCCGTTTTTACCTTTAAGCCGCGGACAGCATCAAATTTACGTTACGGCCACTGATTCGCGGGGCAAAATAAGCGCCTGGTCAAATTCAATTAATTATTTCGTGGGCGAACCGATCATTAGCCAGGTGGCGGTTGAAGAAGAGATCGCGGTATTATCAAGTGAAGGCATTTTTGGAACTGAATTTAAGGATTTGATAATTTTAGCGCAAATTTTCAAGTATGATCCGAGTGTTTCGCTTTCCGATGTTCAGATCAACGCGCTTGAAGAATTGCTTAAGAAAAAAGACGAGCTTAAAGTTACTGCCGGAGATATAGCCGACCTGGAAGCGTTGGCCAAGGCTAAAATACTCGCAGACAGTGTTATTGAAGACAGCGCTTCCAAAGATAGCATTATTAACAATCATCCGGAAGACAGCGAGGTAATAATTTCTGAATTGGACGAAATATTAAGCGAGCAGGAGGAGGTAGTTGAGGGGCAGAGCGGATTAATTAACGAGGATGAAGAAAGGCAAGGCCGCTTGCATTGGAATTTGGCAATATTTATTTTATTTTTAATAGCAATAATTATTTGGATATTTTGGGTGAATCGGGAACTGATCAAAGAAAAACAGGAGCAAAATAATCAAGATAATAAAGAGTAATTCAACAATATAGATTCAATTTTTTTGAATATAATCTGTTTTGGCTCTCTTGCCTGTTATGGTAAAGAAGTGCCAGACAGGCCCCTTCTTTTGCAAAAAAAGCCCTTCCGTTAATAGCGGAAGGGTTTTTATTTCGTCTTTATTCTTTATTTTTTTTGAATCGAATTATTCCTCGTAAGTTTGCTTCGAGGTTTCCTTGTAGGAAGAGTTTGAGAAATCTTTAGTGCCTCAAATAGTTAACATTCCTTTGGATACCCCGTCAGCTTGCTGCGGGATCGTTCATTATCGATTTAAAATATTGACAAAATCTCAAAGGTACGATATAGTAATAGTATACTTATCGTACCTATATGAAATCTATGTATTTATCACAAAAAACTAAAAATTTATTAAAAGAAAAGTTGGATTTGCTAAATAAACTGCGACCCATCAATAAAACACTCTTAAATAAAATAAGGGAAAATTTTCAAATTGAGATGACTTATAATTCTAACGCCATTGAAGGAAACACATTAACTAAAAAAGAAACTTTTTGGGTAATAAGCGAGGGGCTAACGATTAAAGGGAAATCATTGAAAGAACATTTGGAGGCAAAAAATCATAAAGAAGCGCTGGATTTTTTATATGAATTAATTGATGCTAATAAAAAAAATACTATCTCAGAATATTTAATAAAACAAATTCACTCTTTAGCGGTTAAAGAAGCGGATAGTAAAATCGCGGGAATATATAGAAGCGGCGATGTATTTATATCAGGAAGCGACCATAAGCCGCCTTCCGGATTTGAAGTGCCAAGGGAAATGGAAAAATTAATAAAATGGATAAAAAAAGAAACCAATAATTATCATGCGGTTGAATTATCAGCCATACTCCATCATAAGTTAGTTGCCATACATCCGTTTTGGGATGGAAACGGCAGGGCTTCAAGAATAATAATGAATATTTTAATAATGAACGCGGGATATCCGATGGCAATAATTTTAAAAAATGATAGAAAAAGATATTACAGGGTTTTATCTGAGGCGGATAAAGGTGATTACAAAAATTTATG
Organism: Candidatus Parcubacteria bacterium; assembly: GCA_023137275.1. Lineage (GTDB taxonomy): Bacteria > Patescibacteriota > Patescibacteriia > Patescibacteriales > UBA12075 > JAGLNE01. Next base: position 4,203 of record JAGLPO010000003.1, on the reverse strand, counting down.
CGAATTTTTGGCGCAAAGTGTAATAAGGAGTTTAAATGCTTACCTGGAAGTGTTGAGTCCGTCCGGAAAAGAAGAAGATAAATTATTATCTTTTGCAAAGTTGTCAAAACATTGCGATTATTCTCCGGCTTATTTAAAAAAATTAGCAATTAGCAATAGATTGGAAGCGGTTAAAAAAGGAAGGAATTGGTATTCTTCAAAAAAAGCTGTTGATGATTATGTGAGGTCTATAAAAAAATAATTATCACATTTTCTCACCAGCCGCCGGCTCAAAGTAGATGGCAGTCAAAACTACGCGACTGCGAAAACGATTTTATTTAATTTCAGGATAAAAATATAAATAACAGAACAGAATATTATGGTATAATTCAGGTGCAAGATATCATTAACCGAAGTATGGCAAAATTACTACGAAAAATTTTTTAAAAATTCAAATTATTTAAATAATAAATTTATGGATAAATTAGACAAAATAATTCAAATTATTTTTTTAGTATTTTTTATTTCTATTATTTGTTTTGGTCTTCAAAAAGCATATTTATTGGGGGAAGTATATTATATAGCCATATTTGCTGTACTAACATTAATTCCTGTGCTTATAAAAGATCCTAATGTCCGCAACTTTAAAATATCACTTGGCAAAATGATTGTAGAGATATTTAAAAATAATATTGAAAAAATAATAAAATCAGATAAATCTGATGACGATAAAGTTAAAGGGAGCCAAAAGTTGATTGATGAAACTTTTAAAATAGGGTACGAAATAGGAAGCGGAAGAGCTATAAATAATATCCGGAATGTTAAATTTACGAAAAATAAAGATGGTAAAACCACAGATATACAATTTGATGAAAACTAATATTGTTATTTTTTACTTAGCAATTTTTTTAAAAGTTTAATTTTATAATAAAAAAATAATTAACAAAATCCATGAAAAAACAATTTAAAATTTTTTTAATTATGACGATTTTTGTTGTTATTATTATATTTTTTGTATATCAAATAACGCAAAGACAATCCTCAAAATATTCAGACGAAACAAATTATTCTAATCAAATAAATAAGGAAAGTGATTTACCTTTACAGTCTTCCAATCTTCCGCCGTTAAGTGCGAAAGAACAATTTATGCCAATCGCCCAAGACATTGTTGGTAATTGGTACATTGTATCATATAAAGATGAAATTATTATAGATTATACTAAATTTACATTTTACTCAAATGGCAAATTAGATAGAAGATCATTTGTATTTGATGAATACGAGACTGTTGCAGGGAAGTATATATTTTTAGAAGATGATAAAATTTTTTCCATTACTTTTAGTACTGATGATGCAGAAAAATCTGATATTTTTTGGGAACTTAGCGAGGAAGGAATAGCACAGTCATATTATAAAGATAAAAAGGATTCAGCATATATTAAAGAAGGATCACAAGAATGGGGTAAACGAGAAAAAATTACCGTCACAACAGATTTGCCTACTTCCTTTATTGATCCTAGCGATTTGCAGATTGGGAAAACATATGAATTATCTAAGGAAACACCGCTTATGCCAGAATTAAATCCAACTGATCCCATTGTTGCTCTCGGTAAAATGAAAAAACTTAGTGCTGGTAGTGCAATTAAAATTATTTCCATCGCTCAAAAAAATAACACCTCATGGTATAATGTTAGCTTTGTTAATCATTCAACTGGAAATATTGACTATGGTTGGGTAAATAGTACTGCTTTAATTGGACAATCTTTGAAAGAAAAATAGTTGTTTTCTTAAAATAATATAAAGAGAGATAAAATTATTGAAAAAAATTATATTGAATGTTTAATAAGGAATTTTGAGCAAAGGGCATTCCCGCCCAAGGCGGACAGGCACCCCTTTAATTCCCTTGCCAGCCTCGCAAGCGAGAGCGTTGCGGGCAAGTTTAATGTTAGCTGATTTACATAAGAAAGATAAATTAGAAATCTACTATGAAAAAAATATTTATTGTTTTAATTTTTACCTTTTTCCTTATTATTAATGTTAATATCAGCCAGGCAGGTGATGACATTGATCTGTATTTTTTCTATGGCGATGGCTGTCCGCATTGTGAAAAGGAAGAAAAGTTTTTAGAACGATTAAAAAAAGAAAAAGATAATATTAATATTCACTACTTTGAAACCTGGCAGAATCGGGACAATGCCAAATTGCTTGCTAGTGTTGGGCAAGAGTTGGGCATTAATGTGGCCGGGGTGCCGATACTTTTTATTAGCGATCAGGCAATAATTGGTTATTATAACGACAAAATCACGGGTAAACAAATTAAGGATTTGATTGCCCAATATGAGAGAGACGGCTGTTCAAATATAGTCGGCTCAATAATCGGCGTTAAGACAATCCCGGGAGAATGTGTTCATAGTTGTGATTTAAATGATAGCGAATGTATCCATAATTGCGGCTGTTCGGCTGATCAATCGCAAAATGCCAACAATTCACCGGATATTATCGGTGTGCCGTTTTTTGGCGAAATTGATGTTAAAAAAGTATCATTGCCTATCCTGACCTTTCTTTTGGCCGCGGCCGACGGTTTTAACCCTTGCGCGATGTGGGTGCTTATGTTTCTGATTAGCCTGCTTCTTGGCATAGAAAATCGCCGTAGGATGTGGGCATTGGGCACGGTTTTTATCCTGGCATCGGGAGCGGTTTACTTTTTGTTTTTGTCAGCCTGGCTGAATTTGTTTTTATTTCTGGGCTTTGTTTTTTGGATTAGGATAAGTATTGCCTTGGTGGCGCTGGCCAGCGGATTTTGGCATTTAAAAGAGGCCTGGGACAGTCGCGAGGGCTGCAAGGTGACAAAAAGCGAAAAGCGCAAGCAAGTTTTTTACCGCCTCAGAGCCTTGGTGGTGGAAAAGAATTTTTGGATAGCGATTGGCGGGATCATAGTATTGGCCGCGGCCGTAAATTTAGTGGAGCTGGTTTGTTCCGCCGGATTGCCAGCCGTATATACCAGCGTGTTGTCTTTGGCTGATTTACCAGTATGGCAGTATTACGCCTACCTTCTTTTTTATATTTTAATTTTTATGCTTGATGACTTGTTCATTTTTGTTGTGGCCATGACCACGCTTAGGATAAAGGCGATCAGCTCGCGCTATACCAAGTGGTCCGGCTGGGTAGGAGGAATAATTATGATCGTTATCGGCCTACTGCTTTTGTTTAAACCAGGCTGGATAATGTTCGGGTAGTATATTTTAGACAACAGACAACAGACGACAGAACGAAAATTTTATTAAAAAATTATTAGCAACTGCTGTCTGCTGTCTGTTTTCTTTAGTATGGGTATAAATATTAAGGAGTTAAAAAGCAATAAATGTAGATAATAAATTAAGCGTGTAGAGCCTGCATATAAATGAAAACAATAAATAGTTTACAAAATCCATTGATTAAAGAAACAGTTAAGCTGCGCAAAGCCAGCGAAAGAAGAAAGCAAGGAGAAATTTTAGTTGAAGGTTATAAAGAGATTAAGCTGGCGCAGGACAATGGGCTGGCGGCGCTTAGGCTTTTTTATTGTGATGAATATGCCAGGGGAAAATATTCACCAGACACTTTATTGGCAAAAGAAATGTTTTTGGTTAGTCCGGACGTGTTTGATAAAATTTCTTACCGTGATAATCCGGATGGATTTTTAGCCGTTATCAGCCGTGGAGAAAATTATTTAGCCGAAATAAAATTAACCAAAGACAAGCCGGCCTTAATTATAGTGCTTGAGTCAGTTGAAAAGCCGGGCAATCTGGGCGCGATCCTTCGGACCGCTGACGCCGCCCAGGCGGACGCGGTTATTGTGTGCGACGCGAAAACTGATATTTATAATCCAAACGTGATCCGGTCCAGTTTGGGAACGCTTTTTACTGTTCCGGTGGCAATTGCCTCAAACAGCGAGGCCTTAAGCTGGCTTAAAGATAACGAAATTAAAATATTGGCCGCTACGCCAAGCGCCAAGGATATTTATTTTGACCAGGACATGGCCGGAGCTTTGGCTATAGTCGTGGGTACTGAGCATGACGGCCTTTCCGGGTTTTGGCTGGACAACGCGGACAAGCAAATAAAACTGCCCATGCTTGGCAAAATCGATTCGCTTAACGCGTCTGTCAGCGCCGCGATTTTGACTTATGAAGCTCTGCGCCAGCGGTTTTGTTAACTCACCTTACGCACTTATCACGTAAAAAAAGTTAT
>JAGLPO010000029.1 GCA_023137275.1 Candidatus Parcubacteria bacterium | reverse complement strand
TTATAACTTTTTCTAAGGTAAAAATATTTAGCGCGTAAGGTGAGTAAATAAAATTAACAAACATTAAATTAATAAATTATTGGCCGGCGGATAAATAGATCTTATGAGTTGTTTTCTCAAGGTCTTCAATCCGGCGGCCAAGACAAAAAAACTATGAAAAATAGTGAAAAAGTTTTTTCGTGCGAGTGGCTTGGCCGCGAACTCACGATCAAAACCGGCCTTTTGGCCATGCAGGCTAACGCGGCGGTAACCGTGCAATACGGCGATACTGTTGTTTTGGCTACTGTAGTAGAGTCTAAAGAAGATCGGGAAGGAATTGATTATTTTCCGCTGATGGTTGATTTTGAAGAACGCTTGTACGCGGCCGGCATAATCAAAGGCTCGCGCTGGATCAAGCGCGAAGGCCGGCCGACTGACGAAGCTATTCTTTCCGGCCGCATGATTGACCGCTCTATCCGGCCGCTTTTTTCCGGTGATTCGCGAAAAGACGTCCAGGTGATATTAACGATATTGTCCGCGGACCAGGAAAATGATCATGATATCGTGGCCATGGTAGCGGCGTCGGCCGCTTTGGCGATTTCCGGCGTTAACTGGGACGGCCCGATCAACGGCATTCGTGTCGGCAGGGTTGAGGGTAAATTCGTTTTTAACCCAACCTATGAGCAAAGAAAAAATAGCGACCTGGATTTGATCGTTGCCGGCACCAAACATAAGGCCATTATGATCGAGGCTAGCGGCAGCGAGGTTAAAGAAGCTGATATGTATGAAGCGATTGTGGCCGGCCAAAAAGAGCTGCAGCCAGGCATTAATTTGATTGAAGAAATGCGCGCTGAAATCGGCCCTAAAGAAACAATTAAGGAAGAAAAAATTATTTCGTCCGACGAACAGGCCGCTTTGGCGGAAAAAGATCAGCTGTTGGAAACAGCCAAGGCCTGGTTAAAAGAAAATGTTAATAAAATCCTTTTTGATAACTCATATTACACCAAAGGCGAGCGCAAACTGGCGATAATAGCCATTAAAAACAGCCTGGATAAATATTTGTTTGAACAAAATATAGGCAAAGATAGCCGAAAATTGGCAATCAGCAAGACCGTGGAACCGGCCGTGGATGCCGAAGTTACCAAAGAGATATTGGAAAATAAGCGCCGGGTGGATGGCAGAAAACTTAATGAAATTCGGCCGTTGTTTGCTGACGTGGAAATGCTGCCGCGCAACCACGGCGCCGGGCTTTTTTCCCGAGGCGAAACCCAGGTTCTCTCAATCATTACTCTGGGCGCGCCCGGTTTGGCCCAAATACTTGAAGGTATTGAAGGCACGGGAGAAAAGCGTTTTATGCACCACTATAATTTCGCGCCTTTTTCAGTGGGCGAGGCCCGCTTTATGCGCGGTCCGGGCCGGCGCGATATCGGCCATGGCGCTTTGGCGGAAAAGGCTTTGGAGCCGATGATCCCGGACAAAGAAGAATTTCCATATACTATCCGTGTGGTATCGGAGACGCTTGGATCAAACGGCTCATCTTCCATGGGATCCGCCTGCGCCTCTACTTTGGCCTTGATGGATGCAGGCGTGCCGATCAAAAAACCGGTGGCCGGCGTAGCTATCGGCCTGGCTTCAAATGAAGACATGAGCCAATGGCAAGTGCTAACCGATATTCAGGATCTGGAGGATGGTAAGGGTGGCATGGATTTTAAGGTTACCGGCACTAAGGAGGGCATTACCGCTATTCAGATGGATACTAAAACCAACGGCATCACTTCGGAAATTATCAACCAGGCTCTAAAGCAGGGTTATGACGGCCGGCTTGAGATATTAGACGTGATTGCCAAGGCAATTCCGGCGCCGCGCGCGGAACTTTCTAAATACGCTCCGCGGGTCCAGACCTTTAAGATTGATCCGGAAAAAATCCGCGATGTTATCGGCCAGGGCGGCAAGGTTATTAATAAAATAATAGAAGAATGTGAAGTGGAAATTGATATTGAAGATGATGGTTCGGTTTTTGTAACCAGCGTTACTCCGGAGGGCATGGACAAGGCTGTTAAGTGGATCAAGGATCTGACCCGCGAGATCGTTGCCGGTGAGATCTTTAGCGGCACGGTTGTCCGCATGCTGGATATCGGCGCTTTTATTGAAGTGCTTCCGGGACGCGACGGCATGGCGCATGTAAGCGAACTGGCGCCTTATCGTGTCAGCAAGCCGGCTGATTTTCTTGAGATCGGAGACAAGGTTATGGTCCGCGTTAAAGAGATTGACGATCAAAACAGGGTTAATCTGACCATGAAGGGCCTTAAAGAAAACGAAGCCCTTTGGGCCAATGAAAAAGGCAAAGACACCGGTGGTGGTTTTGGCGCCGGCCGCAGCCGTTTTAACGACAGCAGGCCGCCGCGACGGCCATTTAACAACAGCGGCCCGCGAAGATAAGACAGTAAACAAAAAAAATTCAAATAAAAGGCTCTAAGAACCTATCAAGGATCTCAGAGCCTTTTTAAGTGTCGGCATGTTACGAAGTTGCTATTTTTTTAGTGGGGGTGCGTTGACATAATACTAAAAATATGCAATATTTACATATTGCCATAAAGTTCTTTTAAAATTTAATCCTCATGGTGGCAAGCAATAAAATACGAAATAATTACAAGAGTTGTTGCAAGAGAAATGATATTAATTATTCTATAGATATAAAACAGAAAAAATTACCCAAAAAGGAGGTTATTATGCCAGACAGTACAATAAAAACCGAATTTGATGTATTTTTACCGTTTTTTGAGACAAGCACTCTTGTCTCAAAAGAAATTCTGAAAAAATTAAAAGAAAATAAGAATAAGAATCTTGCCATTTTAGCTATTAAGGCAAGAAAGCTGGAGCAAGATGACGTGGTTAGAGCAGTCCAGATAATACCGGACTATGAAGTTGGCGTTGTTGCGATTGAATATGGTTTAAAACCCGAGGAACAGCTGCAGGTAATAAAGGCAATTGAGCTTGGCTATCGCTGGCATCCTGCAAAACGCGCGATTGAGCTTGGTTGCGATGCTGCACAAATTTTTAACTTTTTCAAACTTATTAATGGCTATTACACGATAGCTCCGACGGCTATCAGATCAGGAAAGCTTAATAAAAAACAAAAGTTTGAGATTTTAAAAATGACAAAAAAAGATCTGGGGCCAGAGTATCATTCTTTATGCTCTAAGACTGTATTGGCAATGATAGAAGACGAAAGTTTAGAAGAGTCTGATATTATTGAGGCAATTAAAGAATTGTTTTTTGAGGATTATTCAGGAATAGTTGCTGCTCGAGCGGCCATTAAACGAAACATAAGTGTTCCCGGCATGTTTTTAATTCTGGATCTCTTAAAAGATCATAGATGGCAAGTCGCAGTTCTTGTCCTTAAAACAAAAAAATTAAATTCGGATGAAATTGTGCAGATGATCCGGGATTATGGGGATTCTAGCTGGTGCGTTATTGAAGAGGCAATGGATGAAACTTATTCTCTTTCTCCAAATCAAATTTCGGAGATTTGCAAATCAGGCAAGCAATTTGGCCTTAATGGACAAGAAAAAAAATTAAGGAGTTCTATTCTTGAAAAGGCCCATAAAAAAGGGGTGGATGTAAAGGATTTAAGGATGTCCATTTGGGCTGAATTTAGGGCAGCGCTTTTGGGCTAAATTAGATTTATTTGGTCTAGCGTCTTACTAATTATATTTTTAAAAGGCGGATGGTTTTACACTGTTCGCCTTTCTTTATGAATAAAAAATATACAGACACGTACAGGCTCGCCCTGCTATGTCAAGGCCATTTAAGGTATTTTAAAATTTTATGTTTTTTTGCTATAATTAAAGTAATATGGATAAACAAATATTCACTCGCTCCAGGCAAAACCCGATTCTTGAACCCACTAAAAATAGATGGGAAAATTTAAAGGTGTATAATCCGGGAGCAATTTATTATCAAAATAAATATCACTTGTTTTATCGAGCAGTCGGTAAATCCGGAATTTCCAGTATCGGCTATGCTGTTTCGTCTGATAGTGAAAATTTTACTAGAAATAAAACGCCGCTTCTTAAACCCGGGCTCAACATTGAATCACGCGGCTTAGAAGATCCGCGAATAAGCAGGGTGGGTAATAAATTTTTCTTAACTTACGCGGCATACGACGGTGCGACTGCCCGGCTTTGCCTGATGACCAGTTCTAACCTTAAAATTTGGAAACGACATAATGAAATCTTTCCAAATTGGGATAGTGAGCGGGCCGGGGAATTCTTTTTGCCTTGGGACCCGGCTCAGGCGAACCATGAAGCTAAGCATCATTGGCTTAAAGCCGGCGCGATTTTTTCGGAAAGACTAAACGGAAAATATTGGCTGTTTTTTGGTGACCGTTTCGTTTGGTGCGCCACCAGCCGTGCCGGCAAAAAATGGGTACCTGAATATAAACCATTCATTATGCCTCGGCGTGGCTGCTTTGATTCAGTGCATGTGGAAATGGGACCTCCGCCAATCAGAACCAGGCAAGGCTGGCTTGTCTTGTACCACGGAGTGGATGAAAGCGTAACTTACCGCTTAGGCTATTTGCTTTTAGACTTGCATAATCCTTTAAAAATACTTAAGCGCTCTAAATTGCCGATTTTTGAGCCTAAAGAAAATTATGAGCTTAACGGGCAAATTGACATCACTCAAAATAAAGAATATTTACCCCAAGTAATTTTCTGCAATGGGGCAATATTAAAAAAAGATATTCTCCGTGTTTATTACGGCGCCGGCGACTCAATAATTTGCACCGCAATTGCTAATATTAAAGATATTCTTAAATCAACTTAGCTTGCTGCTGTTATATTGCTCTGCTATTGCCAAAACTTAAGTTTTACCCTATAATAACTTCAGTATTCAGCTACCAAAATGTAGCTTTTTATTTTTTTAAATCGGCGGGTATGGTATAGTGGCTATTACATCACCTTGCCAAGGTGGATAGAGGGGTTCGATTCCCCTTACCCGCTCAGAATTTAACAAATTAACAATTAACAATTAACTTTTAACTATTGTTATTAGATGTTAATGGTTAAGTGTTAATAGTTAATAGTTGTATGAGAAGAACCTGGCGTAAGGCAAAGCCAAAAATTGAAAAAAAATTCTGGGTTAATAAGCAGATCAGGGTTCCTGAAGTTTTTTTTATTGATGAAAACGGAGTTAAACACGGTAATATGGGAACGCATGAGGCTTTAAGGCGGGCGCGGGAAGCCGGCCTGGATCTGGTAGAGGTTAACCCAATGGCCAAGCCGCCGGTAGCGAAAGTCATGGATTATGGGCAATTTAAATATGATCAGGAAAAGAAAGCCCATAAGCAGAAAGTGCAGCAAAGAAAGATAGACACCAAAGGTATTCGTTTGTCAGTCAGGATCAGCAAGCATGATTTTGTTTTTCGTCTTGAACAAGCTAAAAAATTTTTTCAAAAAGGCCACAAACTAAAGATAGATTTAGTGCTTAAAGGCCGGGAAAGGGCTCATCCGGAAAAGGCAATGGAGACTATTAATAAATTTGTCGCTGAATTAGAGCAAATTGAGGATTTAAACATATTTCGCGAACAGGACTTGACAAGACAGGGCGGACGTTTTACAATGGTACTGATAAACAAAGCAAAGTAATGCCAGTTATCAGGCTAATGCCTGTTTTTTATTTTAAATAATATTAATTCGCTAATATATGCCAAAAATTAAAACCCATAAAGCAACGGCCAAACGCTATACTATTACCAAAACAGGAAAAATTAAGCAAAGAAAGGCCGGACAAGACCATTTTAATGCCCGGGAAACCGGCAATATTAAGCGCAAAAAAAGGCGTGATATTGATACTGATAAAAGCCTTAAAAAAACCATTAAAACATTAATGCCGTATAATTAGACAACAGACAGCAGATAACAGACAGCAGGAATAATTTCTGTCGTCTGTCGTCTGTTTACTGTCGTCTGTAAAATATGTCTAGAGTAAAAAGAGGAACAACCCATGTAGCCAAGAGAAAAAGGTTATTAAAGCAAGTTAAGGGCTATAAATGGGGTCGGAAAAATTTAATAAAGCAAGCCAAAGAAGCCAGAGTTAAGGCCGGACAGCACGCCTATGTTGACCGCAAAAAAAAGAAACGCACTTCCCGCGCTTTGTGGCAGATCAAGATTGGCGCTTTCGCGCGTGAGCGAGGTATTAGCTATTCCCGCTTTATTAATTTACTAAAGATAAACAAAGTAGATCTGGACCGGAAAGTTTTAGCGGATTTGGCCGTAAACAACAAAAAGGTGCTGGACAAAATTGTCAAAGAAGTAAGCAAATAATATATAACCATGGAACTCTTAAATATTGTTCAAGTTATTATCGCTATCTCATTAATGATCGCGATATTGGCACAGAATCGGGGAGGCGGCGTGTCAGGTTTATTTGGCGGCGGCGGCGAAGGTAATGTTTATGCCTCTAAGCGCGGCCTGGAAAAGAAGTTGTTTTATGCTACCATTGTGTTGGCAGTGCTTTTTTTCGCAATCTCTTTAGCCAACATCATTTTGTAGCAAATTTTTATTAGTAATACAAACTGTGAACTCATTAAAATCAGCTGCCAATAAAATAGTTAGCTCCGCGTTGCGGCAAGGGCGAAGAATTAAAGGTTTATTGGTTCAAATTTTTTTGTCCAGAGCCGGGGCCGGGCAAAAAAGTAAAAAAAACAGGCAAAAACAATTGGACATGGATCGCCGGTTGGTTTATAATTTGTCAAAAAAGCGAATTCCCGGCTTCCGCCAGTTAAAACATATTAAGAAATATTTAAGCCCCAAGGAACTATTGGCGATTCGCGCGAGCTGCGCGACAATATTTTTATCAATAATATTTTTAGCGGTTTATTTTTATTTTAATAATTTGCAAGTCGTGCCAATAGCCGGGGGAGTCTATAGCGAAGGCTTGATCGGTTCTCCAAAATATATTAATCCATTGTATTCTACGGTTAGCGACGTGGATAATGATTTAAGCCAGCTGGTTTATTCCTCGTTGTTCAAGCGCGGGTCCAATGGCGAGCTTATTAATGATTTAATCAGCGAGTACTTGATCAGCGAAGATAATAAAGAATACACATTCAATATCCGCGCTGACGTTAAATGGCGGGGTAATACTTTATTAACAGCAGACGATGTCCTGTTTACTTTCGCGGCAATCAAGAACAGCCAGTATAAATCTCCTCTTAGGCAAAGTTTTGCCGGCGTAGAGGCCGAAAGGCTGGGTGATCACAGTTTTAAATTTATTTTGGCTGATCCTTACGCGGCCTTTTTAGAATTGTTGACTTTTGGAATATTACCGGCTGATTTGTGGGCTCAGATTCCGCCTGAAACCGCTTCTCTGGCCGAGTTGAATTTGAAGCCGGTTGGCTCCGGCCTTTATCAATTTGATGAATTAATTAAAGACAAAAACGGGAATATTATAGAATACAGCCTTAAGGCAAACCCGAATTATTATAATACCCCGGCATTAATTGATCTGAAATTTTTGTTTTATCCGGATTTTGTGGAAGCTGTAGCGGCGATGAATGATAATTCAATTGACGGCCTTAGTTATCTGCCGCAGAATTATAAAACAGATCTGTTAACGCCCAAAGCTTATTGTTTTCATAAATTGTACTTGCCGCAATTGACTGTTGTATTTTTCAACCAGGAGCATAATAAAGTTCTGGCTGACAAAGCGGTCCGCCATGCCTTGATTTACGCGCTGGACAGGAATGATATTATAAACAACACTTTGTCCGGCGATGCTTATGTCGTGGACAGCCCGATATTGGCTAATAGTTTTGCCTATAATCCGGAAATCAAGAAGTATGATCATAATAAAGCCAAGGCCGAGGAATTATTAGACAGTATTGACTGGAAAAAAAGCAATATAAGCGCTGATGATATTAGCTTGGCCGAGGAGGATATTAATTCGGAAGATGAAGACATTAAGGCCAAAGCCGGGATGATCCTCAATATGGGTGAAGGCGAATGGCGAAAAAAAGACGATAATTATTTGATCATATCGCTCAAAACCGTGGAGCGCAACGAAAACAGGGCCGTTTTGGAAGCAATAAAAAAATATTGGGAAGAAATTGGCGTTAAGACCAATGTGGATATTTTGCCATTAGCCAGAATCCAAAACGAAGTTATAAGAACCAGAGAATTTGACGCCTTGTTTTATGGCCAGATAGTCGGGGCTGACCCTGATCCTTATGCCTTTTGGCATTCATCGCAAACCGGAGAAAACGGATTTAATATCGCCAATTTTGTCAACAAAGAAGCTGATCAGTTATTAGAAGATGCCAGGCTCAGTTCTGATCAGGCAGTAAGACAAGAAAAATATTTCACATTTCAGAATATTATCGCCGAAGAAGTGCCGGCAATATTTATGTACTCGCCTATCTATACTTACGTCCAAACCAAGGATATAAAAGGCTTTAATGTTACTAACATTCTTTTTCCCAAGGACCGGTTTGCCAATATTAATGAGTGGTATATAAAAACCGGCAAAAAATTAATTTGGCCGAAAGACAACCAGTAACTCTTAACTCTTAACAATTAACTTTTAACTCTTAACAATTAACAATTAACTTTTAACATCTTAATTAGCCGATGTGGTGAAACTGGTATACACGCAGCGTTCAGGTCGCTGTGGGCTTCGGCCCGTGTGGGTTCGAGTCCCACCATCGGCACAAGACAAAACTCTTATAATTAAATAATATTAAATAGACAGACAGCAAATTTTCTATTTTCTGTTTTCTATTTATTCTTTACTAAAAAAAATGATTACAAAATATAAACCTAAAAATCAAACATCAAGAATTAATCAAAGCAGAAGGGCGCCTCGTTATGTCCGTCAAAGCCGGCCGGCGCAAAATAAAGTCGTTTTGGAGCAGGGCAAACTGCGCGTGATCGTGCTGGGCGGCCTGGAAGAGGTCGGACGCAACATGACTGTTATTGAATATGACAAGGAAATTATTATTATTGATATGGGGCTTCAGTTTCCGGAAGAAGATATGCCCGGGATTGACTATATCATACCCAATATATCTTATTTGGAAAACAAAGCCGACCGTATTAAAGGCGTGATAATTACCCATGGCCACATGGATCATATCGGCGCGATCCCCCATATTATCGGCCGGATCGGCAATCCGCCGATGTTTACCGGCAAACTGACTGCCGGACTTGTCCGTAAGCGCTGCGAAGAGCATCGGCAATGCCCGAAGCTGAATATCTCGGAGATTGATGAGAATAGCAACTTAAGCCTGGGCCAACACTTTAAGGTTGAATTCCTGCGGGTTAATCATTCAATTCCGGATTCATTCGCCGTTGTTATCAGGACTCCTTTGGGAACTGTTATTCATACCGGAGATTTTAAGATTGATTATTCTCCGGTCAATGATAAGCCGGCTGACTTGAACCGTATTGCCCAATTGGGCGGCGAGGGTATATTGCTTATGATGTCTGACTCAACCGATTCTACCCATCCCGGTTATCAGGTTTCCGAATCGGCAATTGGCGATGAGATGGATAAGATATTTGACAAGATCTACGGGCGTATAATAATCGGCACTTTCGCGTCCCAGTTAAGCCGTATTCAGAAAATTTTTGATTTAGCCAAAAAACACGGCCGGAAAATATATCTTCAGGGCAGAAGCATGAATAATAACGTGGAGATCGCCCACCAGATCGGCTATCTTAAGTTCCATCCCGGGCTATTGATTCGCGACGCGGACATCCGGCGTTTGCCGGACAAAAAAATAATTATTCTCGGTACCGGCGCTCAGGGCGAAAGCAATGCTTTTCTTAAACGAGTGGTGAATCGCGAGCATAAAACAGTCCAGCTAAAAAAGGGTGATACGGTTATTTTTTCTTCATCTGTTATTCCCGGAAACGAGCGCACCATCCAGAGCTTGAAAGATATGGTGGTCCGGCAAGGGGCGCGGGTAATACATTACCAAATGATGGACGTGCACGCCGGCGGCCATGCCAAACAAGAAGACCTAAAGCTGATGATGCGCTTGCTTAAGCCGAAATTTTTTATGCCAATAGAGGGAAATCATTATATGCTGCAGGCCCATGCCGATCTGGCAATACAGGTGGGAATTCCCGAGGATAATGTTTTTATACCGGATAACGGGCAGGTTGTGGAAATGAGCCAAAGCAACAGACAGGTGGTGGGGAAATTAACAAGTGAAAAAGTGCCTTCCGACTATGTTATGGTTGACGGCCTGGGCGTGGGCGATGTTTCCAATATAGTTCTTCGCGACCGGCGGGTAATGTCGGCTGACGGCATGATCGTGGTGATCGCCACTATTGATTCCAGAACCGGGGAGCCGATCGGCAATCCGGATATAATTTCCCGCGGTTTTGTTTATATGAAGGAAAACCGCAAGCTGATTGAAGATACGCGCATGAAGGTCAAAAAAATAGCTAAAGACCATGATTCACGCACCCCGGCTGATGATGATTATATTAAGAACAAGATCAGGAATGAGATAGGATCGTTTCTTTTCTCAAAAACTAAGCGCCGCCCAATGGTTTTGCCGGTGGTGATAAAAGTTTAAGCACGTAGCACGTAAGCATATAGCATAAAGAGCTGCCTCTGAGATAATAATCGGAGGTGGTTTTTTATTGGGAAATTTTTTATAAAACAAAACTTTATACTTTCTTTATGATTTCATAATATAGTTTATGTTAAGCTTGAATAAATAGTATATATACTCCATTGCTAATTAATTTTTAAAAATATGTTTAAAAAAATTGTATTTTTTATTATTTTATGCGGCTTGATCCTTTCTCCTTATTCGTTTGGTTTGTTGGCAATAAAATTTATCAAAGCCGGCACAACAATTGATTTTGATGAAATTACAGAAGATACTGCATGGACAAAAGAAAACGGGCCGTATCTGGTGCTTGATAATTTGTTTGTAAGAAGCGGGGCAACTCTTTTGCTTGAAGCCGGGACCATTGTGAAATTTAAGTTTAATAAAAATATTTTTGTTCAAGGCAGAATTGAAACAAGCGGAACGCCGGAAGATATGGTTGTGTTTACTTCAATTAATGATGATGCTCATGGGGGTAAGAGCGTGTCCTGGTCAAGCGGTGATCCGGCGCCCGGGGACTGGAGTTCTGTTTTGGCTCAGGCTGACGGAACAATAAACATGGCAAACACCATTATTAAATACGGCGGCAAGCAATACATATCTCTTACTAAGAGAGAGGGTATTTTTTTAAAATCCAATTATGCTCATGCCCAGACAATGGAATTTGACGTGGGAGCTGTATCAGCCCAGGGCGGCCAAATACAGATAAACAGCGCGAAGATAACTGATAATATTATCGGCGTTGAAGGTAAATGGGGAAATAACAGCATAGCTATTAATGACTCGGAAATATATGATAATACTTATGTTGGCATAGCAAATTACGGCAACAATCAGATTAGCGCGGTTAATAACTGGTGGGGCGATGATGCCGGTCCTTATCACGAAACATTGAATCCGCAAGGACTGGGTGATGAGATCAAAGGTGATGTGCTTTTTGATCCTTGGATTGGGAAAAGCCAGGAGCCAAAAAGAAACCCGGTGATTATCGTGCCCGGGATAATGGGGAGTGTTTTAAATAATAATGATCCTGTTTTTTCAGAAGTATGGCCGAATATTGACACAATGCTATTGCCAGGAGATGATTCGTATTTGAATGAATTAATACTTCCTTATTCAGGAATTTCAGATGAAAATGGCGTAATAGCACCAACAGATATTATTAGACAAATATTAATCAAAGATTTTTTTAACGGTCTTATTAATGAACTTGAAGATAGTGGGTATGAAGAAAACAGTAATTTTTTTGTATTCCCTTATGACTGGCGTTTGGATATTGGTTATTTGGCTGGCAATAGTTCAATATCTTCAACGGGAACATTACAACATTTGATAACAAAAGTAAAAACAGACACTGATTCAGACAAGGTTGATATTATCGCGCATTCCATGGGCGGTTTAATAGCAAAAAAGTATATTTATACTTTTGGCACCTCGTCTGTGAATCAATTTATAGATATTGCCACTCCTCATTTAGGCGCGCCAAAAGCATTTAAAATACTTATGTATGGAGATAGTTTAGGATTTGTAAAAAGGATACCTGGATTTGAACTTGGTTTAAATCCAGAAAGAGTTAAAATAATTTCTCAAAACTTCCCATCCGTTTATCAACTTTTACCAAGCCAAAATTATTTTAGTGAAAATGATAATGATTATGCTTACTATGTTTATGATATGCATGATCTGGACAATAATGATATTAAAGGCAGGCTGGATTATGATCAGTCAATAGAATTTATGAAAAACACCGGCAGGAATGAACATTTGTTAGGAGTTAATAATATTTTGCATAGCGAAATTGACAGCTATTCACCGCAACAAGACAATGTGCCTACTTTTAATATTATCGGCTGCGGCAGCCCGACAATCGGCCAGATATTTGTAATGAATAAAGAAAAATCAGGAGAATATGAATATGGATTAAAATATATAAACGGAGACAGTACAGTGCCATTCAGGAGCGCCAAGCATTTAATCGCTACCAACACTTATTATTCAAATGAAACAGAACACGCGTATTTGCCAGGCGCTAATGGAATAAGACAATTAATAATTTCTATTCTTAAAGACGCGCAACAGGATTTTAATTTTGCAGATTATGAATCCCTAAGCCAGACAGATAATATTTGTTCATTTTCCGGCACTCAAATTAGTTTTCACAGTCCGATTGAGCTGCATGTTTATGATGAAAATTATAATCATCTGGGTTTGAACAATGACAACGATATTGAGATGGGCATTGAAGGCGCCCAGTATGACATTATAGAGGATAATAAATTTGTTTTCTTGCCGTTAGGAAAGACTTATACTATTATCGGCAAAGCAACAGATACAGGATCTTTTAACGTTAGAATTCAAAATATTAATAATAATCAATATGAGCAAACTGTTTATTACAATGAAATACCAATAGAAACAACAAAAACAAAAGTTGAATTTACAATTAGCGATGAACAAACAGAGTATGTGATGCAGATCGATCAGGATGGAAACGGAGATTATGAATCTGAAATTAATCCAAGCTCAATTTTAAACGAGCAGGAATCACAGGATCTAATAAAGCCAGAAACAATTATTAATATTTTAGAAACGCGAATAAATGATAATTGGATCGCTCCTGTTAAAATAGAATTAGCCGCCCGTGATAATGAAAATGGTTCAGGCATATTAAAAACAGAATATAGCCTGGACAATAAAGAAACATGGACAGAGTATCAGGAGCCGTTTACTATATTCGCTTTAGGCGCTGCCACTATTTTTTATTCATCCACGGACAGGGCCGGAAACAGAGAAGAGAATAAAACAGAAACCATAATAATTGTAGAAATAACAATAGACACTACGATCCAGGATATAGAAAAAGCCTATCAGGACAAAGATATTACTAAGGAATGGATAAAGAATAGCCTTATTTTTAGGTTAAATTTACTGCAGAAGTATATTGATAAATGCAATGATAAAGAAATATGTGAAAGAGTAATAAAATTAAGATATAATGCAATTCTTTTGTCTTTAAATAATTATCATTCAAAAGAATGGGTGAACAATCCAGGCTATGGTATAATTAAAAGTGATATTAATTGGTTAATAAATAACATAGGGGAAGGGGGTGAGAGTGAATGATGAAAAAATATAATTTTCTACCTATATTATATATATTAATATATTGGATAATATGTATAATAATTCCTTCTTTTTTCTTGAGAATTTTAATGAGAGGAAACTACTCGTTAGACGGTTGGTCGGGATATTTACTACTTTTTATTTTATTTGTTTCTCCTTTTATTTTTATATTACCTTACAAGATATCCCGCCTTAAAACTATTAGAGGGAAAATACCATATATTCTGTTTGGTTTAGTTATTCCTTATATAATAATATATCTGTATGTGTGTATATATATAAGTATTTTTACTGGTACGGGTAATATAGGTTTTTAAAAGGACAGGTGTAGATGATAATAGATATATTTAAAAGCATCCTGAAAATTTGGGGTGTTTTTTATTTGAAAACTTTTTAAAGCAAATAGATAAATGGATAAAGATGCGCAAATGTGTTATTATTGTTGTATAATCCTCAAATTATGCCAAAATTTAATGATATAAATTTAAACAAATGGAAAGATTCTGATATATGGACAGATAGTTTATGGATAATACAAGAAAGAGATAAATTAGCTTTTTGGAGATATTGGGCATTGGCAATTGATTATTATATTTTAAAAAATTATCAATATGCATAAAAAAGATTTAACTTATTCAGATGCTATGGAACAGGTTATGTTGCATAATGGTTTTTTTGCTCCGTTAAAATTTTTGTATAAGGAAATTTGGAATTATAAAGATGAATCAAAGATTAGATGTGACACTACGGACAAAACAATTCAAGCAATAGCGCAAAGAGATTCTCGTTTTACCAGAATTGCAAAAGGTGTTTACGCGTTAACTCAATTTATTGAAGATGTAGAAAAAAATGATTTAGGCTATTTTGTTTTTAATCAAAATAAAGTTATTTTTAAGCAAACAAAAATAATTGAAAAAACAGAAAAAATTATAGAACAAAAAATCAGAGTAGGTCAAAATTTTTTTAGACAAAATTTAATTAAAGAATTGGGGAAATGCCCAATTACCCAAATTAATGAAAAAAGATTATTAATTGCCAGTCATATAAAGCCTTGGGTACATAGCAATGACGAAGAAAGACTGGATACTAAAAATGGATTTTTGTTCTCTCCTTTATATGATAAATTATTTGATAAGGGTGTCGGGCTGATTACCTTTACGTTGGATAAAAGAATTTTAATTTCAAATAGATTATCAAAGAAAAATATAGAAAGATTAAATATTCAGCATAATCAAATAATTTTAGACTTACCAATTGTTGGAAGAGAACGATTTTTAAAATATCACCGACAATATATTTTTCAAGGATAGGTTAATAGTGTAGTATATTTATTTATAACTTAACTAAAAAATTATGTTTTATGACATTAACATTAGAGTTCAAGCAGAAAGCGAATTATCAAAAAAAGAATTGGAAAGTCAATTAGTTATTGCATTGCACGATGTAGACAGTCAATATTCAAAGTTTGATGGAGTTGATGATGATTTGGAAGTAACAAATTATGAAACAACAGAAGCAATTCCTATATGTGAAAATTGTAGAGAGGAATTAGAATATTCAGGAGAGCATTTGGTTTGTGAAAATTGCGGGTCTAAAAAACCAACATTAAAATAATTTGTTGTTTAATTTAAAATATATGAAAAAAGAAAATGTAAAAATTATTGATTTGAACCTCTGGGATGAAAATCCCCGTTTTCCGGAGGAGTATTTTAGAAAAACAGAAAAAGAACTTATTGAATATTTATTTAGTAAAAAAGGCGAGAGCGAGAAAATAATAGAATTGGCAAAATCTATAATTGATAATTTTGAGCTTACGCCCTGGGAAAATTTGATAATTTGGGATAGCGAAAAAAAGAAAATTACCTTAGAAGGAAATCGTCGTTTAATGGTATATAAAATATTGCTTAATGCAGATTTAATTAGCGATCCTAAAATTAAAAAGATATTTAAGGACGGTAAAACAAAAACAAAAATTTCAAATGATTTTTCTGTAGATTGTTTAGTTACAGATAATCGAGAGCTGTGTTTAAGGTATGTTGAATTAAAACATTTAGAATCGGGATATAAAGGTTGGGGGAGCCCAGAGAAAGCAAACTTTGAGAGAAGGAGAGGAAAAAATAATGATAGTATAATTCTAAAAACTGAAATTCATAAAATTGTTAGGGATTTGGATATTCCTATAGAAATAAAAGAAAGAGTATTGGGGCACGGTTTTGTTACTACTTTTGATAGATTGTTATTAGATCAAGTTGCAAAAGATTATTTTAAGTTTGAAATAAAAAATAAAAAACTATTTATTAAAGATGCAAAATTTCAAGAAAAACTAGGATTAATTATTTGGAATCTTATAAAGAAAAAAGCTTATAAAGAAATTTTTGATGAGCAAAAAATCGGAGAGAAAGACAAACTTGATTCTCGTACATTAAACAAGAAAGAGAATAGAAAAAAATATTTAGAAAGTATGGATAGTAGAAGTGTAAAAAAAGCTAAGGAAGAAATAGCTAATTCAATAGAAGAAAAAGAAAATTTATTTGGCGAAAAAACAAAAAAAATACAAACAGGTCAGGGTAAAATTATCACAAATCCTAAAAATACAGGCAGAAATACATTAATCCCAAATAATAGATCAAAATGCTCTTTAAAAATCGATCAAGATAAAATTAATTTGATTTTTAGGGAGCTCAGAGAGGATTTGTTTCTAGACAAGACAATTAATGCGGTTGGTGTTTTATTTAGAGTTTTTCTGGAAAGTACAATAGATTATTTTGCAGAACAAGAAGGATTTATTTTTTCAAAAGACATTAAGCTAAAAGGGAAAATTACTAAGGTAGCTGATTATTTAGAAGATAAGCATAAAGTAGACAAAGAAAGATTGAAAAACATAAGAAAGGTTGCCACACAAAATCCTAGTATTCTATCCATACAGAATTTTCATGATTATGTTCATGAGATTAAAGTTACACCAAAACCAGCAGATCTTATTTTTAAATGGAACGAATTACAAGAATTTTTCGAAATTATTTATAATGAAATTTTAATACACAAAAAATAAACTATGTTTTATTCACCATTAAGATACCCTGGCGGTAAAAATAAATTGGCTAAGTTTATCGCTAAAATATGTATTGATAATGATATGAATAATCATTATGTTGAGCCATATGCAGGTGGTGCTGCCGTTTCATTGTATTTATTAATGGAAAATAAGGTATCAAAAATAACTATTAATGATTTTGATCGTTCAATATATGCTTTTTGGTATTCAGTTCTTAAAAGTACAAAAAAATTTTGTAATTTAATTGAAGAAACAGATATTACAATTGAAAATTGGCAAAAGGCAAGAGAAATTCAGAAAAATAAAAAGAAAGCCACATTGTTAGAATTAGGATTTTCCACTTTCTTTTTAAATAGAACGAATATGTCAGGCATTATTAATGCTGGCGTAATCGGCGGCATAGAGCAAAAAGGGAAATATAGAATTAATTGTCGTTTTAATAAAAGAAGTTTAATTAGTAGAATTAAGAAAATTGCTGAACATAAAAAAAATATAACTATTTATAATTTAAACGCTATTGAATTGATTAAAAAAATTCAGAAAAAAGAATCACACTCACAAACAATTTTTTATTTTGATCCCCCATATTATCTTAAAGGCAGCTCTTTATACGTAAATTATTATAATCATGCTGATCATAAAGAAATAGCAAAGATGATCAAAAAAATAAAAAAATCTAAATGGATTATTTCTTATGATAATACATCTCAAATCCAAAAAATTTATAGTTGGGTAAATAAAAAAATAGAATACTCAGTTTCACACACTGCGCGCGAAGCAAAAGCAGGAAAAGAAATTTTATTTTTTAGTAAAAATTTAAAAATTCAAAAAGGAATAAATCCGATAACAATGACTTATTAGAAACAATCGCTAAATATGACAATCCAGAAATTAAAGGTAAGACAGGATTAAGAAATTATAATGAACAAAAATCATTGTATTGTTCTCGTCCGCAAGTAAAAAAAGCATTTAAAGATTTGATTTTAAAAGCTAAAACAAAATATATTTTTTTAAGCTATAATAATGAGGGCTTGATGAACCTGGATGATATTAAAGAAATAATGAGTTTGCGAGGAGAGTATGGACTTTTTACAAAAGATTATAATAGATTTAAAGCTGATAAAACCGAGAATAGGAATCATAAAGCAAATAAAACGATTGAGTACTTGCATTATGTTGTTTGCAGATGATTTTAAAATATACGTATAAAGACAATTAAAGATGTTATAACAAAAGTGTACACCTGGGTGTACACTTAATAAATTAAGCTAAACTATGAAAAGAACAATAGAAAATAGAAATGTGAGGAAGTTGTATAAACATTCCAGCAGCTACGCCGTCACTGTTCCGGTGGAGATGATTCGCGCGCTCCGCTGGCAGGAGCGGCAGAAAGTTGTGTTTAAGAGGCAGGGGAAGAAGATCATTATTGAGGATTGGAAAAAATAACAAATAAAAAAAGAGGACTTACAATAGAAATTGAAAATCCGGCTATAAAAAACTCTATAATCATTATGAAACTATGCAGTGCTTGCCTATTAGGCATAAATTGCCGTTATAATGGCAAAAGAAAACCAAATGAAAAGGTAATAAATTTAGCAGTTAAAGAAACTTTAATTCCTGTTTGTCCTGAGCAATTGGGCGGCTTGGCTACTCCGCGAATAATTTCGGAAATAAAAAATAACTGTGTTGTAAATAAGGAAGGGATTGATATTACCAAAAATTTTAAGCAAGGGGCTGAAGAAGTTTTAAAAATTGTAAAATTATACAATATAAAAGAGGTAATTTTAAAACAGCGCAGTCCGTCTTGCGGATGCGGCCAAATTTATGACGGAACTTTTTCAGGAATAATTATTAAGGGCGATGGTATAACGGCAAAATTATTAAAAGAAAACAACATTAACGTAATTACAGAGGAAGATTTATAAATATAATGTTTTTTATTGTAAACAATAACTACGCTAAAATAAAAGTGTACATTTGGGTGTACACTTTTATTTAATATATAAAACTTATTTAAACATTATCATCGCTCATTTCATCCCTTACCACGCCATACATGTCAAGCAAGCGGTCTTCAATAAATGTCAGATTATCATCATCAGTCAGCTTGCCTTTGGAAAGGTAATAATCAATAGTTTCCGAAATCAAATTTTTATATTCATCACGGCTAAAAGCGCCCTGCTCATGCATTTTTTTCTTGGTTAAATTCAGTATTTCTTCCAATATTGACTCCATATAGGTAAATATAAAAGATAATTCCATTATAAGTTATTAATTGAAAATGTCAATACGTAAGTTGACTAAATGGTGTAATATTGTTATTATTTACCCAGTTATTAAAAGAAATATATAGGCTATTATAGGAATAAAAGATTTGTTAGCCCAAGGCGAAACAAGCGGAGCAAGAAATGGCTGAGAATCGGGGCAAGCATTTTATTATATTTATTTAGTTTTTTAGCGTTACTTAAAAATTTAGTGGCCGCTTTTTTTATTTCACTGATCTTTAAGCCGGCTCGGGCAATACTCAGGCTCTTTTTCTATAAAGTAGTGGTTAAGTTTTATGGTTTTTATCGGAAGATCTTAAGGCGTCTGGGCTGGAAAGGCTTGGAGCACAATGCGATAAGTTTTTTGTTCAGCCGGAAGCTGGTCCATATTTTAGTTATTACCGTAACTATTTTATTGATAATAGTTAATATTACGCCCAGGACCAGGGCCGGCGGTTTGACTGACAGGGCCCACCAGACAATTCTTGCCGATTTGATCCGGAGTGAATTTAGCAACTTTGAAGAAGACGAACAATTTATTATTGAGTCCTTTGATAAAGAGGTAATAATTTCCCCGGTTCAGCAGACCTATCTGGATAATTTAGGCAGTTTCCGTCCGCAAGCCAAAGTAAGCATGGATAGCGAAATTGAAGAAGAAATTGACGTAGCCACGATTCAGGAAGGCAGCAGCATAGTCAAGCCCGAGCTGGCAGCCACCAGGAAGACCAAGCGGGACCGAACCGAAATTGTTGAGTATAAGGTATTGCCTGACGATACGATCAGTACGATCGCCCAGGAGTTTGAAGTCAGCGTAAGAACCATACTTTGGGAAAATAATAAAAGCTCTTATAGTATAATCCGTCCCGGCGACAAGCTTAAGATCCTTCCCGTGAGCGGAGTGTCGCATACGATCAAGAAAGGCGATAATATAAATATTATTGCCAAAAAGTACGATGTTGAGGAAGAAAAAATAATGGAAGCCAATAAATTGGCCAAGGGCGATACTTTAAAGATCGGACAGCTATTAATGGTGCCGGGCGGAAGCAAGGTTAGCCAGCCCAGTTATACTACCAAGACATATACCGGTTTTTCCGCGATCAAAGACATTGTTAAAGCGCCTAACGCCCAGGCCGCGACCGGCAATAAGATGAATTGGCCGGCCGCGGCAACAAGAATAACGCAGTATTATTCCTGGAGGCATCATGCCGTGGATATCGCGGCGAAAACCGGCACGGCCATATACGCGGCTGATGCCGGCACCGTGGAGTCGGTAGGCTGGGGCACTGGTTACGGAAACCAAATCGTGATTAACCATGGCGGCGGCAAAAAGACCCGCTACGCCCATTTATCCAAGTTTTACGCCAAAAAGGGCGATATTGTGAGTAAAGGGCAAACCATAGCGGCAATGGGATCAACCGGCTGGTCTACCGGACCGCATCTTCATTTTGAAGTTATTATAAACGGCCGCAAATATAATCCTTTAAATTATATTAGGTAACTCACCTTACGCACTAAATAT
>JAGLPO010000028.1 GCA_023137275.1 Candidatus Parcubacteria bacterium | reverse complement strand
ACATTAATTATAACTTTGCTTACGCTACAAGTGCGTAAGGTGAGTTAGGTAATTAGTAAACAGTAAACAGTAAGTAGAAGATAGAATTTTCAATATTTTTTCCTGTCGTCTGCTTTCTGTCGTCTGCCGTCTGTTAAATGCAATACATAATCGGAATATTAATGATGTCAGTCGGTTTTTTAATAATATTTAAAGCCGAATGGATGCTTAATAATTTTGGCAGGATCGGTTTTTTTGAAAATAAATTAAGCACTTCCGGCGGTTCGCGCCTGGGGTATAAGCTGGTTGGCATGGTTTTTATTTTTTTTGGTTTTTTGGCGGTTACGGGCATGATCAGCGGGTTTATGGAATGGATGTTATGGCCGATTACCCGTTATATGGTTCCCAGCGAAGGACCAAGTATGGAGTTTTAACGTTATTTTTCCTGGCGGGAAAAGCCGCAAATACGAATGCGGCACATACGAATTAATTATTTTGGGCCAGTAGCTCATCTGGTAGAGCACCTCGTTTGCATCGAGGGGGTGGCGGGTTCGAGTCCTGTCTGGTCCACCACTTCGCTCGCATGACTTCGTCATAGCGAGCTACGCGGCGCAAGCACAAAAATTAAAAACTACAGAGATACCCGCCAACAGCTACGAAGTCAGGCGGGCAGGTCTCTGTAGTTTTTGTTGCTCTTGAGTTTCGTGTTAAATTATGGTGTAATGGTAATAGTAATATATTGTGTATATGGCTAAAAACAGGGAAAAATCATCGTTACGGCGGGATAAATTAATGGTTATTGACGGTAATGCTTTGGTGCATCGCAGTTTTCACGCGCTGCCAAGCACTATGACGACCAAAAAGGGAGAAGTGGTTAACGCGGTATATGGTTTTGCCGGATTTTTAATAAAAGCCATTCGGGAGTTAAGACCTGAATACGTGGTGCTTACTATGGATAAAAAGGGGCCGACATTCCGCCATGAAAAGTTCAAAGAGTATAAGGCCAAGCGGATCAAGGCGCCGCAGGAGCTTTATGACCAGATCCCGCGGGTTAAAGAGCTGGCCAGAGCCTTTGATATTCCGGTATTTGAAAAGACCGGCTTTGAAGCCGATGATCTGATCGGTACGATCGTGAATAATGTTGACGGCCAGGTAGAAAAAATTATTTTGACCGGCGATATGGATACTCTTCAGCTTGTAAACGGCCACACCAAAGTTTACTCAATGAGCCGGGGCATTACCGAAAGCATTATTTATGATGAACACTTGGTAGTTCATCGTTTTGGCATTAGTCCAAAGCAGATGATAGACTACAAGGCTCTTCGCGGCGATCCGAGCGATAACATTCCAGGTGTCAAAGGGGTGGGTGAAAAAACCGCGGTAAAACTTTTAAATAAATTCAAAACTCTGGATAATGTTTACGCTGAAATAAAAAAGAATTCAAAAGAGATTCAGGCTATAGTTAAACCAAGGATCATTCAATTACTGAAAGATCATAAAGATGAGGCGTATTTATCTCAAGATCTGGCTACAATTAAATGCGATGTGTTAATTAATTTTAATTTGGGAAAAACCCGCTTTCGGACTTATGATCAGGAAAAGGTAGTTGAGTTTTTTTCAAAAATGGAATTCAAGTCGCTTTTGCCCCGCCTTCAGGCTTTAACAAATTCCCATATTGTCAACACCAGGGAAGAGCAAACTGAAAAAATTGCTGATAAGTTTGAACGCAACCGGAAAAAGTTTAAATATACTTTAGTGGATACGGACAAAAAATTTAAATCGTTTTTAACTAAATTGAGTCAACAAAAGAGTTTTACCTTTGATACTGAAACATCTTCATTTGATCCGTTAACAGCGGATTTACTGGGTATTAGTTTTAGCTGGAAAAAAGGAGTGGCATATTATGTGAATGTAAAGACAGCAGACAGCAGACAGCAGACAGCAGATAATCTTTTTTCGTATAAAGAAGCACAGAATATCAAGCACAGAGTGCCTAGCATGCATTCTTGGATTAAAAAGTTAAAGCCGATATTTGAGGATGAGAAGATAAAAAAGCAAGCGCATAATGCCAAATTTGATATCCGGGTTGTTAGAAACCAGGGGATTGATATTAAAGGGGTTGATTTTGACACTATGATCGCTTCGTATCTGTTAAATCCGGGTACGCGCCAGCATAATCTGGATGCCTTGACTTTTTCAGAATTAAAGTTTGAAAAAATCAGTAAAGATGATTTGCTGGGGCGAGGAAAAGAGCGAATAAGTTTTAGCGAATTAGACAATGAAAAGCTAATGCTCTACTCCTGCGAGGACGCGGATTTTACCGAGCGTTTGGTTAAACATCTTAAGCCTGGTTTAAAAAAGAAAAAACTGGACAAGCTGTTTAATTTGATTGAAATACCTTTGGTGCCGGTGCTGGCCGCGATTGAGGACACCGGGATCAAACTAAACACTGAATTTTTGCGTGATATGAGCGCGGTTATGCAAAAGAAGATCAAGCAAATTGAAAAAAAGATACATAATCAAGCCGGCACGGAATTTAATATTGCTTCGCCTGCGCAGCTGCAAGTTATTCTTTTTGAAAAGCTGGAAATCCCGGCCGAGCGCATCAGTAAAACCAAAACCGGGATATCTACCGCTGCCTCGGAGTTGGAAAAGCTTAAAGATTTGCATCCGGTCATTAAATTGATCCAGGAATACCGCGAGCTTGCCAAATTGGCCAGCACTTACGTGGATGCTTTGCCAACAATGGTAAATCCTAAAACTAGCCGGCTTCACACCAGTTTTAACCAGACTGTGGCCGCCACCGGCCGGCTTAGTTCGTCCCAGCCAAATCTTCAGAATATCCCGGTCAGGACTGAATTAGGGCGTGAGATAAGAAAAGCTTTTATTGCTGAGCAAGGCTATACTTTGGCTGCCCTTGATTATTCGCAGATTGAACTGCGTTTGGCTGCCCATTACGCGGATGACCCCAGGATGATCAAGGCTTTTAAAAATAATGTTGATATTCATACTTCAACCGCGGCCGAGATCAACCAAGTCAGCCCGAACGCGGTAGACAAGCAAATGCGCCGGGAAGCCAAGGCGATTAATTTTGGTGTTCTTTACGGCCAGGGTCCGCGCGGCCTTTCACAAACCGCTGATATTCCCTATGAGCGGGCCAGAGAGTTTATTGAGCAGTATTTTATCGTTTATAAAAACATCAGGGAATTTATTGACAATACCTTGCGTCAGGCCAGGCGCGATGGGCATGTCAGCACCTTGTTTGGCCGTATCCGTCCGCTGCCGGAGATAAATTCCACGGTTGCGATGGTGCGGAAAGCGGCCGAGCGCATGGCCGTGAATACCCCGCTTCAGGGAACAGCCGCGGACATGATAAAGTCGGCCATGATCAAGGCGGAATCGCTGATTAATCGCGAATATGGAGCAAAAAACAAATTAAATCCTCTTGAATGCCCGGTACGGATGATCTTGACTGTTCATGACGAATTAGTTTTTGAAATTAAAAACAGTCTGGTAAAAGAGGTTGTGCCAAAGATAAAAAAGATAATGGAAGAGGTAATAAAATTAAAAGTTCCGATTGTGGTGGACGTAAAAATCGGAAAGAATTGGGGAGAAATGAAATAAAAAAAATAATTAAATGTTAAATATTTTGAGAAAATTTAAAGATAAAAGGATCGCGATGCTTGGTTTTGGAATAGAAAACAGGGCTTTTTTGAAGTGGACGCGTAAACATAAAATTGAGTGTGAAATTATAATTTGCGACCAAAAAAAAGATTTGCGCCTGCTATATCCGGAATTTAATCAAGAGAATATTAACTGGAATTTGGGATCGGATTTTGATAAAAATTTAAAGCAATATGATATTATTTTGCGAGTGCCGGGCTATCCTCTGTTTAAGCCGGAAATTAAAAAAGCTTTGCGAGCCGGAGTAAAAATTACTTCACCAACCAAGCTTTTTTTTGAATTTAGCCCAACTAAAAATATTATCGGCGTAACCGGCACTAAAGGAAAGGGCACAACCAGCGGCTTGATCGTGGAAATAATTTTTATGGCTAATAAAAAAGTTTATTGGGGCGGCAACATTGGTATCCCGATATTTGATTTTTTTGATAAGCTGAAAAAAACCGATTATGTAGTGCTGGAGCTTTCCAGCTTTCAGCTTGAAGATCTGGAAGCAAGTCCGCGTATTGGGGTTATTACTAATTTGAGCCAGGAGCATTTAAAGCCGGCTGATCCGGTTAACCCGAATTATCATAAGTCAATGAAAGAATATACGGATGCTAAATTAAATATAATCAAACATCAAAAGAAGAATAGCATAGCAGTTATTAATAAAAAAATTAAATTTAAAAATAAGAAATTAGGTAGTGGAAAAAAAATATATTTTACCAAATCAGATATAGAGTCTCGCCTGGTAGGAGAACATAATAAGGAGAATATAGCCGCTGCCGCTGAAGCCGCTAAAGCAATTGGAATACGCGAGGCAGTTATTAAAAAGGGGGTTAAAAAATTCAAAGGGCTGGAACATCGCATAGAGTTTATTGGTAAATACAACCGCAATAAATATTATGATGATAGTTTTGCCACTACTCCCGAGTCTTCTGTTATAGCGCTTAAATCATTTGACGCGCCTATAATATTACTTGCCGGTGGAGCTGACAAAGGATCAAGCTTTAAAAAATTCGCGCGAGAAATAAAAAAAAGAACCAGATTTACAGTTCTCCTGAATGGCAAAGCCACGCCACGACTCAAAAAAGAACTGGGGCGTATTGGTTACATGGATATGCAAAACGTGGATTCTATGAAAGAAGCGGTGCGTTTAGCGCGCAAACAGGCAAAAACAGAAGACGTAGTGCTGCTTTCTCCGGCGTGCGCCAGTTTTGGGATGTTTAATAATTACAAAGAACGTGGCGATTTATTTAAAAAAGAAGTAAAAGAATAATTTTGTAATTTATGATCGGCATATTTGATTCTGGATTTGGCGGGCTATCAGTGCTTAAACATTTTCTTTATTGTTTACCTAAATATGGGTATATTTATTTGGGAGATAATGCGCGAGCTCCTTATGGCAATAAATCTCAGGATGTAATTTATAATTATACCAAGGAGGCGATTGATTTTTTATTTTTTCATAAATGCAAATTAATAATTGTGGCCTGCAATACAGCCTCGTCGCAAGCATTAAGAAAAATACAAAAGGAGTATCTTCCCCGGGCATATCCGGGGAAAAGAGTATTAGGCGTTGTTCGCCCCATGGCCGAGGCGATAGCCAGTACCGAGGATATTTATAAGGTCGGTGTTATTGGCACCCGGGCGACTATTGAGTCAAATGTGTATAAAATTGAGTTAATTAAGCTAAAGCCAGGACTGGAGATATTTCAAAAGAGCACTCCTTTGCTTGTGCCGTTAGTAGAAGAAGGCTGTATAAATGAAAATGAAACAAAAATGATTATTCATAAATATTTGCAGCCGCTAAAAGAAAAAAAGATACAGTCATTAATTCTCGGTTGCACCCACTACCCGTTTTTGCTTGATAATATTAAAAAAATAATAGGGAGCAAGTGCCAGGTGCATGACCCGGGAGAGATAATTGTTAAAAGTTTAAAAAAATATTTAAGCAGGCATCCCGAACTAGGAATAAAAAAGGCGCCAGACCAAGAGCTTGAATTTTTTACCACAGATGATATTGTTAAATTCAGGAAAACAGGAGAAATTTTTTTAAAGCAAAAAATTAGAAAATTAGAAAAAATAAAATTATGATTATATTTTTATACGGCGAAAATACGTTTCAAAGCCGGGAAAAACTTAAGGCCATTAAAGATAAATTTATCAAGGAAGTTGATCCAAATGGTATTTCTTTGCTTGCCATAGACGGCGAAACAGCTGGCCTAGAGCGTATCAATGAAGCCGTGGCAACATCTTCGCTTTTTTCCAAGCGGCGTTTGATTGTGATTGAGCGTATATTTAATAATAAAGATGCCAATCTTCAGGGCGCGGTTGAGGATTATTTTAAGGCCAGAACCAAAGACAAGGCTGATGACAATATAATCGTATTTTGGGATGAGCAGGCCAGGGAGAAATTATCCAAAAAGAAGCTTTATAAATTTTTAGTTTTACAAAAGTTTGCCCAGGAGTTTAAGCCATTATCTAATACCGAGGCCAGCGCTTGGCTCGGGCAAACGGCCAAAAAACGCGGAGGCGTGATTCGCGGTGAAGCAGCTGTTCGCCTGACTTCTTTTTTTGGCAGTGACCTGTGGCTGTTATCCAATGAGCTGAATAAACTGATTGCCTATAAGCGCGGGCAAACACCGGGACTGATCAAAGACGAACAAATCGTAACAATTGAAATAACGGATGTTGATAGCCTGTCCCGCGGCAGTATTGACGAGAATATTTTTGCTTTAACCGATGCTATCAGCGTCCGCAATAAGCCATTAGCCATAGAATTATTTGAAAATGAATTGGCTGCCGGGGTTACTGAAGGTTATTTAATAGCCATGATGACCAGGCAGTTTAAAATACTTTTGCAAATTAAAGAGGCATTGGAGCAGGGCTTAACGCCGCGGAAGATAATGAGCCGGCTTAAACTGCATCCCTTTGTGGTGCAGAAGAGTTCAACCCAGGCCAGGAATTTTTCCGAGAATCTGCTTAAGCAAGCCTTTTCCAAATTGCTTCAGGTTGACAGTCAAATGAAAACCGGCCAGGTTAATGCCAAAGTGGCTCTGAATTTATTGATAGCTAAATTATAACCTTTATATTTATAAAGAATGCAAGCCAAACAAAAACCCCGGAGATTAAGGCGGGGTTTTTGTTTATATGATTCAAAAGAGCGAATATTTTTATCTAGCTAGATTAATGTGTTAGACTGTCAAAATAAAAACTGCTATTTGGAGCCAATCAGCCCCAAATAGCAGTTTTTATTTCTTTGTTAGGCCTTTTTTGCGGTTTTATTCAAGTAATGGTGCAAACGCGACTTTTTCCGATCGCGGGTGTTTTTCTTTATTACTCCTTTTTGAGTGGCCTTATCCAAGGCTTTGTGGGCCTTAAGCACCAGCTCCTGGGCGCTTTTATCACCGGATTCAATCGCTTTACGGCTTTTTTTAACAAGACTTTTGAAGTTATCTTTAATTTTTTTGTTATAGGCGTTAAGTTTTTTTCCTTTACGCAATTCTTTTTGAGCTGATTTAGTGTTAGGCATATTTTATTACTTTTTAGCTGTTGAGGTTAATAAATTTATACGGTGTGAGAGCACTTGATTAATATAACATAAGTATTAGTTTTTATCAAGCCTGGCTTTATGGCGCTTATATTTAAGGAAATAAAGGCAAAAATAAAGACTGATAGAGATTATTATTACCAGGCTGATAATTTGGGGAAAGCGGAGCCCAAAAAAAACCGGCGTGATATCAGTGCGGATAAATTCCAAAGAAAATCTAAGCAGCGAGTAAAGAATCAGGTAAACCGCGATAATTATTTTAGCAGGCAGCAGGCAGCAGGCAGCAGGCAGTTTGTGCTTTAATAAGATTTTATGAAGTAAAATAAGAGTAAAAAATATTATTAAGCTGCCCAGAGATTCATAGAGAAAGGCCGGGTGAAAGTACTCTGAGTTGTAAAATTCAGGTACGCGGTTGGCAAATTCAATCGGGATGCCCCAGGGCAGGTTTGTGGGGGTGCCGTAAATTTCCTGGTTAAAGTAGTTGCCCCAGCGTCCGATCGCCTGGGCCAGGGCCATGCCCGGGGCAATAATGGCTGTTAGCAGCCAAAAATTAATACTTTGTTTTTGGCTAAACCGCCAGATCATGATCAGCCCGGCAATAATGCCGCCATGAATAGCCAGCCCGCCTTCCCAAACCTTGAAAATATCCAAAGGATTATCAAGATAAAATGGCAGCTCTAACATAACATGATACAGCCGGGCGCCGATCAGGCCGGCAATGATCAGCCAAAAGGCCAGATCAATGATTGTGTTTTTTTTAATATTATATTTACTGGATAGTTTAAATGATACTAAAGTAGCAACTAAAATGCCGGACACGATAAACAGGCCGTACCAGTAAATGGTCAGTGGCCCGATTTGGATTAATATTGGGTTTGGAGTGAATGAATGTAGAAAATTAAGCATAAATAAATAGACAGCAGACAACAGAAATTATTTTTTTATCATCTAACTATATTTTGCATTATTAATAGATTAGAGTCAAATAAAAAAAATGAGCCGGCAATCTCTGTATTAGCAGATTCCGGCTCGTTAAAAGGTTGACTTTAATTGTTTTCATTTGCCGCACCACATAAGGCATATAGATATGAAATAATAACGCTTATCGGGCCGACAATAATTGCCGCGCTTATTAAAAGTTCATTCATTTTAAGCGCGCCTCCTTATAATGTGGAGAGGAGAGGAATTATACCTCTTTTTAATAAGCCATTTTGTAAATGCTATTATGGCGCATGCTATTCCGCCTACAAGGAATGTTTTAGCAGAAAACCAGAAAAACCATTCAAAAAAACTTATTGTTGTGCTTGCCTCAGAAAGAATCTTGTCAAAATGAATAATTGTTGGTGCTGAATAAAGAGCAGCAAGAGCTAGTACAATGATTACAAAAAAAATTCCACTGATTATTTCTTTTTTCATTTTCTCATTCTCCTCCTTTTGAATTTTTGTTTAGTTTTATTTTTTTATTTTTTTAACAATAACATTTTCTATACGCTTTGTCAATAGCGGATGAAAAATTTTAGCTAATTTTAAGTAAAATTTCGTAAAATGTGAATAAACTGTTGATTTTTTTGGGAAAATGTGTTATAGTTGGGTTAACAATAAACAAAAAGCAAAGGGAGGTGAAAAAATGGAAAAAATCATCTTTCCAAATGCGACCGGGATTGACCGTTACAATAAAAAAGAGATAAGAGAAAAAAGGGGCATCCTTTCCAATCAAAATAAGATTAAGGAGATAAAAAGTATTACTGGTAGTATTACCGGAGCTGGAGATAATTTTCCTTTTTATTCTATAGTATTATTGGAGCTGTGCCTCATCTTTCTTTTTATCTTAATTATTTAAACGGTGTATCACCGGTGGACTAAAAAAAAGGGATAAACAAAAACAAAATACATATCCCTTTTTCTTTTGCCAAAAATACAAATTAAGTAGTGGTTTTTTACCACTATTTTTTAGTTTTCACTTCTCTTGCTAATATTTATAATATTAACTACAATTAAGACATATGTTAAAACCAAGAATATTTTCCGGGGTACAGCCTTCGGGCAATCTGCATATTGGCAACTATCTGGGCGCGATAACCCAGTTTGTTGCCCTGCAAAACAATTATGACTGTATTTTTTGCGTGGTGGATCTGCACGCTATTACGGTTTTGCAGGATCCGGACAGTCTTAGAAAAAGAATAATTGAAGTTGCCCGGCTTTTTTTAACCGCCGGCATTGATCCTAAAAAATCTATTATTTTCCAGCAGTCAGATGTGCCGGCCCATGCCGAGCTTAGCTGGATCCTTAATACAGTTGCCCGGATGTCGGATCTAAAAAAGATGACCCAGTTTAAAGATAAATCCGGGCGCGAAGAAGCCAATGTAAGCGCGGGTTTGTTTGCCTACCCGGTTTTGATGGCGGCTGATATTTTGCTTTATGAAACAGAGGTGGTGCCGGTGGGCGATGACCAGGTCCAGCACGTGGAGCTAACGCGCGATCTGGCTAAGCGTTTTAATCATCAATTCAAAGAAACTTTAACAATACCCAAAGCAAAAATTTTAAAGTCCGGCGCCCGCATCATGGGTCTGGATGATCCAACCAAAAAGATGAGCAAGAGCGCGGAGAGCGAGTATAGCCGGATTGAGCTTTTAGATGAACCTAGTGTTGCCATGAAAAAAATAATGCGAGCAACGACTGACTCCGGCTCGGAAGTAAAATATGATTATAAAAACAAGCCGGGCATTTCCAATCTTTTAACTATTCATTCACTCTTAAGTGGTAAAGACATTAAGACATTGGAAAAAGAATTTGTTAACAAGGGCTATGGCGATTTTAAAAAAGCCGTGGCCAATGAAGTAAAGCTATTTTTAACCAAGTTCCAGGCTAAATATAATGAGATAGACGATATAGACGCACGAAAAATTCTGGATGATGGGGCTAAAAGAGCGCGACCGATAGCAAAAAAAACTTTGAAGAAAGTAAAGGAAGAAATTGGATTGAATTAAAAAATAAAAAAACCGCCTTGATAATGAAATCGTAGCGGTTTTTTTGTTTGCTTTATTTTAAGGCTTCAATATTTACTCTAATTTCATTATCCCATTCCACTTCCGGAAATTGATGCAAAAGGTTATTAATATATTTTTTCAGCTTTTCATATTCTTCTTTGGCCTTGGCTTCAAATTTGATAGTAATATAAGGTCCGTTTTGCGAATAGCGTATAATAAACATTGAATCCGGCATTTCCAAACGGACGCCGTCACCGGCTCGCTCATCATCAATTACTTCGGCCTTAGGGTAATCTTTTTTTAGGATCGGCGCGATCTTTTTAACTAATTCTACTTTTTTTGAATCAAGGCAAAAGAGTTTTATCTCCGGACTGGAAATATATTGCGGCAAAGAGCTGATAGCCTGGTTTAAGGTTTGGTTTGTCCTGGAAAGATAATCAAGCAGCCGGAGAGTGGCATAACAGCCGTCATCATGATTGTAAAAGTCAGCCGAGAAAAAGAAGTGGCCGGAGAGTTCGCCGATAAAAGGCGCTTTAACTTCTTGGTTTTTCTTTTTAAGAAATCCATGCCCGGTGCGCCACATAAAAGGTTCGCCGCCATATTGTTTAATCGTATCATCAACCACTTTAGAGCAAAGAGTATTGTACATTATTTTTTCTCCCGGATGTTTGTCTAAAACATCAATCGCGAAAAGAGCCACCAGCACATCATTCCAGATAATAGTTCCTTTTTCATCCACGATTCCGATCCGGTCGCCGTCTGAGTCATAAGAGAAGCCGATATCGGCGTTGGTTTCCAGGACTTTATCACGCAGCCGCTCGGCCATGATCATTTCGGTCGGATCAGCCACGCCGACCGGAAAGCTGGAGTCAATGGAACAATGGCTTTCAATCACTTCGCAGCCGATTTTTTTGAGTAGCGGAGGGACAATTACTCCGGGAGTTGTGTGGCTGGTGTCAACTACTACTTTAAATTTTTTTGTAATATTGACTCGCTTAATTAAATCATCAAAATAAATATCATTAATATCAAGTTTCTGGATGCTGCCTTGCTTTTTTGCAATCGTGAAATTGTTGTTTTCAGCCGCTTTAACAAGTTCGTTTAATTCTTCGTTGATCATGGCCTCGGAAAAGTCATTAGCCAGCTTAAAGCCGTTGTATTCTTTGGGATTATGCGAAGCCGTTACCATAACAGCGCCTTTGGTGTTGAAATGATATTGCGCCCAATACATGGTGCCTACAATATTAAGGCCAATGTCAATTATATCAAGACCGGTTGATTGAATTCCTTTTACCAGAGCTAGCTTATACTCTTCGCTCTCAGCGCGCGAGTCCATGCATACCACCACTTTATCAACGCCTTTTTTTTGGATATACGTGCCGTAAGCTTTGCCCAGCGCTTCGCTGATCTCAGCATTAAGATCTTTGTTTATCAGGCCGCGGATGTCATAGCCGCGAATTATTTCATGATTGATTTTCATAATAATTTTTTAACCATTAGCAAATTGATTTATTTTTTAAATGTTAAGCCTTTTTGCACATCATCCATATCCCGCCAAGGGTCCACCAGATAGCTATGATGGAGAGGAGCCAGCCGATAAGCGGGAGCTCAGTGAGCAGCCAGATCAGGATTACGCCGATGATCATGGCCCAGATAAGCGAGTCTTTCTTTTTCTCCCATATTTTATTCAAAACAATTCTACCGATAAGAATTCCGACAATAACTTTGGCAATATACATAGCGATCAGCCAAATAACTGTCAGAATTATTGCCAAAGGGATGCCGATGATCGTAAAGACCAGAAGCAAGGCAATGATAGGAGTTAAGATCATTATTATGGCACCGATGCCTATAGCCGGGGCTATACGCGCAGTCATTTTGTCAGTTAAATTTTTGATTGGCTCACGCCATAGACTAATTAAAACCAAACCAATAACCAAGGAGGAAAAGATAGAAAATAATCCGTGCCAGGCTTTCCAGGCAGCCAGATCGCGCCGGTCTGCTTTGTCCGGGAAACTATGGCCGACTTTTCCGGCGATCATTGCTTTCTCGGATATTTCACCTGCTTTGCCGGCTGAGTAATATAGGTTGCCGCCAATTACGGCGCTGTCATACACATAGAGAGGAAAGTCTTTATCGTCTTTTTCCACTTTAATCCCTTTACCTTCGCGTTCTATGCGTTCATCCAGCCTCATCTTTACGTCGCCGGTTACTTCCCCGGCAAGCACGACGATAGCGCCGCCGCCATGCAGATCACCATCTATCTTGCCGCGGAATTCTCCTAACGCGCCACCGAAGAAAAAGTCGCCATTTACGACAGTGTCTTTAGTCTGAGTTATTGTAGCCCCAAAGGCATGAACACTGCCGGCTATATCATTATTTATATTAATAGTATCGCCGGCCGCGCGCAGACTGCTGCCAACTTTGCCGTTTATAGTAATGGTTTGCCCGGCGGCAAAAATGTCGCCGGTAGTAGAGCCATTAAAGACAATGTTTTGCCCGGCGACAAAAATATCACCGTCAATCATTCCATCAATGGTAATATTGTTACCGGCGGCGTAGAAATTACCGATGATAATTTCATCTTCGGCAACATAGACTGACGGGCTGGTTTTAAGCTCAAAAGCATGAGTAGCTATGGGGATAGCAATGAGGATAAGGGCAAAAGCCAGGGTAAGGCTTATTTTTTTCATAGAAGTATAGTTAGATTAGTAATAATATAATAATACTAGCAAGATATTAGCAAACAGTAAATACTTACTTACTGCGCGGTTATTACTGGAAATCAGCTATAGACTAAAAGATATATATATGGTAAAAAGATTAGACATAAAATAAAAAATAATAAAATTTAATTGAGTTTCTTTAACAACAAAAGGAGGGGGATATAAGAAATGTTTGATGACAGCAAATTTGTCGTATTTGGTTGTAATGGTAATCATGCCCTTGATCTTAGCGTCATTAATGAAGTTAATGACCTGAGCCACAAAAATTTAAAATTTCATTATGTCAACTACGGCCTGTATCCAGACGGTGAGATTGATAACCAGATTCCAGATTATGAAGAGATTAAAGACAAGATCGCTATTATTTTTCAAAGCGCCTATACCGCCGAGCTCAAAGAAGAGTTCCTTGATATTTGTCGTTTAGCGTATGAGCAGTACGGCGCAAAAATGATAGTGGCAATTTTGCCTTTTATGTACAGTCGCAGGCAGGATCATGAAGATGACATAAAAGAGGCGAACCGCAATGAACATTTTATTATGGAAATGGCCGCTCGGGGCGTAAAGCATCTGATTTTATGCGATATACATTCTTTAAGCACTATTGATAAAGCTAAAAAGCACGGCATTTCTGCTTACAACGTCGATCCGGCTCGGATTTACGCCTCACGACTTCGTTTATTGGTAGAATTGGCCAAGGATGACGGTCGCGATTTTTACATTTATGCTCTTGACAGAGGTTCTATTCCGCGAGCAATCGCTTTGGCTAAGTTGCTTAATGTGCCGATAGCGGTTAATCTTAAAGATCGAAAATATGATGGTACAACGGAAAGAATATCCAACACGGAGTTACTCGAGCAGTTGAGTAAAAAGTACGGCGTTGATTTAATTGAAGTAGACAAAAGCTTGAACGGTTCTATTTTCTGTATTCGCGAAGATGAATTATCAACGGGCGGATCCGTGCAAGATGCCGGTGGGTTTCTTAGAAATGACATAAAAGCGCATGAACTATTTTTTTGCGTTACGCATATGGTATGCGCTCCTGGCTGGAAACGGAAGCTTGTCTATAAGAATCCGTTTGATAATATATTTGCCGGTAATACCATTCCGAGAAATTTTCGCAATTCAACTGGCGGAAAGATAACCACCGTATCCATGTATCAAGGCATGGCTCATCAGCTGATAAAAATTATTCGAAAATTGTAAATCAAGCATAACTTAAAAGGGCATTCCAAATGGAAATGGAATGCCCTTGTTTTTTTATTAGAATTTATTTTTTAGCCAGTTGTTCTTTAAACCAGTCAACATAAGGGATTTTGATTGGGTCAACCTGGTTAATAATGCCCAGGTAGTAGCTGATCCAGGTGCCAAGCTGCAATAGCTCAAAGGATTGTAAGTGCTTGTTTTTTCCTTTAAGGCCGTGGGAGATGATCGCGATTTTATTTTTTTTAATCACCTGTTTGGTCATTGCGGTTCGCAATATAATTCGCGGATGATATAGTCCGGAATCAAAAAATAAAAAAATAGAATCTTTTTTCCGGCTAACCGGATAAGCCAAACCCTCCATGGCATAATGGTTTAATTCCGGTATTTCTAAAAAGTTTGGCAGATGCTTGCTGCTCTCTGACATCTGGTTTCTTAAAGCCTTGATGTTGCCTTTAAGAAATTCGGCCGCCACTATAGTGGGTCTTTTGTTTGCCAGCTGCAAGGCGATTTTTTTGGCCGGATTTTGTTTGGTAAAAGATTCTACGCGGAGTTTTCTTGTCCAGAGCTCTAGGCGCGAAATAATCTCTTCCATTTCTTTGATTTTTAAGGTCAGAGCGCCGGATTTGGCAATCAGTATTAGCTGGCCGAAAATAGAATAGCCCAAACCCATCCGGGGCTGATTGGAAGGGTTGTATTCCGGCTTGAAGATCACACCGGGGATATTTTCCTTAAGCATTAGTTTTAAAAGCTTGCTTTTGGGGCTGTTTTCGGTAATAGCCATTATTTTAGCTCCTTGTTTTTTTGCCGTCCGGTAAGTGCTTAAAGGTTCTTCAGTTGTTCCGGAATAAGAAGAAATAATATAAAGCGTGTTTTTCCCGACATAAGCCGGTACCCTATATCCGGGTTCAATCATGAGCGGTTTTGTTATCTGGTCGTGAAAAGCCTCTTTAATGATCCGCGAGCCGATATTGGAGCCCCCCATGCCATTAACAACTATGTGGCTGGTCTGGCTATATTCGCGCGGGATTTTGATCAGACGCGAATCCTTAAGCACCTGCCTCATCTGGTCCGGCAAATATTCTATTGATTTACCCACAAAATGCGGGTCAAGTTTTTCAAATTGTTTTTTACTGTCAAGATTCATAAATTTATTACCTCACCCCCCGACCCCCTCTCCTCCCTCACCCCCGGCCCCTCTCCTAGACAGGAGAGGGGAGCTAGAGGAAAGGAGGGGGAGAAGAAATGAATTTGTAGTTTATTTGTAATTGTTTTTATTATAATTCAACTTGATTTTTAAATCAATTTATGGTAGATTAGACGACAGATAACAGACGACAGATAACAGGTAAATATTATAATATTCCTTATGTTTCGTCTGTTTTATTTATAAGTTGTTTTACAGATTTAAACAGAGGACAACGATAAAAAAATTCTGTCGTCTGTTGTCTGCCGTCTGCGTATGTCCGGACACAGTAAATGGGCGACAATTAAAAGGGCAAAGGGAGCAAAAGACGCTAAGCGGGGCGCGATTTTCACCAAGCTTGGGAATATGATCACGATCGCGGCCAAAGAGAAAGGCGGCGACCCGGAAGCTAATTTTAGCCTGCGTGTGGCGATTGATAAAGCCAAGTCGGCTAATATGCCCAAGGATAATATTGAGAAAGCGATCAAGCGGGGAACCGGCGAACTGCAAGGCGAAATAATTGAAGAGCTTTATTACGAAGGATTTGGCCCGGCCAAATCCCAGTTTATAGTAAAATCTTTGACCGGCAACAAGAACCGGAGCGCGGCCACTATTCGCCATGCTTTTACCAAATACAACGGATCTTTTGGCGCGGTCATGTGGAATTTTAAGCAAAAAGGGGTTATTAGAATTGTGAATGAGGATTTAAGAATAAAGAATATAAATATTGATGATATTGAGCTTGAATTAATTGACACCGGGGCGGACGATATTCAAAAAGAAGAAGAGGGCGTTACAATTATTACCAGTATTGAGGATTTACAATCTGTTAAAAAATATTTTGATGATAAAGAAATTAAAACCGAGTCAGCTGAAATTGAGTATGTCGCGAAAGAAGAATTAAAATTAAATGAAAGCGACAAGGAAAAGTATGAGAAGTTTATAGAAGAGCTGGAGGATAATGAAGATGTGGCGGATTATTATACTAATGTAAGCACGTAACATATAACACACAGCATATAACACTTAGATAGATTGTTATGTGTTATGTGTTATGTGTTGTGTAATACTAGGTATTGACCCGGGAATCGCTGATACCGGTTTTGGGGTTATCAGTAAAAATAAAGACGGGAGTTTAAAGTGTTTGGATTACGGGACCATTAAAACTTCGTCTAAATTAGATTTGCCAAAGCGTTTGGTAATACTGGGCAAAGAATTAGATATTATAATAAAAAAGTATAAGCCTGAAATTGTCGGAGTGGAGCAATTGTTTTTTTGCAAGAACGTGAAAACCGCATTAACGGTCGGGCACGCTCGCGGGGTTATACTCTTCGTTATTCAACAAAATAATTTGTTAGTATCAGAATTTACGCCTTTGCAAATAAAGCAGGCAGTGTCAACTTATGGCCAGGCAAGCAAACTGCAGGTGCAGAAAATGGTTAAATTATTACTTAATTTAGATAAAATACCCAAGCCGGACGATGCCGCCGATGCTCTTGCAACAGCGATCTGTACGGCAAATTCAGCACGCAACTCATAACTCATAACTCACAACTCGTAAAATAAAGCTATGTTAGGCGTTACGAGTTACGAGACTTTATGTCTAGTAAAAAATTAAAAATCGTGTCAATTTCTTCTGAGATCGCCCCTTTTTCAAAATCAGGCGGTCTGGCTGATGTTGCCAGCAGCCTGCCTAAGGCGATTAAGCGCCTGGGACATGATATTATCTGCGTTACGCCGCTGTATGGCAGAGTTATCAGCAAGAAGAAGCATAATTTAAAATTAATATATAAAGATGTTGACGTGTTTTTGAATTCCAAAGACGCGGTAAAGATAAATTATTGGAAAGGTTATTTAAAGCGTGATTTGCCGGTTTATTTTATTGAGAATACAAAATATTTTTCCAAGCGAAAAACATTGTATATGTCGAGCCATGAAAACGCTCGATTTTTAATTTTTAACGTTGCCGTTTTAAAATTGATCTCATTATTAAAATATGAGGCTGATATAGTGCATTGCCATGATTGGCAGACCGGTTTGATCCCGTTTTATCTTAAAACAGATTTTCGTTATTCTAAAACTTTAAGAAAAGCCAAGTCGGTTTTTACTATACATAATTTGATATTCCAATTAGGAAAAAATTGGTGGGAGGTTCCTGTTAAAAAGAAAGATAATGGCAGAAAGAGAATACCGCATTTGTCTGATCCGAATATTGAATACATTAATTTTGCCAAGCGGGCGATTCTTTCCGCTGATGTTATCAATACTGTCAGTGAACAACATCGAAAAGAAATAATTACAAGACATTACGGCCAGGCCTTGCATAGAATTTTAAGAAATCGCGAAGAAAGGCTTTTTGGGATTATTAACGGGATTGAGCCCAAACTTTTTAATCCGGTTGACGACAAAAGTTTGTATCAACAATATAATTTTAAAAATTTTAGTAAAAAGAAACAGGAAAATAAAAAATATATCCAGAAAAAATTCGGCTTAAAAGTAAGCGTGGATACCCCGCTAATTTGTACAACTTCACGCATAACTTTTCAAAAAGGATTTGGTTTGATTGTTGATATTTTGGAGCAGCTAGCCTACCATGATCTGCAACTGATTTTTATTGGTGCCGGTGATGATAATTTTATTAAACCCATGAAAAAAATTGCGCGCCGTCATAAAGATAAAATCGTGGTTATTCCTTCTCATGAAAAAAATCAGAAATATGAAACCCAATGTTTTGCCGGCTCTGATCTTTTTCTTTTGCCGTCGCACCAGGAGCCGTGCGGAATAAACCAGATGAAAGCAATGCGCTATGGCTGTATTCCAATTATCAGAAGAGTCGGCGGACTTCATGACACGGTTGATAATTTTGATCCTGGTACGCAAAAAGGCACCGGTTTTTCTTTTAGCAGATACAACAGCATGTCTCTTTACGCCGCGATCGTTCGCGCTTTGGAAACATATAAATATAAGCAAAGCTGGAATAAACTGGTAAAAAGGGCGATGATAAAATCAAACAGTTGGGAGATACCAGCCAAAAAGTATATAACTCTATTTAGAAAAGCAATCAGCCTAAACGGTAATAATAAAAAAAATGGAAAAAGCAGAAAATAAATTAACCTGGATCAACTTTTTACATATTTATCAGCCGGTTAATACCGATGCCCATATTATTAAAGAGGCTACTGATAAGAGTTACGCCAGGATTATCCGGGCGCTGGAAGCTAACGAGCACATTAAATTCACTGTTAACATCAGCGGCTGTGTGTTTTTGCGCTGGGAAGAAATGGGCTATCAGGATCTGATCAAGCGAATTAACCGTCTTATAAAAAAAGGGCAAATTGATCTGACCGGGACAGCCGCCTATCATCCGCTGATTCCCTTGATTCCCAGAAAAGAGATTGTCAGGCAGATCAAAGAAAACGAGGCAATACTTAAAAAGCATTTTGGCGCGTCATTCAAGCCGCGCGGTTTTTTCTTTCCGGAGTTGGCTTATTCTCCCGGCGCCGCCAAACTGGTTGCCGAACTTGGCTATGAATGGCTGCTCATGGATGAGATCGCGGTTACCGGTCGGGCGGGCGAAGCAAATTTTGATAAGGTTTATTTGGACAAAAATTCAAACTTAAAAACGGTGATTCGTTCCCGCAAGCTGTCTAATTCTTATGTTCCGGAAACGATTGTCAAAATGCTTAAAAAGAGATCAAATGAAGACAAATTAGCGATCACGGCAACTGACGGCGAGCTTTATGGTTTGCGGCACATTGACCACACGGCTGTTTTTGAGAATTTATTAAAACAGAAGAATTTTAACACCAAAACAATTTCCGAATTTATTAAATC
Source organism: Candidatus Parcubacteria bacterium (assembly GCA_023137275.1). Taxonomy (GTDB): domain Bacteria; phylum Patescibacteriota; class Patescibacteriia; order Patescibacteriales; family UBA12075; genus JAGLNE01. The sequence goes on along the minus strand of JAGLPO010000028.1, from coordinate 4,547 downwards.
CAAAAAAAATCATACGCCCATTAAGCCGGCAGCTCATTCCTGGGCCACGACCGAGGAAGAATTTGAAAAGAAAGAGCCTTTTAATCTTTGGCAGGAAAAAACCAATATCGTGCAGAAGAAACTTTGGGATTTTGCCCGTTTGGCCTATAATACTATTGAAGACAATCATGACGACCCGAATTATAATTGGGCGCGTTGGCATTTGGTTCGGGGTTTGGCCAGCTGTACTTTTTGGTGGGCAAGCGCCAAGGACTTCCGGTTATTTGGCCCGATTTCCTGGAGCCCGGACGAGATAGAACGCGGCGTTAATGAGCTGGTCCGCTCAATTAGAGCCTTGGAAAAAGAAGAAACCAGAGAAGTAAAAATGAAAGCGGAAAAACAATGGATCGGAATAAAAAAAATGGTCTGGGAACGGCACTGGACATATTATTGGAAAAAAAATTAATATGAATAAAGCTTATAAATTATTTGACAAAGCATTTGTTTTAAAATTTCTTGAGAAAAAGGTGCTGCCCAGATACCCGGATTTTGTTAGTGTGCGTAGTTTTACTACTCGCGCGTACAAGGATAATATTTGGGAGGGCGATACCTACCATGTTGTGGTTGAATATAGGACAAAGTTTATTGCCAAAGACGGCAAAACAAAAACCTTGCCTATTTTTTGTTCGGCCCATAGTGATGAACCCAGAAAAAACGTCTATGACAGTTTAAAATTTCTTTGGGACAGCGGGTTTGGCAAGGGTTATTTCACCATTCCTCATCCTTTGTTTTATTCTAATTATTTTAAAGCTACTTTTTATCGCGGGGTAGAAGGATATAATTTATATGAGTTTATCCGCACCAAAAATTTTCCAATTATTGAAACAATTGTCCCTAAGGCGGCTGAGTGGTTTGCTAAACTGCACGGCATTGATTCAAACAAAGCGCGTAATTTTAACAAAATGAACAGCCGGATTGAAACCGTGGTCCCGGGAGTGGAGCATATTCTTTCGCGTATTCAAGATAAGTACCCAAAGTATTATAATTGCTATGAGCAAATATATAGTATTATAATTAATAAGGAGAAAGATTTTTTAAGTGAGTCAAATAAAAAATGGCTGGTGCATGGCGACGCGCATCCTGAGAATATTATTAAAATGGGTAGAAAAAAGATAGCGATGATAGATTTTACGGATATTTGCCTTTCGGATTTTGCCCGGGATTTGGGCAGTTTTCTCCAGCAATTGGAATTCATGGTGATGAGGAAAATAAAAGACCGGAAATATACTGATAAATTAAAACAAATGTTTCTTAGCAGTTATTTTGAGAAGAGTAAAGAAAAATTAAATAAAGAAGTTGAGGCCAGAATAAATAATTATTATAATTGGACCGCAATACGGACCGCTACTCATTTTTTTATTAAAGACAAGCCTGAACCTGTGAGAGCTTATCCATTGATTGATAAAGTTTGTTCTGATATGGGCATTAATAAGCCCAAACATTAGATTTAAATACTTATGTTATGTGCCAATCACATAAACAAAGTTATAATAAATTACATTAATTATAACTTTTTCTAAGGTAAAATATTTAGTGCGTGAGATGAGCGAAATTATGTTAATAGATTTGCAACTACATTCTACGTATTCGGACGGCTATCTCACGCCAAGTGAGGCGGCTAAATTCGTGGCCGGCCAGGGCGTGAAAGTGGCGGCTTTGACCGACCACAATACGATTAGCGGCATTGATGAGTTTAGAAATGCCTGCTATAAATATAAGATCAAACCAGTCACCGGCCTGGAGTTATATGTTAAGCTGCATAATTGGCGTTTTAATTTACTGTGGTATAATTTTGACGAGACTGATCCGGATCTTCATAATATGCTTAGAAACAGCCAGGTTCGCCGCCGTCGGATGGTAAGGCTTGCCCTTAAGCGTTTGGTTAGCAAGGGCTTTAAAATAGATTTTGATAAAATACTGGATAAATATAACCACTATGTGCCGATAAACCGCGTGGTTGATGATTTTTTAAGAGTCAGCTATAATGCCAAACGGGCAAGGCGCGAATTGGATCTTAAGCGTCCGGCTGAAGGCGACATAATCCGGGAATATTTTTATTCCAAAGAAATTGGCATTTTGCATAACAGTTTTATTGATATGGACAGGATCGTGGAATTAAAAAAGAAGATTGGCGGCCGGCTGGTTCTTTGCCATCCGGCCAAGTCGTCTTGTCTGGCGCGCGATTTTCTCCTGATTGTAAAAAAACTCGGGGTAACCGGTTTGGAAAAGCTGTCGCCCCATCACTCATATAATTCAACAATGTTTCTCCAGCGCCTGGCCCGGGAGTACGGCCTGATTGAGACCGGAGGTTCGGACTTTCACTGTTTTGAGGGCGGACAGGCTCCATTGCAGTATTCCTGGCAATATTATAAAGTGGACAGTAAACTGCTTAGGGGAGTAAAAAAAATAATCGGATAATTTTGTTACGTAATCATTACGTAACAAAAAAAGACCGCTCCAGGCAAGACCGGGAGCGGGTTTTTTATTTGTCTAACTTGTGTTTATTATTTTTTCCAGCGATTTTGGTCAATAGCTTCCGCCCGCTCAGTATCACCCAGTTTTTTAAGGAGGTCAATTAATTCGTTTTCCCTGTCTCGGAAATACGCTGATAGATCTTTTTCCGGCACACCTGAGATCAAAGTCCCTGGGCTTTTTTTAGTTTCAAGGAGCCATTTATGGCAGATATCAGCTGTGGGCCGCCCCTCCTCCGGGTTGATTTCGTTATTTTTAATCAGCCAGATTATGTTGCTTATCCGATCCATGTAGTCATCAGGGCTTTTAATCGAATCAAGCCTGATTTCTTTTCCTTCAATTTCAAGAGGGCGGGCAAGAGCTTTAATATCTTCCTTTTTTTCCGGATAGAGATTAAGGATTGCTTTCTCTCTTCCGCTGTAGGCCAGAGGAGACAATGAGTTGTTTTTCAGTTCGTTTAAGGCTTGAAAAATTTGCTCATTTTGTTCGGAGCTAAGATTGTCTTTGGCTTTTTTATGCAGGGCTCCAAACAGCATTCTTTGTGTGCCGTCTTTAAACCAAAACACATCTTCTTCACTGAATATTTCATTTTGCTCCCAGCGTTCAGCTTCGTTATTTATTATAGAAATGATTTCTGAATAATTATCAGACACCTCGCACATTGTTTTGAATTCGCGCATCATGGCTGATTTTGTTTCGCGAAATTCATCGCTTTTTTGGTCTGGGATTGATTCAAGTTGGGAGTAGTAGTTGTTAAAAAGATCACCAATAGTTTCCATGTTTTTTTCCTCCTCTTTGCTGTCTGGTTTGTTGGTTTGATTATTTTGTCCAAATTTTTCCATTTCCTGGCTTAAAGTATTAATTCTGTTTTGTCTGCTGTCATATTCTCGGGCGTGCTCAGTATCTTCCATTGATTCAATCACGCTATTAGCGCCATCAAAATCTTTAATTTGCCGGTAAGCCCGGAACAGTTTCAGCTCTTGCTTGTCGGCCCACCAGCCTTCTGTTTTTTCTGGATTATTAAAGTACTGCGGGTATTTTTCTTTGCTTTTTTTTAGTTTTTCCAGCCATTCTTCTGTTTGGCAAAGAAGCTCTTTTTGTTTTTCTGGATCATTATTTTCCAAAGCCATCTTAATGGCATTTTGGAAATTACCAGTATTTTCAATTTTCATTGTTTTTCCCTCCTCTTGGTTTTCTAATTGATTGTTTTCTTGGTTGGCCATAGGATAAAAGTTTATTTTTTGTTATACTTAATATAGGTAAATTTGTAAAAATAGTCAAATGTTTAAGTTAAAAAATAAAATAATTGAGGATTGTTATCAGCACTCTAAAAAGCTGCTTGTTAAAAATTCCGGCCAATATGGAATAATGGCTTCAACTCCGAATGCTAAAGCAAAGAAAAAGCTTTATTCTAATATTTTTGGCAGGGACGCCGGCATTTGTTCGCTCGGAATGATTGTCAGCCAGGATAAAAAGCTAATAGAGATTGCCAAAACCAGTCTGCTTACTCTTGCTAAATACCAGACAGATCTGGGGGAGATCCCTTCTTCAATTAATCCAATCACCGGACAAAAGTCGTTTTATTTTTTGGGCAGTATTGACTCCAACCTTTGGTGGCTTTTGGCTTTGGATTTTTATCATCAACATAGCGGAGACAAAGATTTGAAAATTAAGTTATTACCGCAGATAAAAAAGGCTTTGCTTTGGCTGCGCTATCAGGATCAGAATAATGACGGGCTATTGGAAGAGGGCGAGGCTTGCAATTGGTCTGACGACATGCCAATAAACGGCCGGACCCTGTATTCTAATGTTCTTTGGTTTGAAGTATTAAAACGCTACGGTTTTGAACAGCAAGCCGAATTGGCCGAAAACGGGATAAATATTTTGTTTTTACCCCACTCCACGGTAAATAAGAACTCTGAATTTATTAAGCGCGATCCGCACCATCGCAAGCTGGAGTTAAAAATTTTGCGCGAGGAAGTTGACAGCGTGCCTTATTATCTCCATTATATCAGCTATAAGCATGCCAGCGACCG
>JAGLPO010000027.1 GCA_023137275.1 Candidatus Parcubacteria bacterium | reverse complement strand
AATATGGACCGTGAAGAGTGCGCCAATCAGCCTTTTGGCTATCACAACGGCGGTATCTGGCCTTATATCGGCTGTTTCTACATAATGGCATTGCATAAAATTGGCAGGAAAGATCTGGCCTGGCGCGAGCTTAAACGCGTGGCCGAGGCCAACAAGCAAAATAATTGGGAGTTTAATGAATGGTTTCACGGCAAAACCGGCGAGCCCATGGGCATGGCCGGACAATCCTGGAATGCCGGTACTTTTCTTCTGGCTTATCATTGTTTGAATGGAAATATTGAATTATAATTAATAACTTATGTTACGCACTTATCACGTAAAAAAAGTTATAATAAATTACACAAGTTATGCCCAAAGGGCATAACAGTAGTCGGGAATATTCAAATTCCTTGACTGTTAATTATAACTTTTTCTAAGGCAAAAATATTTAATGCGTAGGGTGCGTTAGCGATGTAAATATATGAAAAAAATAAAAGTATTAATGGCGGCCGCTGAATGCGCGCCTTATGCAAAGGTTGGGGGCTTGGGCGATGTGGTCGGCTCTTTACCGCCGGCTATAAAGAAATTGGGCGTTGATATTCGTCTGGTTTTGCCTCTTTACGGCTCAATCAGTAAGCAAAAATACGGTTTAAAGAAGATCTATTCGGAGTTGGAAGTGCCTTCCGGCCGGGTGCTTATTAAGATTAATATTTATAAGGGCAAATTGCCCGGCTCATCGGTAACAGTTTATTTTATTGATTCACCGGAATATTTTAGCAAGGACGCGGTTTACGCGCCCGGTGACAATTCAGAGCGGTTTTTATTTTTTTCTTTAGCCGCGCTTTACGCTATTCCAACGCTTAAGTGGCAGCCAAATATTGTGCATGCCCAGGATTCGCATGTCGCTTTAATGACTGACATTATTAAAGTAAGCAATTTGGAATATATTCGCGATTTAAAAACTTTGTATACAATTCATAATTTTCGCTATCAGGGCAAGACCGAAAGCAAGGTTCTTTCTACCGGTAATTTGCATTCAAAATCATTTCGTCCTTTGTCATTGGATATACGCGACGGCGACGTGAATTATACGGTTCAGGGAGTGCTTAACGCAGATTTGATAAACACGGTCAGCTTGACTTATGCCAAAGAAATAAAAACCAGCGCTTATGGCGCCGGGCTGGAGAAAATAATACGCCGCCGCAAAGATGATCTTTATGGAATTTTAAACGGTATTGACACAAAGTTTTTTGACCCCAGGCGCGACCCGTATATTGATTTTAATTATAGCGATAAATCAGTTATTAAAAAGAAAAAGAACAAGACAGCGCTTCAGAAACAGCTGGGTCTGCCAATTGATCCGGATCGGCCTTTAGTTGGCCTGGTTTCACGCCTGGCCTGGCAAAAGGGTGTTGATCTGATTACCGGCCGCCTTAGCCGCTTAAAGGCCCAATTTGTTTTTTTGGGAACCGGCGCGTTAGAGTATGAGAAGCATCTAAAAGATCTGGCCAAAAAATACCCAAAGCAGTTTAGCGCGCGGATCATGTTTGATATTAAATTGGCCCAGCAAATTTACGCGGCCAGCGATATTTTTCTTATGCCGTCCCGGTTTGAACCTTGCGGATTGGGGCAGATGATCGCTATGCGCTATGGCGCTGTCCCGGTAGCCAGGGCAACCGGCGGGCTTAAGGACACGGTTACGCCGCAGCTTGGCTTTTGTTTTAAGAATGTCAATAAAACTGAGTTGTTTAACGCGTTAAAAAGCGCTCTGGACATTTACTACGAACATCCTGCGCAGTGGCAGCAAATGCAAATAAGAGGTATGAAGCAGGATTTCTCCTGGGATCGCTCAGCCAAAGAGTATGTGAAATTATACCGAAAGCTTCTGTAGTTAGTATAAATAACAAAAAACTTAGCCAAAATACAAGGGCTAAGTTTTTTTATTTTAAAAATCTTATTAACTACCTACGCTCGTTCCACGTACTCGCCTGTCTCGGTGTTGACGCGGATAATGTCGCCTTCGTTAATGAAAAGCGGAGCCGATATTTCCACGCCGGTCTCTATCACCACTTTCTTGTTTACATTGCCGGCCGAGTTGCCTTTAACACCGGGCGGGGCGCTTATTACTTTGAATTCCATTTTGATCGGCAGATCAATCGCTACCGGATTGGATTCAAAATACAGAACATCAACGTCCGTGCCGTCTTTAAGGAATCTGATTTTATCGCCGATCGCTTCCAGATCAATAGTAAACTGCTCGTAGGATTTATTATCCATAAAATTGGCATTATTCTCGTCCGCGTACATAAAATTGGCTTTCTTTTTTTCAGTATCAGCTTCCTCTGTCTTATCATTGCCCTGAAAAGTCTTGTCCAGAACCGAACCGTCAATCAAATTTTTCAATTTTACCTTAAGAACAGCACCGCCCCTGGCGACCTTATGATGATCGGTTTTGGTAACAATAAATGGCGCCTTGTTCGCCTGGATAATTTTTCCTATTTTTATTTCGTTTAAACTTAACATAAAATGTGATGCTAATCCACTAATAAACGCGAATGCCGCTAATTGCTAATATGCGAATTAATTATTCGCATATTAGCGTCATATCTATTTGTTGGTATATGGCAAAAGCGCCATGGTTCTTGCTCGCTTGATTGCGGTTGCCAGTTTCCGCTGATGCTTAGAGCACATGCCTGTGCGCTTGCGTGGCAGGATCTTTTTATAAACATTAGTAAAGCGGCGGATCGTATTAATATCCTTGTAGTCCACTTCGCTAATATTATTAACGCAGAAATGGCAAGCTTTGTCTTGTTGGGTTTGTTTATTCATTATACAGACCACAGACGACAGACCACAGACGACAGAATCAATTTCTGATATCTATTTATCCATTATCTGTTTATTATTAGAAAGGTATATTTTCAACCTTAATTTCATCTTCTTGCGGGTTAGTGTCGGTATCCGTATTAGTGTCACTGCCAACCGCTTGGCCGGAATCAATTACAGGTTCTTCGTTCGGCGCTGGCGGCTGTTCATCCCCTCCCATTGGAGCGGCGCCGGCGCCGGCCCTGTCCAGCATGATCATATTGTCAGCCACGATCTCGGTGCGATAGCGCTTAACATTGTCCTGTCCTACCCAGTCACGGGTTTGCAAACGGCCCTCAATATAAACTTTTGAACCTTTATGCAGATATTGGCCGCAAATATCCGCCAAACGGCGCCAGGCAACGACATTATGGTATTCTACGCGCTCTTGGCGCTGACCGGCCTGGTCCTTCCAAATTAAATTAGTCGCGATTGAGAAAGAAGCAACAGAATTTCCATTAGGAGTGCTGCGCAACTCCGGATCGCGGGTTAAATTGCCAATAATCATGGCTTTGTTTAGGTTCATATTTTTTGTTCTTTTCTTTTGTTTTAAAGGCAGGAAACAAAAGAATTAATTATAAAATTATACAAGTTATACCCTAAAAGGGGCATTCTATGCCCAAAGGGCACTAACAGTAGTCGGGAATACGCCCCGAAGGAAGTGCCCTTGGGGTATTCAAATTCCTTGACTAAAATTTAAAGCAAATCGTCGGTTTCCAAAATCTTATCCAGCTTTTCATCCAAATCCTTAAGATCAACCTGTTTCTTTTTCTCAGGCTTTTTTTCAGGCTTTTTGATTTCTTTCTCTTCTTTTTCTTTTATTTTAGCTACCCGTTTTTCCGCGGCTCTTTTCTCAGTCTCAATCTCCTTTGCGCTGCGCGCCGGTTTAGCCACCAGCATATGCCGAAGAATTTCATTTGATATGCGAAAAACGCGGTCCAGGGAAGCGATCTTATCCGCTTCCATGTCAAATTCCACCAATTGATAATAACCATGATGAAAATGTTCAATTGGATAAGTAAATTTTTTCTTGCCCCATTCTTCGGAGTACGTAACCGCGCCGCCATTATCAACAATCTCTTTTTTTATGCTCTCTCTGATGGGTTTTAACTCGTCTTCCGTGAATTTATTGGAAATAATATAAAGCATTTCATAATGCGGGGTTTTGTTTGATTTATTTTTTGCCATAATAATAAAAAAATCCCAAAATATTCTTGAGCCTTAGCGTTTAGAACGCAAAGGTTTTAAAAAAGGGATTATTACAAGAATACCTTTAGTTCCACATAATTTACAGTAGAACTATTCCGTGCTTAAGAAACTGTCTAAACACTGGAATATGGGAAAGGTTAATTAAATTTTAAACGTAATTGCACTTTAGCATATTGACTATTTTTTTGCAAGTATGGCCTTTTAGCTTGTAAAGGTAAAATAGAAATGTCCTGCTTTGGGTGATTTAGAAATGTCCAAGTAGGACATTTCTAATTTTTAAATAACATAGAGCCAAATTAATTTGACAAATAAATTCATTACTGTATAATACTAATTACCCGCCTGAAACACAAGTTATACCCCAAAGAGCACCTTGTACCCTAAAGGGCATTCTATGCCCAAAGGGCACTAACAGTAGTCGGGAATATTCAAATTCCTTGACTATAAAATATTTAGTCTTAAAACACTATATGAATAACATTTTAACTATTAAACATAATAGCGGTTGATGCCCTGGCTAATTTTCCGATGTTTACGCAACCGCCTCAAGCGGTTTTTTCTTTTACAACAATTAACACTTAACCATTAACATTTAACCAGGAGGTTAAAAGTTAAAAGTTAACTGTTAAAAGTTAAACGGACATTAACAATTTAATATAGATCACATCTATGAGGCATTAACGAGCGTCTCATAGATAGAGCATCAAGCAATCCGGTGCCTTTGTCAAGGGTGCCGGATATAATACGTTTTTAGATCTCAAGATCAAAAACGTGGGAAAATCTCGTAAGAGTATATGGTGGATGCCTTGACACAAGAAGACGATGAAGGACGTAGCAGCCTGCGATAAGCCTTGGTGAGGTGGCAAGCAACCTTTGAACCAGGGATTTCCGAATGGGGAAACCTACTCCGTTGAAGACGGAGTGCCCGCTGTCTGAATATATAGGACAGTGAGGGGACAACCCGGCGAATTGAAACATCTTAGTAGCCGGAGGAAAAGAAAAAAATGTGCTTCGGCACGCATTCCCTTAGTAGCGGCGAGCGAAATGGGAACAGCCTAAACCGTTTAAACTGCGCAGATGATCCACTTCGGTGGTGAAACTGTTGAAGGTTCCAGAACCATATGTTTAGACGGGGTTGCAAGATCGTTGCATTCTCTTTCTGGATTAAGAGAGGCAGAGTATACAAAATTTAACTTCCCTAGCTGAAGCGAGCTGGAAAGCTCGGCCAGAGAAGGTGATAGCCCTGTAACGCGAAAGGGGTTAAAACTCTGCGGCAACACATCTTAAGTACCGCGGGTCACGTGAAACCCCGTGGGAATCCGGGACGACTATGTTCCAAGGCTAAATACTTCTTGTGATCGATAGTGAACGAGTACCGTGAGGG
>JAGLPO010000026.1 GCA_023137275.1 Candidatus Parcubacteria bacterium | reverse complement strand
TGCTACGTATCTACAATGTGTACGCTTTCGACTTGCATGCCTTAGACACGCCGCCAGCGTTCATCCTGAGCCAGGATCAAACTCTCGAAAAGTTTTTGACTTGGTTTACTTGCCAAGCTAATTATTTTTGTGTACTACGAAAAATAATTAGAAAGAAATATTTGAGGAAATTGAGTTTCCTTGAATGTTATGGTTGCAAATTGACGCTTATAAGCGCCAAAAATAAATTTAATTGTTAAAGTGCAAACAAACGAAAAAACAGACCTTACAAAGTCTGCTGTCTTTGTAAGCAATATTTTTTAGATTGTTTTATATTGTAAACATTTATTTTTGCCTTATTTTTAGGCGTAATTGTATAATAGGTGATTTTTTAGTATATGTCAAGGAATTTTAGAGTAAATTAGATATTAAATAAATAATTAAAATATTTAGCTAATATTAAATATAAATTTAAACCAATTTAAAAATATAATTTTGTTGATTTAATTTTTTATTAAGTTTTTAACTTATTTTAAACAAGTTTTACACAAATATTAATAGAAAACTTTAATTTTTTTATAAAAATATCAAAAAAATGTTATAATAATAGAAAGCTTTAATATAATAGAAAGCTTTAATTTTTAAACTATTAAATGGCGTTACATAAAATGAAAAATCCATTGCTTGATTTAAGCAAAGATAATAATAACGATAAAACGCAGCCTGGCAAGGGTGGGTTTATTAGCGATCACAAGAAAGAATTTGTCCAGCGTATAAAGAGGCTGGAACGGGACAAAGCCGGCTTGAAAAAAGAGAATGGAGCTATAGACACAGAAATAAAAGAATCAGAAAAAGAGGTGTTAATTGACCTTAAGGATAATAACCGCGAACAAAGCACGGAAAGAAAATTATCCAGTGCCCGGGACGAAAAAATTTCTAAAATAAAAAAACAGATGGACAATCTTGAAGTAGCCATAGAGAAAGAGGCTCCGAAACCACAGCCAACCAAGTGTCTGGAGTTTCCAAAAGGGTTTTTGTGGGGTACGGCCAGCAGCGCGTACCAGGTGGAAGGCGGAATTAAGAATGACTGGAGTATTTGGGAAAAATCAGCCAAGCGTAAGATGAAGCTGATCAAAGAAAAAAAACACGTGCATGATTTTATTTGCGGCGATGCCTGTGATTCGTACAATCGGTATAAAGAAGATTTTCGTCTGGCCAGGAAAATGAAAAATAACGCGATTCGCTTTGGCCTTGAGTGGGCCCGAATCCAGCCCAAGCGCGACACCTGGAATGTTTATGCGATCAAACATTATCGGGAAATGATCAAAACCGCCAAAGAGATGGGTTTTATCACTGTAGTAACCCTTTGGCACTGGACTTTGCCGACCTGGATCGCCAATACTGACGGCTGGACAAACAAAAAAACCATTGAGGATTTTAAGAATTATGTTGATTTGGTTATTAAAGAGTTAGGCGCTGATATTGATTATTGGGTGGTTCTAAATGAGCCAATGATGTATGTTTTTGGCGCTTATTTAAAGGCTTATCATCCGCCGCAAAAAAGAAGTTTGGTGTTGGCGGAAAAAGCGCTAAAAAATTTGGTTCAAGCGCAAAAACAGGCCTATGATCAGATCCATGAATATTATCCAAAAGCGCAGGTAGGCTACGCGGCCATGCTTAATTATTTTGAGCCGGCGAGCTCCTGGAACCCCTGGACCCGGCTGCTTGCCCGCGGCTTGCACCACTACTGGAACGCCCGGTTTATTAATAAAACCAGAAACAGCTTTGATTATATGGGAATAAATTATTATTTCCATGATCGGATAATCTGGCGGCCGCCGTTTAAAAAGAATAAAAATATATGGGTAAGTGATAAAGGCTGGGAAATATATCCAAAAGGGATTTACAAAATGCTTAAATTTGTTAATAAATATAATAAGCCGATAATAATAACCGAAAACGGATTAGCTGACGCTGAAGACAAAAATCGCGTTAAATTTATTAAAGAACATCTTGCGTTTATCCATAAGGCGATTGAAGACGGGGTTGATGTTCAAGGGTATTTTCATTGGTCACTTCTTGATAATTTTGAATGGAGCTATGGCTGGACACCTAAATTCGGCCTTTATAAAGTAGACAGGGAGACTTTTAAACGTACGCCCCGGCCAAGCGCAAAGGAATATGGGGAAATATGTAAAACAAATTCTGTGGAAATTGAAATTTAAGAAACAAGATACAAGGACACAAATTACAAACAAATCTCAAATTAAAAATTAAAAACAATTTTTGTTATAAATTTGTTTGTATCTTGCATCTTGTTTCTTGTAACTTTTTAATTATGTGGTTATTTATCGCAATTACATCTTATTTTATCAACGCCGGGGTTTATGTCGCGGATAAGTTTTTGCTTAGTAAAAAAATCCACTCCTCAATTGTTTATGCTTTTTTTGTCGGTATCTGGAGTATTTTTAATTTTGTTATTTTAATCTTTGACCCATGGCTGCCTACTTTTCATGAACTCAGTCTTGATCTTTTGGCCGGAGGCCTTTTTTTACTGACTTTAATATTCTGGTACAAGGCCCTGCACCAAAGCGAAGCCACCCGGGTAGTGCCGATCGTCGGGGCTCTGATCCCTATTTTTTCTTTTATTCTGTCTTATATTTTTTTAGGGCAGGTATTAACCGAACGGCAATTTTTGGCTTTTATCGTTCTCATAATCGGGGGAGTATTAATTTCCATCAAACATACCCGTTTTTATTATCTAGGAGAAGTGTCTCAGCGTTTTAAAAAAATATTCGGTAATATCTTTGGACCGATTCATGCCCAGTATCGCCCGACCCGGCGTTTAATATTTAATTCTTTGACCAGCGCCTTGCTTTTTGCCGCTTATTACGTTTTAATTAAATATATTTACACAACCCAGCCTTTTATCGGCGGTTTTGTCTGGAGCCGAATGGGCAGTTTTATCGGTGTTTTATTTATTCTTTTTGTTCCTGACTGGCGGCGCATGATATTTGATTATCAAAAAGGAGTAAAGACACCGAAAAATTTAGGTTTTTTTCTTGGTGTTCGCATATTAGCAGCTGTTGCTTTCATAATGCTTAATTGGGCAATATTTTTGGGCAATGTGGCTCTTATCAATTCAATCCAGGGGACGCAGTATATTTTTCTTTTGCTGATTGTAATATTTCTTTCGCGCCGTTTCCCTAAAATTTTAGAAGAAGAACTGGGCAAAGGAGTGCTGATGCAGAAAATAATCGGCGCCGCCTTGGTTGGGCTGGGGTTGTATATGCTTGTGGTATAATGTAAATTGTAAATTATTTAAATAAATTGAAAAGCAAAAAATAAAAATCGCCACGGTTCGTTGTTGCGTGAACCGCGGCGATAGTAGTACTGTTTCACAGATTAATATCCTTCATCTAGGATTTTAATTTGTGAAACAGTTCGATAGGCAGAAAGTCCTGATCCTTTACACATTTGCCCCATCTCTCCAAAAGAATGTAGTGGCATTACGAGTAAATGCTCATTTGTTTCTTCTACCATTGCGATTTTTCCGCACACATTACATTTTATTTCAACCTTTTTTTCTTTTTCTGCACTTTTCGTCATGGAATTTCCTCCTTAATGCGTTTCTTAAGGTTAAATATTTTTTTGTTATTTTTTCGAAAGGCCAATTTATTCTCATTTCAAATTAGTATATAGCTAAACTTATGTCAAGTATTTTAATTTTATTTATCATAGCATATTCACTGCTTGCCTGGCGGCGCCTGGATTGGGCAATGATGGTTATTTTAGCTGCATTACCCAGCTACATGATCCGATTTGATGTTTTTGGTATTCCCTTTACCGTATTAGAAACAATGATTCTAGTGGCTTTCGCAGTTTGGATGATAAAGAATTATAAAGCTATAATTGAAAATATTAAAAAACGATTTAGAAAGTTACGAGTTACGAGTTACAAGTTACGAGTTACAAGATATCCTTTTGATTATGAGATTATTGCGTTATTAATTATTTCCTGGATCGCGATCGCAATGGCCGGCTTTAGCGACGCGGCGCTTGGCGTATGGAAAGCTTATTTTTTTGAACCAATTTTGGTTTATATATTAATTATAAATGTCTTTGGCAAATTTTCCGTAGAGACGCATTGCAATGCGTCTCTACGGAAAATTTTGTGGCCATTAGCGTTTTCAGCGTTTTTTGTTTCGCTTTACGCGATTTTGCAAAAAATAGGATTATTATATTCTCCTGAAAATTTTTTACCGCGGGTTACCGGACCGTTTCCTTATCCGAATGCGTTGGGGCTTTATTTAGGGCCGATTGTGATGTTGTTGATTGGGTGGCTATTTGGTCAATTTCGAATTTCGAATTTTGCCTGTACTCGCTTGTCGGGTGAATTTCGAATAAAAAATTTATCATTTTATTTTTTATTGCTGATAGTGCTTACATCAATCCTGACGATATTTTTTGCCGGTTCAGAAGGGGCGCTGGCAGGGATATTGATCGCGAGTTTTGTATTAGGATTGTTTTTATTAGCAAAAAAAATACCAAAATTAAAAAATTTACCAACCGGCATTATCGCAATAGTTTTTAGTTTTGTAATTTTTAGTCCGTTGTTTTTCCTTTTTATTGTACCGGAACATAAATATTTTAATTTTTCCAACAACAGTTTGAATTATTTGTCTGACAAAACCATGCTTAAAGATATTTCCGGCGAGATTCGCAAACAACAATGGCGGGAAACATTTGAGATGATGAAAGAGGATTATCGCTGGCTAATAGGCACCGGTCTTTCCGGCTATCAGGAGGCGGTTAAACCATATCATCAGGAAGGTATATTTTTTAATTTTTCACGGGACGAAGATTTTCGCCAAAAGATCGTCTGGTGGGACGAAGAATATAAAGCCAAACATTGGCAGCCGGTTGAGATCTATATGTACCCGCACAATTTAATGCTTAATTTTTGGACAGAGCTTGGCTTGCTCGGCGTATTACTGTTTGCCTGGATTATTATTAAATTTTATTATTTAGGAATTAAAACATTTATTCAAAATTCAGCACAAGTAAATAATAAAAAATATATTATTTTAGGATTAATAGGCGCTATGACTGTAATTATTGTTCATGGATTAGTGGACGTGCCATATTTTAAAAATGATTTGGCAGTGTTATTTTGGACGCTGATAAGCATGGTTGGAAGCATGAAGCTTGAGTTAAAAAAACAGAAAAATAATTGACAAATTTTCAAAATATGGCGAATATGATAAAATAAATATTGAGAATATATGAATATTAAACCGATAAAAACTAAGGAGGATTATCAAAACGCGCTAAAGAGAGTTGAAAAATTATGGAGCGCCAAGGCAGGCTCAAAAGCAAGCGATGAACTTGATGTTTTAGTTACGCTGATAGAGCATTATGAAGAAAACAATTATCCGATTTTGCCGCCAGATCCGATTGAAGCTATTAAATTTCGTATGGATCAAATAGGGTTAGAGCAAAAAGATTTAGCTAAAATAATCGGAGCGAACAGAACCTCGGAAATATTAAAGAAAAAAAGAAATTTGACATTGGGCATGATAAGATTACTGCATATAAATTTGGGCATTCCGACTGATTCTTTGATTGGATAATTAAATGGATAAAAAAATAATTTTGCAAAAATTTATTGTTGATTCAGGATACTGCTCGCGCCGACAGGCTACCGAGTTAATTCGTTCCGGCCAGGTTAAGATTAACAACAAAATGGCAGAGCTGGGGCAAAAAGTTTTATTAAGTGATAAGGTACTAGTTAATGATAAAATTCTTAAAATCAAAGCTGAAAAGATCTATTTGATAATAAACAAACCTAAAGGCTATGTTTGCTCAAACCGAAAATTCAAGGGTGAAGATAATATTTTTGATCTGCTTGTTAATAGAGAGGGCGAATCGGTTTACCCCAGAGAAAAATTATTTGTTGTCGGCCGCTTGGATAAAAACAGCCGCGGCCTGATTCTTATCACCAATGATGGGGATATGGCGCAAAGAATTACTCATCCAAAATATGAGCATGAGAAAGAATATGAGATTAGAATTAAGAATTATCCGCCCAAGGCAGCCTGTCCGTCCTTTGGCGGAGATCAGCCTCGGGCTGATGAATCAAGAATTAAGAATAAAGAATTAAAAATTAAGGAGATTGTAAGTAGATTTTTGATGGGAATTGATATTGGTGAGGGCGATGGGATAGTTAAGGCTAAAGCGACAGAATATTTAGGTCAGGGGAAATTTAAAATAATTTTAACTTCCGGCAAGAAACGGCAGATAAGGAGAATGTTTAAAGTTTTAAATTTAGAGATTGCGGATTTAATCAGAATAAGAATTGGCAATATTGAATTAGGTGATTTAAAAACCGGCCAATGGAGGTGTTTAAGGATAGATGAGATAAAAAATTTAATACAAAACTAAAAAAAGAAGTGAACTGTCCCATAAATTGGGACAGTTGAAAATGAAGGCAGTCAGTTGTCCGAAAAAATCGTACAACTGAAAACGCAAAACAATTGCGATTAAAAAAAGAAAAAATTTTAATGAAACTACAGAGTTAACTCTGTATCTGGAGAGGTGGCTCGAGTGGTTGAAGGCGTCGCTCTCGAAAAGCGATAAGGGTGCAAACTCTTCGAGGGTTCGAATCCCTCCCTCTCCGCTTTCGGTTCGCTGTAGCGAACTTTCGGCGTGACGCAGTCCGCCAAATTTTTCAATGTTAGCGTAAATGACTTAATAAAAAATGAAGGAATTGAAGTATACGAAAAAATCGTATGGTTGAAAATGTAAAATAATTGCGATTAAAAAAACTTTATTACAAAATAACTAAAAATAATTATGGCAAAAATTGCCAAAGCATTAAACGCTTAAATTGAAAATTTAATAAAATAAAACTATGGATATTATTTTTTATATCGGGATATTTCTATTCGCAATCGGTGCTTGGCAAGCGTTTATGCGAGGCACATATTCCGAAGTTATTAGTGGCATATCTCTAATATTGGGAACGATTTTTGTTTTTATTGGAAATTGGCACGCTGGTCTATTCTTTGTCTTTCTATTTACCTCATGGTTTTTATTAATGCAGATATTTCGTTTCTCAACTTATTACAAATACTTTTTCAAAATTTCTCTTGTACTAATTGGTTACGCATCTTTAATTGCCTTTTTGCTTCTAAAATTTGGGCTTGAAAATTATTTTTGGTGGTACTTAACTCTAAGTGGTTTATTTTTGTTCATCAATCACAAAAAGCAACATCAAACTAAGAATTTTCTTGATGTGCTTTCTGGAGACGATAAAGAAAAACGTGCGGAAGCAGAAAGTTCCCTTAATAAAACTATTAAATATCATCTTTTAAGTTCAATGGTTTTTATCGTAATTTTTGCTTTGGCATTTTCTTATTTTTCGGGCGGTATCAAAACAGATCAGATTATTTCTCAAATTCCAGCAGTATCCGTTGGTAGCAACATTGAACATTTTAGCAAATCAATAGACTTCGCCAATAAAGCGACTAGAATTTCTAACGGCGGTAGTGTATATCAGCAAATGGGAGAGGAGGAAATAAAAAGAATGGTTGAAAATTATAAACAAGCACTGTCCGAAGCAAAACAAGTTGATATTCAAAAGCTCAATTCTGATTATCAAGAATTTGGAGACCATTATAAAAACGAGTTCATCACTGGGATGGAAATGTTTATAGATGGTTTTGAGAAATCTGATGCTCAAAAATTTCTACAAGGACAAATGTTGTTATCCCAGTGGGGCGATTGGTACGAAAAAAACTTTGACGCTATTCGCAATTTATAAATATGACAAACAATGAACAAATCGTAGAATTTTCGTGGAGTATGAACGACTTACTATCTCAATATGTCGCAATTCACGATGATGTTTTCAAAACTTCAATTCGTCACGCCATACCAATCCCTGGAATTTTCAAGGTGATTGATTTTAATGCTCATCTTGAAAAAATTGAAAACATCAATTCACGATTAGAGAATTACGACAATAAAATAAAATTTTTTGCCAAAAATGTGAACGGACAAGAGCGAGAATATATTGACTTACTTTCCAAATATACAAAAGCATTAATTGAGACAGTAAGTCGTTTGAAAGTAGTGGTGAGTGCTCTTTACGACAAGAGTCAAAATTTCGTTAATTCAAATTACGATTGGAAAAATTACAAAAGCGATCTTGCGAAATACGATCAATCAGTGCAAAATTATATGGCGTTTGGCGGACGATTGAATGAATTGTTTGAAAAGCTTGATAATATAAATATAAACGCCTGACTATTCTTATAGTCATTGTGCTGTATGTAATATTAGGAGTAATTTTATCGTAGTTATAATCGTTAGATCTATTTTTAGGTTTATTAACTAACAGCTAAAATAATATGGAGTTAATTATTATAACGGCAATATTAACATTTATTGTTGTTTCATTGTGGAGTAAATGCACATACAGAAAGGGGCATAAAAATTTATATGTTTGCTTTGAGGCATTAAAAAATGATTTAAATAGACTGTCTCAAAAACTGGGCCACAAAGATATTTATGATTATTGGGTTAAAACAAATGGTCGGGATTATGCAGAAAGGGGGGTAACAAATATTGAAAATTCTTTAAAATTTTTAAAAGATTCATAAAATATGCAATTAATAGATTGTGTAAATTGTGGTAAACCGACTAAAGTGAATCCTTACAAACTTGGACCAGCCAGATTAATTAAATGTAAAAAATGTAAACAATTTTTTAATCCTTTTTCCGAGTCGCCAAAATTTGATGAGCCCGAATTTGTAGATTTAAAAAAATTAAAGAGGTAAGAAAAATATAAATGTTTATCACTAATATTTTTACCTTTTTTAAGGTATCAGCTTCCATTTATGCAACAAAAAAATAATTTAGTAGAAATTAAAAGAAAAATCCGCTCCGCCGCAGGCGCGGAAAAAAGAACACGAGAACGCAAATCGTAAATCAGAGTTTAGCATTACATCGCGACGTGCTTGTCCGTTCGTAGCCTTGGCGAAGGCGGAGAGCACGCGCCTGTCCACCTCTGGCGGATCAGTCGTCGGGATTTTCTTCAAAATAAGTTCGGATTTTATCCAAAACACACCGCCACTAAATAAGCACCTGTCGTTCAACGGATAGGACGCAAGTTTCCGGAACTTGTGATGCAGGTTCGATTCCTGCCAGGTGCACATATGATTCTTAGAGCCAATCTTTACAAAAAAATAGTAAAATTGCTTAAGCTGGATAAGCCTTTGGTTATTTTTGATATTGAGTCCACCGGCCTTAATCTGCATTCTGACAAAATAGTGGAGCTGGCCTATATTAAAATCTGGCCAAACTCCAAGACAAAGAAAGACGACATGCTTATTAATCCGGAGATGAAAATCGGCCGGGAAGCGATCGCGGTCCACGGCATTCGCAACCGCTATATCAAGGATAAGCCGGTTTTTAGGGACAAAGCGCAGGAAATTTGGGATGTATTTAATGATTCTTATTATTCCGGATTTAATATCATGAATTTTGACCTGCCTTTGCTTAGGCGCGAGTTTATCCGCTGCGGCATGGACTTTGAATATTCAGCCAGGCAGATAATTGATACCAGAGAGCTGTTTCTTAAAATGGTGCCCCGCACCCTGTCTTCAACTTATGAATATTATTGCGACAAAGATTTTAAGCAATGGCATACCGCGTTGATTGACACCGAAGTATCAGCCGAAATATTAGTCAAACAACTTGAACGCTATAAGGAGTGCCGGGATTGGGAGTTTATTAACAAAATTCACTCCACTGAAAAAGGAGAGCCGCGAGACGGCACCAGAAAATTCTATTGGCTGCGCGGCCAGGCGTATTTCGCGTTTTCTAAGTATCGCGACCGATCGCTTAAGGACATCGCCCGGGAAGATCCAGATTTTCTGGAATGGATGCTTGAGGCGGATTTCAGCAAGGAGGATAAAACAATCGTGGAAAAAACGCTAAACGACAATACTGATAAAAAATCTTTACTTAATAAAATTATATTAAAAAAATAACACCATGGAAGAAAAAGAAGAAAATAGAATAATTACAAGCAATGAGACTAGCGGCGATAAGCAGTTAGACATTACCTTACGCCCAAATAAATTAGATGAATATATCGGGCAAGAAAAGATCAAGGAAAATATTCAAATAGCTATTAAAGCGGCGCAAAAACGAAATGAGCCGATTGAACATGTGCTCCTTTACGGCGCGCCCGGACTGGGCAAAACCACATTGGCGCATATTTTAGCCCATGAAACAGGAGCTAATATTCGCATTACAAGCGGACCGGCGATTGAAAAAAGCGGCGATCTGGCCGCGATCCTTACCAATCTCTCTGAAGGCGATATTTTATTTATTGACGAGATCCATAGGCTTAACCGGGCGATTGAAGAAATACTTTATCCGGCAATGGAAGATTACGCTCTGGATATTATCATCGGCAAAGGGCCAAGCGCGCGCACTCTCCGGATTGACCTGCCCCGTATTACTATTATAGGCGCTACTACCAAAATGAGCCTGCTTAGCGCGCCCTTGCGCGACCGTTTTGGAATGGTTTATCACCTTAACTTTTATGAACAAGGCGATGTTGAGGAAATTATTAACCGCAGTGCCGGGATATTAGACGTGGAGATAGATGATCATTCCATTGAAAAAATAGCCGCTCGTTCCCGCAGGACACCGCGTGTCGCTAACCGGCTGCTTAAGCGGGTGCGGGATTATTGCGACGTTAAGGGCGATGGCGTGATTGAAAAAAAATATTGCCACGGCGCTTTTGAAATGCTGGACGTTGACGATCTGGGGCTGGATTGGATTGATAGAAAAATACTGGAACTTATAATTGATAAATTCAAAGGCGGGCCGGTCGGCCTGAACACGATCGCGGCCGCGACCGGCGAGGACATGGCAACGATTGAGGAGGTTTATGAGCCATTCTTAATGCGGCTTGGTTTTTTGGATCGTTCGCCCCGCGGGCGGATCGTTACTGATATTGCGTATAAACACCTAGGGAAGCGGAAAAAAGAAAATAAACAAGATAAATTGGTATAATAATGACATTTCAACTGGCAATATTTTTATACATCTATTACGGATTTTTAACGATCTGGCTGATCTTTATTTTAACCGCGGTTTACCATATTCTTAAATTTGGCTTTAAAACCGTTAGCACGCTGTCAATAACAGCGCTTTTTTTATTAGTAGCCATATCCATACTAATAATATCCCAGGCTTTTATCAGCCAGATTGATTGGCAAATTGAAATAACATTATTTAATTCATTCACCCAGCCCAACATAATTATTGATTAGATTTAATATGCTGTCAAAATATCAACTGCCAAACCAATTGCCAAAAGAAAAAATCC
Source organism: Candidatus Parcubacteria bacterium (assembly GCA_023137275.1). Taxonomy (GTDB): domain Bacteria; phylum Patescibacteriota; class Patescibacteriia; order Patescibacteriales; family UBA12075; genus JAGLNE01. The sequence goes on along the minus strand of JAGLPO010000026.1, from coordinate 24,862 downwards.
TTAAGATCATTAGAAAGGATATTTTTATCCTGATCAAAAAAGTCGCGCTTTTTATTCTTCTTACTATTTTGCCGCTGGCGCTTTTTTTCGTGATCGCAATATCTCAGCCCCAATTTTTTAACGGTAAAATGAGCTATCCGCTAATGGTTTTGGGCGCGAGCGCTTATTATTTATTTATTTGGCTGTTTTTCTTTTTTTCATTTATCGATTATTATCTGGATGTCTGGATCATAACCACTGAGCGGATCATTGATATTGAGCAAAAAGGCTTTTTTTCCCGGGTGATCAGCGAGCATAAATTATTCCGAATTCAGGATGTTACCAGCGAAGTGCACGGGGTTTTCCCTACCATCCTTCGCTACGGCGAAGTCTATGTGCAAACCGCCGGCACCAGACAGCGCTTTAATTTCCGCCAAATCCCCAACCCAAACAAAATCCGGGATATGATAATTAAATTGGTTGAGCGAAAAAAGAAAGAGGTTCAAAATGAAGAAAAAAATAATTCATGATCATGAAACTAAGTAATTTTGATTATAATTTGCCAAAAAATTTAATAGCGCAAAAACCGACTACGCCGCGAGACCATTCACGGCTTTTAATTTTGGATCAAAATAATGGAAATATTAAGCATAAAAAGTTTTATAATATTATTGAATATTTAAAAAGCGGGGATGTGCTGATTTTAAATAATTCGCGTGTTTTTCCGGCTCGGCTGATCGGCAAACGGAAAAAAACCAACGGTAAAATTGAAATATTTTTGTTACGTAACATGCTACGTAACAAAGATACGTGCAAATGGCAGTGCTTAGTAGGTGGGAGAAGAGTTCGCGTGGGATTAGAAATTGAATTTGATAAAAAGCTTGAATGTGTTTTAAAAAAAGACAATAAGGATTCAACCTGGGAAGTTGAATTTAATTTAAATAACAAGGCGATGATGAGTATTGTGAATGAAATAGGCTCTGTCCCGCTCCCACCATACATTAAGCGTGAAAAACAAAAACGAGGGGATAAGAAAAATTATCAAACCGTGTACGCGGATGAAAATAAAATCGGGTCAGTGGCGGCGCCCACGGCTGGCTTTCATTTTACACCGGAATTACTAAAAAAAATTAAAGCCAAGGGAATACAAATTGAATATATTACTCTTCATGTCGGGCTTGGGACTTTTGCGCCGGTAAAAACGGACGATATTACCAAACATAAAATGCACGCGGAGTATGTGGAAATTAAAAAAAGCACGATAGATAAAATAAAAAAAGCAAAAAGAGAGAATAAAAGAATAATTGCCGTAGGTACCACGTCCGTAAGATCACTTGAATCATTTTTTAACAATACTAAAAGCTATAAGCTAGCAGCTAACAGCTATAGCGCCTGGGTGGACATTTTCATCTACCCCGGCTACAAATTCAAAATCGTGGATGCGATGATCACTAATTTTCATCTGCCCAAGTCAACTTTATTAATGCTGGTGTCCGCAATGGCCGGTAAAGAAAATATTAATAAAGCATATAAAGAAGCAATAAAAAAGGGTTATCGTTTTTACAGTTACGGCGACGCGACGTTAATTATTTAATTTGTTTTGTTTTAATTTTTAATATATAAAAAATAGATGAATTTTAAAAAAATTTATTTTCCTATTTCAGATTCAGAATTTTCTTATGTTGATATGCATGTTCATAGTGAATATTCGAATACCGATTGTCGTATGAAGGTGGAAAAAATTATCAGTATTGCTAAAAAATTAGGCATAGGCATAGCTATTACCGATCATAATCAAATAGGAGGCGCTATCAAGGGCGCTCAAATCGCAAAAAAGGAGAAAGTTTTATTTATTCCCGGAGTTGAGGTGCATACCGCCAATGGTACGCATGTTGTATTTTATTTTTGGGAGGTAAAAGAATTAATTAAATTTTATAAAATAATTATTTTACCAAATAAAGTAGGAGATCCGTTTGAAAGAATTAGGCTTACATTTTCCGAGTTGCTTGACTGCAAGCGCCAATTTAATTGTTTGGTAAGCTTACCGCATCCTTTTGTAAAGGCGTTTGTCGGATTAAGGACGGTGCGAGAAAAAAATTTTTGGGGTAAGGTAGATTTAATAGAAGGAATTAACAGTTTTATTAGAAGAAAGGCCAATGAAAAAGCAATGATGGTTGCGAAAGAAAAACAAATTACAATGATAGCCGGGACTGACGCGCATTTTTCGTTTGAAATTGGGCGAAGCCTGACAATAGTCAGGGGCAAAAATATTTATGATTTTATGAAATCTTTACAAAATAATAAAACTGAAGTTATTGGCAAAGAACTTAATTTTATAATTATGTTAATTTTGTCCGCGATAAAAGAAACCAGATATTTGTTTTATTGTATTCAAAATAAAATTTTTATTGCCCGGTTAAAAGGCTTGATTCAAACTTTTCTGCCGTATTTTAACAAAAATAGAAAATTTGAGATACCTTTATACATAAAAAAGAACGACAAATAATTATCTTGATTATATTTTTATTTATATATAAACTTATTTATTTCCATAGTAGTTAAATTAAATGTTGTTAATGTTTTAAGCATTATATTTTTTAAAACTTGACTTTTCATACTGAATCTGATTATATTAGATTATAAATTAATTATTAAACGTTTGAGAGTTTAAAAATAAAATATGTCAGTACCTAAGAAAAGAAGAACTTCCGGTTCGGCCGGACGGCGTCGTTCACACCACGCTCTTAAAACCGTAACCTTAACCAAATGCGGCCAATGCGGCCGAAGCATAAGGCCGCATACCGCCTGTATGTTTTGCGGCGCGTATAAAGGCAAAGAAGTTATTAAAATAAAAGAAAAGAAAACAAAAGGCGAGAAATAACGCGTCTTTTGTTTTTTTTAGTTCTTTATGTCTAACCGTCATTTAGCTCGCACTATCGCGATGCAAGCCCTGTTTCTTTGGGATTTTCGCGGTAAAAAAGAAGTTGATTTGGAATCTTTAACAGCCAATGTGTTTAAAAATTTTGCCCCCCAATTTGATGACCATGGTTTTGTTCATGATGTTATTAATGGCGTGCTTAAATACCGGGAAGCGATTGACGCTTACATTACCAAGTACGCTACCGAGTGGCCGTTGGAGCAGATAACTATCGTTGATCGCAATATTTTGAGGATTGGAGTGTATGAATTGATTTTTAATGATGAAATACCGGCAAAAGTGGCGATTAATGAAGCGATTGAGATCGCTAAAACATTTGGTTCGGAATCAAGCGGTAAATTTGTCAACGGCGTTTTGGGCGCGATTTACAAGGACATACTTAAAGAAAGCCCTTCGACAAGCTCCCTCCAGAAAGGCGGGCAGGCAGGACAGGTAAAAAAGGAGAAAAAATAATTAAATATCATGGTTGTATGGTTATATGGTTATATTGCCGGCAATAATTGTCGGCTAATATATAGCGATATCACAATATAGCCATTCACAAAAAATATGAATGATCTTAAACAGCTTGAAAAGCGGGTTGGTGTTAAGTTTAAAGACATAAACCTTCTTCGCCAATCAATGGTTCACCGATCTTATTTAAATGAAAATCCGGATTTTGGCCTACCGCATAATGAACGCCTGGAATTTTTGGGCGACGCGGTGCTTGAAATTATAGTAACCGAATATTTGTTTATTAAGTTTCCTGAAACCCCGGAAGGTGATCTAACCAATTGGCGCGCCAGTCTGGTTAATTCCAAAATGCTCTCTCTGGTTGCGCAAGAAATAGAACTGGAAGGCAATCTTTATCTTTCCCGCGGGGAAGCCAAGGACAGTAATTCAAAAGCCAGGCAATATATACTGGCCAACGCGGTTGAAGCTTTGATCGGCGCGATCTACCTGGACCAGGGCATTAAAAAATCTTCCGAATTTGTCCATAGCAAAATTATTTCCAAGCTGGAAAATATTTTGGAAAACGAATTATATCTTGATCCCAAATCAAAATTCCAGGAAAAATCCCAGGCGCTTCACAAAACAACTCCGCATTATAAGGTGCTTAGTGAAACCGGGCCTGACCATGATAAAATTTTTGAAGTCGGTTTATACCTGGGCGATGAACTTGTTTGCCGCGGACAAGGATCCAGCAAGCAAGAAGCTCAGGTGGATGCCGCCGGAAAAGGCCTAAAGGAAAAAAAATGGTAGATTACGAATTACGAATTAACTACAAATTTACAAATTCTAGTTACAAAATATTACAAGTTATACCCTAAAGAGTACCTTGTGCCCAAAGGGCACTAACAGTAGTCGGGAATATTCAAATTCCTTGACTATAAAATAACTCTCGTCAATGACGAGAGTTATTTTATATGGTATAATTATTTAAGAAATTTAAATATGTATGAATAAAGGTAATCTAAATAACTCATATTACGCACTTATCACGTAAACAAAGTTATAATTTATGTAATTTAAACAAAAACGAGGATAAGAACAAGTTTTATCTTAGCATTTTTGTTTAAATTACATAAATTATACTTTTTCTAAGGTAAAAATATTTAGCGCGTAAGGTGAGTAATTAAAATTAAGTATGGCTGAAAAAATTTTTTGTATAATTCCCGCTTATAACGAAGGGGGTAATATCTCCTCTGTAATTAAAAGCGTTGGTAAATATGTTGACGAAGTTGTAGTAGTTGACGACGGTTCCGGCGACCAGACCGGAAGAATCGCGCAAGCGGAAAGAGTTGTAGTGTTAAGGCATATTATTAACCGCGGGCAGGGCGCGGCTTTGGAAACCGGCGATCAATACGCGAAAAAAAAACAGGCCGATATTGTGGTTCATTTTGACGCTGACGGGCAGTTTAGCCCGGATGAGATAGACAGGGTAATAGCGCCGATCAAAAATGGCCAGGCGGATATTGTTTTTGGCTCCAGGTTTTTAGGCCAAGCTAATAATATGCCCTGGCTGAAAAAGCAGGTTATTTTTCCGCTTGCCAGAATGATCAGTAAATTATTTTGGCGCGTAAATTTAAGCGATCCGCAGAGCGGATTCCGGGCTTTTAATAAAAAAATACTGGATCGTTTGCGGATAGAAAATGACGGTTCAGCGCATTGCAGCGAAATAATAATTAAAGCTTTTGCTTTAAATATAAAGATAAAAGAAGTGCCGATCACGGTTAGTTATAATAATTTTGGACAAAGCATATTCGGCGGCAAGGGTAGAGGCATGGGAGGCGTTCAAATAATAAGAGATCTAATAATATCTAAAATAATTAATTGAAATGAATCAGCAAATTTTAGCCTTAGTATTAATTATTTTTTTATTAGCGCGTTTACTTTGGCAGAAAAAAAGAAAAAAGATACAGGGCGGGGAATTTGTTTTTTGGCTGATATTCTGGTCTTTCTCCGGGCTGGCAATTGTGTTTATTAAATATATTGACAGCCTGGTCAGCCGTCTTGGGTTCAGCTCTCAAGGCATAGACGTACTCTTGTATTTGGGCGTGGTATTTTTGTTTTATCTGATTTTTAAAATCAGATTGCGCCAGGAAAAGCTGGACCAGGATATTACCAAAATCACGCGAGCTATTAGTTTAAAAGATAAAAAATAAAAATATGAAATCCAGTGAAATGATATTTGATTTTCTTGAAACTTTGTTTTTGATCTTTTTAATATCCTTTGTTGTTTTTTATTTTATAGCGGGTGATCGCCTGGAATTAGCCGGGCATATTCTTAAAATAATTTTCCCGTTTGCCGTTTTTGGGATAGTATTTTTATCAAAAATAAAATTTAATCAACGTGAATTAAGGCGGCTTAACCGTGAAGGCGCGGCCGGCAAAGCCGTAATTTATCCGACCAAAGTATTAATAAAATGGGATCTTAGGGTTATAATAATTATTTCGTTTATTATATTATTAATCCCTTTTGTTAATAAAACTTTTAGCATTATAGACGCGCTGCAGGCTTTTGTTTTCGGCGGCGTGATGTATGCCTGGCATCAACATCTTTTTTTTACCAAAGATTCGCCAAACCCGGATAAAGCCATAACCAGAGCGCAGGTAAATAAAGACGAAATTTTTATTTTTTTACTGCCGATAATAGTATTAATACCGTCCTTGCTTGCCCGCAGAGTAAACGAACTGGACATCATTCAGGCTATTGCGGCGCTTGCCTTAATGTTTGCCTGGCGAAAATATTTTTATTATAAATTATCGTAAGCCTTGTATGAAGATTGCCCAGGTAGTATGCGTATTTTTGCCGTACAAAGGCGGGATTGGGAATGTGGCGGCTGATTTTAGCGCTTATTTATCAGCAAAGCATGAAGTAGTTGTGTTTACCCCGAAGTATCGCTACGCTCAAACCGGGCAAGCCCCTTGCCCAGAGCGGGGGGATTTTTGCGCCTTGGCTGATCATAAAGTGGCCAGGCTTAAGCCCTGGCTTAAATACGGCAACGGCGCCTGGCTGCCTCAGCTTGTTTGGCGCTTAACTAATTTTGACGCGGTGCAGCTGCATTATCCTTTTTTCGGCGGCGCGGAAATGGTTTGGCTGGCAAAAATTTTGTTTAAAAGGAAGTTTAAATTGTTTATTCACTATCACATGGAAGCGGGCGGCTTACCTTTTTGGGTAAAAATATTAAGCCTGCCATCTTGTTTGATAAGGAATTCGTTGTTTAAAATGGCTGATAAAGTTACGGTTGCGAGCCTGGATTATGTGGAGAATAGCAATATTTCCGGCATATATAATAAATATAAAGACAAATTTTATGAGCTGCCGTTCACTGTTGACACAAAAATATTTTGTCCTAAGAAAAACAAGAAATCAAAAGAGAGCATTGAATTGTTATTTGTGGGCGGACTGGACAAAGCGCACTACTTTAAGGGTTTGGATATCTTTTTTAAGGCTTTAAACGGCTTAAATCTGAATAAATGGCGGCTAAATATAGTCGGAAGCGGTTCCAGGCGAAAATATTATGAAAATTTAGCCAAAAAATTTAAAATTAATGAAAAAATAAAATTTAAAGGCGAACTGAGCCAAAATAATCTGGTAAAAGAATATCAAAATGCTGATTTATTTATTTTGCCTTCTATTAACAGTAATGAAGCTTTTGGTCTGGTGCTCATTGAGGCAATGGCCTGCGGCGCGCCTGTAATCGCCACTGACCTGCCGGGAGTGCGCAAAGTATTTAGCAATAAAGAAGGCCTTTTGGCCCGGCCAGGGGACAGTAATGATTTGCGAAATAAAATTCAAGGCTTATTGGAAGATAACGGCCGGCTTAATAATATGGGTAAAGCGAGCAGGGAATTGGTCTTGAAAAAATATAGCAAGGGTAAAATAAGAGATAAATATGAAAATTTGTTTGATAAATAATATATATAGAGAAAATCCAAAAACCGGTTCCGAGGCAATTGCCAGAGCAATGGTTGATGGGCTAAGAAAAAAAAATCAGGTTTTTGTAATTACCGCGGCCACGGATCATGCCGCTGATAAGGCGGTTTACGAGATAAAGTCATTATACAAAAAATTGCCTAAAATCATATTTCCAATTCGGTTAATTTGGCATTTGTTTGACTCCGTTGACGCGCTTAAATATTTAAAAATCAAAAAAATATTATTAAAGGAAAAGCCGGATCTAATTATAACTCACAATTTAAAAGGGCTTAGCCTTTTACTTCCCTGTTTGTTTAAGCGTTTAGGAATAAAGTATATTCATATATTGCACGATATCCAGCTTATTTACCCTTCCGGCTTAATCTATTATAGCAAAGAATCGGTTCTTGACTATCCGTGGACTAAACTGTATATATTTTTCAGCCGATATTTAATGCAGTCTCCGGATATTGTGATATCTCCTTCTAATTGGTTAATGAATATGCATCTTAAGAGAAAATTCTTTAAAAATTCAGATATTTTAATATTGCCAAACCCGGCGTTATTTAGCAACAGCGAAAAAATAAGCGGCCAGGAGAATGAAAAATTTGATATTTTATTTATTGGTCCGTTTAGCTTATCTAAAGGAGCTTTGTTTGCCCTTCGTTCATTTATTGATTTGGCTGAGAAGAATAAAGACAGCAGATTAATCATGGTCGGCCATGGCCCTGACTATAATGAAGCAAAAAAAATCGCAAAAAACCAAAAAAATATAAAATTCATTTTTGATGATTCGCATAAGAAAATTATCAGTTTAATGAAAGAAGCAAATTGTTTAGTCGTGCCGTCTCTTTGCTATGAAAATTCACCGACTGTAATTTATGAAGCCGCTTCATTCGGCTTGCCGGTCATTGCCAGCCGGATCGGCGGTATTACTGAATTGATTCGTGAACTGGGCGGGTTGCTGTTTGAGCCGGGCAGCAAGGAAGATCTAATAAAAAAAATTGAATGGGCGCTTATGAATAAAGAGAAAATAAAAACCATCGGTAAGACGGCAAAAGAGAAAGTAAAAAATTATAGTACTTCAAATTATATTAAAAAAATTGAAGATTTAGTGAATTGATTTTTGTTCAATTTTTTTAATTATTGCTTCAAATTTTTCAACATTTATGTCGCCCACGCCGCGGCTGGCCTGCATAAGCTCGTTTTGATCCATAATTATTGCCTGGTAAACGTATTCTTTTGCAAAATTAACAATAGAATACAAAACCACAAAATTGGCCAATATTAAAAATACATATAAATAGCGAAAGACATGCCTGATTGTAAATTTTATTTTAAATTTCATGGATTTATTTCCAATAAGTATTAGCAGTCAGACGCAGGGTATATGGAGCGCCGGAACCGGGAGCGCTTTGTTTATTGGTTTCCAGAACCGAGATTTCGGAAACTATAGCGCCGCCGGGCGAGAACTGCCAATTAGTAATATTAATATAGTAATTCATGGTTTCAAGGGAAATCAGGTAATTAAGCACATTAGCGTAGGTTCCGCTTACGCTAATTTCCAAAGGGATAATATTATAATTAGGATCATTGCTCAAGCTGTCAAAATTCAAATTTAAAGATTGCGCGACTTTATTTTCACTGGCAATCCCTTCAAGAGTAGTGATAAATTCAAGCTGGCGGCCTTGATTAATGTAAACGCTTGACAAACGGTCAATTTGAGGCTTAATTTTTCTTATTTTTGAGCTTAGAGAGGCCATATTTTTTTCATTGCTCAATCTTTTTTCCAGCTCAATCTTTTGGGTTACTATATTGGCGCGCTCCTCTTTTATTTTCATCAGGGTTGGTTTGATGATCATATAGACTGTTGATAAAGCCGCCACTGCAAAAACAAGGCTAAGATAAATTATTTTCTTTTTATAATCAAGGTTTTTAAATTTATTTAAATTCATAAGCGCTTAAATTCGTGTTTATGCTAAAATTAATATTCTCTCTTTCAAGCAGGTTTTTGATCGGTAAGTTTATTTCACTAAAATAATTTGATTGTTCAAGCGTTTCTTTGAGTTGAAGCAAGCTGTCGCGGGTAGCAGCCACCCCTGTTAATGCAATGGCCTTTTCACCTTTATCAACGCCGATATTTGATATTTTAATGTTTTCATTGGATAAGGTTTGCAAGTATTCCAGGAGATAAGACCAGGCAACAAAATCAGCCTGAATAGTTTCAGTATTGATTATAAGATCATTTATTTGCCTTACCTCGGTGGTATAGTTTTCCGTACGGCGGACCAGAAGGGTCGTGTCTTTTACTGTTTTGGTAAAATGAATTTGCAGGATCAATAAACACACCAGGAGAGCGATGGCATAAAAAATAAGGATAATAAAAATAAGAGCCAAAAGATTTTTAAAAGAAACATAAATAGCTTTAGCGTTTATTTCTTTTTTTAATTCTCGCGAAATAATATTTAAATCAATCATATATTAGATTTTATTACGCAGTGAGCCTGATGAAAATTTTTCGTAATGCCAGGCCAATGGCGGTAGTATAAATCAGCTCATTGTTTCCCTGTATGGAAGCGTTTTTTTCTTCGTTATTTTTCTTTTTATCGTCCGGTTTGATCATATCGTAAACGATAAAATTTTTTGATAATTTTTCTTTGCTTTCATCTAAATGCGTGTAGATATTGCCCATTTCCGCTGGAATTGATAATTTTTCACTAAATATTTTGTCAATATTTTTAACATTGGCGCCGTTGCCGGTAAGAATAATTTTGGTTATGTTTCCCCGGCCGCTGTAGTGCTTATAATAAAAATCCAGGCCGATCTGGATGCGGCTGATAATATTTTCAATCATTGCCAATAAAATATCGTGTACTATGCCATTGGCCATTGATTTGTCCAGGCCGCAAATAAACTTGGCTTTTTCCGCCTGCTCAGGCTTAATTTCCAGTGTTTTAGCGATCTCATCAGTTGTTTCCCTGCTTGATATGGGTATGCTGACAGACATTACTATTGTCCCTTGTGAATAAATAGACATTTGCGAATTTTCAGCGCCGATATTGATAATACAGTAATTTTTATCCAATGGGCCGGAATATTTCCTGGCTTCTTCCTTAAGAAGTGTCCGTGAAATGGCGGCTGACTCTATTTCAAGCGCTACTACCGAAAGCCTGGCCTTGGTTAATATGGCAATGTATTGTTTAACAATATTTTTAGGCGCGGCGCCAATCAGTACATCGTAATTTTGATCATACTCTTTAACGATTTGCCAGTCAAAATACATTTCTTTGCCGCTTAGGGGGAAATGTTTTTCAATTTCATTTTCCATTACATCGATCAGGTTATTCGGTGTCTTATCCATATTAATCAGTTTAATAAAGGTTTTATCTTTAGGCAGGCAAGCGACTACTTCATTTGTGTTTATTGAGCCGAAATTCGGCCTAGAAATAAGCTCATTGATTTTTTTTATAACTATTTCCGGCTGTTTTATAACACCGCTGTCAATAATGCCTTTTTCCAAATTTTTGCAACCAAGAGCCTGGATTTTAATGCTGTCGCCGGAACTTTTAAGCTGAGCGAGCTTAAGGGATGAATCTGATATATCAAGGCCGATTGGCGGTATGTTGTGTTTTGTTATAAACATAGTGTTATGTTAGTTTTATTTTTCATTCCAGGATATAAAGGTATATTCACCGGTTGACGGATAATGAGGGGGCGGTGAATAGGTCAGGTGATTATCATAGTTTAATAAGCGATTTTGATAGCCGGTACCATCAGTATAAGCAAATCCGTATCTGTCCCTGGTTGCCAGAGAGCCATAGATCGTTATTGTGTTTCTACTGCAATAAGCGCTGCTGCAATCGTTAGCATCCGTACATGGGAAGTAATTACGGCCGATACGCCCCTGCTTGGCGATCAAGCCGGCGTCTATCTGAAGATTATCATCGCTGAATAACCCAATATTTATATTTCTTTGGGCAATCAATCCAATAGCGTCTGTGCCGTCATAGTTAGTATAAGTTAGATCATTATTGATAATAATATCAGAAACACTGCCCCCCAAAGGTTCTATAAAAGCCAAAACAGTAACCCTGTTTCCGTCTATTTGGCCTTCTACCCAAACATTGTCTTTAACAAAAATAAGGCCGTTAGGCGGAGTTGAGGTAGCTAATAAATAAACACTTTCGCTTACAATACCGTCAGTATCGGATTTTTGAATACCGGGATTAAAATATTTGCATTGCGGCGTAATGTTTTCCACAATGTAAATATCAATCGTATCGTTTGTTTTAAAAATAATATGATATCCTTCATCACCGGATGCTTCAAGCACAATTCCGCTTTGTCCGGCTAAAGCTAAAGCCTCATTTACATAGTTGTCCAACAGATCAAAGCTTATTATCGGCACCGGGAATTTACGTCCGGCCTGGAAGACCGCCGGATAGTTCGGGGGTGATGGCGGATTAGCTCCGGTGCTTACTTCGTTAGGATCATAATTTCCCACCTCGTAAACATGAGTATGCACTCCGAATTCCGTAGGGTGGGACGGCGGGTCAGGGTCGTCATATTCCAAAAGAGCCGAGGTGACTAAATTATGCGCAATACCGTCAAATCTAATGCCGGCGTTTGAATGTATAGGCCCCCATACTTCCGTGCCTAAGCCAAAACGTATATGGGCGTTTGCCAGAGTGGAAAAGCTTGACCAGGCCGGAATACCGCATTGGACCTCAATTGTCTTTTTTATGCCTGAATAATCAGATGACCAGCCGATGGATTTGATATTTACGATCGTGGATCCGTTTGCCAACGGCGGAGTAATATATAATTCATAATACCCGGTGATCGCGCCTGAATCATCCATATATGAATAAGGGCCGTACGGGCCATAGTCAGGTGAGCCAACGCAGGCTTCGCCATTGCAGTATTCGTTATTATCGTGATAAAGCACCCAGCGGTAATAATTCGCGCCTGCTTCGGCAATGTGAAAAGCCTGGGCAGCGGCGACTTTTTGCAGGTTTAATTTTTGCTGCAGTAATGCCAGTCCGATACTGCCAAGCAATATAACCAAAAATAACCCGGCGGCAACCAAAGCAATAACCAGCATGGCTCCGGAATTGTCAGCAAGCAAAATTATTTTTTGCTGTTTGTTTAACATTATTAAGATTTACGCGTTTGAATTATATTCATGATCACATTAGCTAATATTATGGTTATTATAGATTATCCTTTAGGTTTCTTAGCTGAATATCGGTTTCAACATAATAATCGTTCGGAGCGACAAGCGGGGTAACATTAATTTTTAGCCTTACGTTAATTAATCTAACCTCGTTAATCGCCGTTGTTTCATTATTGTCAGCATCATAATATTTAAAAATTGATTCGGCTTGGTTGTTCATGTAATAAGCGATAGTTGAGGTGGATTTTTCTGAATCCGGATAATTATTGCTAACCCCAGGGCCGGTAACCACTCTTAATAAGTCAGAACCGTCAATCAGATAGTTGATTTTTTCAGCTAAGTTGTCATTATTAACATCACCGTACCATATAAAATTTTGAGTCGCCATATGGCCTATCGGGTAATCACCGCGCTCCGAGCAAGAGGCTTCGCGAACGTCTTTGGAAATGTTATTAATGGCTTTGCGGGCCTGGATTATGGCCTCGCCCTGGTCAGAGGTAAATCTGGTTGCCTGAAGGGTGGTTACGATAAAATTGCCGCCTAAAATGAACATTAAAATAAAGATTGACATGACAACAGTCAATTCAATTAACGTAAATCCTTTATTTTTATCTGCTATCATGGGAATATAAGAATATTAATTTTCTAAATACATTGTGACAGGGATAGTTGTGCCGGGCCACACCGCTATTGGCTGAGTCGGCTGAATAAATATTAAATTATATGATGTTGAAGCGGATTTTACATTAATGGTATAGCCGGGTGTATCCCATTCAATTGTTAATTGAATATTACCGACGTTGTCGGTGGTAGTGGATATGTCATATTCATAGATTATCGGGTTGTTACCGATTTGTTTTGATCCAATAACGGTTATCGGTATGTTGGGAATAGTGGATGAAGATCCGTAAACATTGAATTCTGTAATAAAAATATCAGCATCTCCGTTTCTTTCGTCAATCCAGGTTGCGTACGGGCTGTCGCTCACCGGGTTGACTATTACTTCCGGGCAATATTGGTCCGAGGTGTCGATATTTATATTAACCCTTAAGTCAAAGGGCCAAAGAACGTTGCCGCCGGTGTCGTATTTTTGCGCGTAAACATCCTTGTCTCCGTTTCTTTCGTCAGTCCAGATAACGTAGAAATTATCATTTGAGTCAATCGCTATACTTGGCTCATATTGGTCGCCAGAGCCGGCATCTGTGTTTATTAAAACATCAGAGGCCCATTGAGGATTGCCGTTGGTGTCGTATTTTTGCGCGTAAACATCCTTGTCTCCGTTTCTTTCGTCAGTCCAGATAAGATAAATAAAATTATTTGAGTCAATGCCAATGGCGCTTTCATATTGGTTGGCATTGCCGGCTTCGGACACTAATTTCAGTTCCCACTGAAGAACAGCCGAAGAGTTATGTTTGGCTCCATAGATATTTAAGTCGCCGTCACGATCATCAGTCCATACAGTATAGGTATTACCGTTAGAATCAGCTTCTATGGCCGGGTCATATTGTTCCGTGGTGTCAGTAATGAGATTTTGGTTAACTCTGATCTCCGGGGTTAATATTTGGCTTCCGCTATAATCAAATTGCTGCAGATAAATATCGTTATTATTGGCAGTATTTCTGTCATCCTGCCAGACGGCCGTAACGGTAGTGGCGCCATAAGACTCATAAAGGGCGATTCTTATTTCGCCCTGGTCATCAGAATCCGCCAAGGTGTTTAATTTTTTTTCGCCTCCCCAATTATCACTGCCATCAACCGAGTCCAAACGGATCAGATATACTTCCTGGTTGCCTACGGAATTATCGTGCCAGGCAATATACAGGTTTCCCAAAGAATCTACCAGTATATCCGGCAGAACCGTGTTGTTGGCCGTACTAACGAATATTTCATCAGGTGCACCAGGATTCGGCCATTGAGGATCGCCGACTGAACTGTATTTTTGGGCCATAATTTTTGATTGGGAGCTTTGGCGGTAATCTTCCCAAACAACATAAACATAGCCGTTATCATCAATTACCAGGCGGCTGTTTGTCTGGGATTCACCGCTGGTATCGGTGTTAGCCTGCCAGTTATCAGGCAGATCCTGGTTAATAGTATTAATGGTTAAAATTGAAAGCAAGTCAATACAAAAACTCTCTTCGGTTTTATCGCCGACCACCACGCTAAGATGCGGTTTTGTCGGGTTTGGGTTTTCAGCATTCCGGGTGTGGGTTTTATCTGTTCCGTAGCCGGTTTTGGTAACAGTTATCTCATATCCTTCAAATGACGGCAAAACCGACCTTAAAAGCTCGCCATTGCTATCGGTAAAAAATGTTTGGTCATAAGCCGGCGCGATTATATTATTAACGATATGGACGCTCGCGGTCGTGACCGGGTTGCCGTTGGCGTCAACTACCAGAATATCAAGCAGGCCATTGCCGCTATCGGTTTCTTCGGTGCAAGGGATAATTTTTGAAAATACGGAAACACTTTTAGGTCCGGACTTGGAATTCCAGACGACTTCTATGGTGGCAATTTTATAATCATCAAAGACAATATCAGCCGGCGGCGCCAGGCCGTCATACGGGTCCTGTTCGTACCTGATCGAAGTGTTTACCTGGAATTCGCCATCACGAAAAATAGTTTCACTGTCAGGTATGTTTCCGCTTGGATTACCGGCTATTGTGCCAACATCAACGTAAGGTAAATTTCTGATCTGTTCCATTTTTTGGTTGGCTAATTCAGTCGCGATAACATAATTTCCATTGTCAATATTTATTCGCAGGGATAAAATTATTAGGCTATATATACCCAAGGTCAATATTGATATGATCATCACTGAAACCAAAACTTCTATTAAGGAAAAACCTGATTGTTTATTATGCGTATATTTCATATTTAAATCGCGGTAGTAAGCGAGTACATTGGCATAATAACGGCAACGGCCACTCCGCCAACGCCAAGGCCAAGAGCCAGGATCAATACCGGTTCAATTATGGCCGGCAAATTTTCCATTATCTGATCTACTTCATCTTCGTAAAATTCGGCTAATTCGGCCAAAATACTGTCAAGCTCGCCGGTTTCCTCTCCGATTGCCACCATTTGCGATACAACCGGAGGAAAAAGCCTGGGGTTAATGTTAATTACCTCATTTAACTTGTTGCCTTTTTTGATTTTTAGGGCCATTTCATTCAAAGCTTCGCGATAATGAAGGTTGCCCAGTACTTTGGCCGTAATTTGAAATGTCTTAATTATCATTATGTCGGTTCTAAGGAGCGAGCTGATATTGCGGGCAAAACGGGCCAGGTTGATCTTTTTAATGATTGATCCGAAAATAGGCAGCTTTAGCAGTATGCCCTGAAAAATATACTTGCCTTTGCGGGTTTTTAATATTTTAACAGAAATAAAAATTACAGCGCTCACGATAATTATTGTGGCCATGCCGTTATTAACTATCGCGTCGCTTACACCGATAAGAATTTTTGTCGGCAATG
Organism: Candidatus Parcubacteria bacterium; assembly: GCA_023137275.1. Lineage (GTDB taxonomy): Bacteria > Patescibacteriota > Patescibacteriia > Patescibacteriales > UBA12075 > JAGLNE01. The sequence continues at coordinate 8,894 of JAGLPO010000026.1, read as the reverse complement.
GCAATTCAGCGCCAAAATCTTTAAACATCGCGGTAATTTTTGGCACGACAAATACCATCATAAAGGAGCCGATGCCGATCATGGCCAGAATGATCACCGCCGGATAGGTGAGCGCGCCTTTAACTTTTGATATCAGGTTGTGCTCTTTTTTCATCTGAATAAACAGTTCATGCAGGACGTCCTCAAGCTTGCCGGAGAGTTCGCCGGCCTCGATCATGGCGATAAATAATTCGCCGAATACTTTTTTGTACGGCCGCAGGCTTTCGGCAAAAGCGGTTCCTTTTTCCACCTGGCTGCCTACGTCTGTAAGTACTTTTAGAAAATATTTATTTTCCGTTTGCTTGCTGATAGTATTAATGGCGATTGAAAGGGAAATGCCGGATTTAAGCATTAAGCCCAGGTGCTGGACAAAGAATAATTTTTCTTTTAAAGACACGCGGGAAAGCGACATTACCATATCATTTATTTTTTGGTAAAGGCCGATTTTTTGTTTATCGTTTTCCTCGGTATCGCTTGATGATTCAGGGTTTAGATGGACAGGCATAGATTTAAAAATTTAAATTACAAGTTATTCCTCTCCCCCTAACCCCCTCTCTTAATTAGGAGAGGGGGGGGGAGGGTTACTCTTTTGTTACTCTCATAACCTCTTCAATCGTGGTTATGCCGTTTTTGGCTTTAATAAAGCCGTCTTCAGACATGGTGATCATGCCTTCGGCCAGTGCCTGGGCATAAATATCCTTAGCCGGCGCGTTTTTTAGTATCAGGGAGCTGATCGTATCTGTGTTTTCCAGTACTTCATAAATGCCGATTCGTCCTTTATAGCCGGTATTATTGCAGCGCTTACAGCCTTTGCCGCGGTAGAATAGAATGGATTTCATTCCCTTTTTGGCGCTTATAATTGATTTTTCTTTTTCCAGGGTATGGAGAATACTCTCAATGTCCAGCTGTTTTTCCAGTTCTTTGGTTTGTTCATCGTCCAGATTATAGCTTTGGATGCAATCCGAGCAGATCTTCCTGACTAAGCGCTGGGCGATTATTACATTAGTGGTGCTGGCGACCAAAAAAGAGGGGACGCCCATTTCCGCTAAGCGGGGCATTGTTGTCGGCGCGTCATTGGTATGAAGGGTGGAAAGCACAAGATGGCCGGTCATGGCGGCGTGAATCGCTATTTCGGCGGTTTCCTTGTCCCGAATTTCACCGACCATGATTATATCAGGGTCCTGGCGGAGAAAGGCGCGCAAACCGCTGGCAAAAGTAAAGCCTATTTTGGCATTGACCTGCGACTGGTTAACATTGGGCATGCGGTATTCAATCGGGTCCTCAATAGTGGAAATGTTCACTTCCGGAGTATTTAAAATATTCAGGATCGTATAAAGAGTCGTGGTCTTGCCGGAGCCGGTCGGGCCGGTAACCATGACTATGCCATGGGGTTTTTCTATATTTCTTTTAGTTGTTTTAAACGCTCCGGGCTGAAGGCCGAGCTGTTCCAGGCTAAGAACCTGGGCTTTTTCGTTAAGCAGGCGCAGAACGATCTTTTCTCCGTCAAAAGTGGGCAGGATTGAAACCCGGAAAGCGACTTTATATTCGTCAGTAGTGATTTTAAATCGTCCGTCCTGAGGCAGGCGATGTTCATCCACTTTAAGATTAGACAAAATTTTGATACGGGCGATAATTCCGGACTGGACCGACTTGGGCAGGACCATTACGTTTCGCAGTATCCCGTCAATCCGGTACCGGACCAAAACATTTTTTTCTTCCGGTTCAATATGGATATCACTGGCGCCTTCAATTACCGAATATTCAAGCAATGTATCAACTATTCGGACAACCGGCAGGTCTTCAGCCAGTCTTTTTAAGTCTTTATGAGTGTCAACTTCGTTTAATTTATTCGGGTCAAGATAGTCAAACTCGGCTTTAAGGCTTTTGTGGTACTGTTTTAAGGTATCGGAAATGCTGTCAGGAGTGGTTAGGTGAAGGATCGGCTTTAAACCTATTTTCTTTTTTATAAATTCTATTATTTCAATATCTTCCGGATCCAGCAATGCTAATTTTATTTCTTTTTCATTAGCGTCAAAAGATATTATATTATGGCTGGTGGCGATCGGTTCCGGAACCGTAAAAAGCACGTCCTTTCTTATGGTTTGATTTTTTAGATCAATAAAAGGTATTTTATAAAAACTGGCCGCGTTTTCGTAGAGAACTATTGGAGTGATCACTTTTTTTTCATTCAAATAGTTCTCAAGTTTTTTTCCTTTAGCCTTGGCTTCATCAGCGTATTTTTTAAATTGTTCTTTTGTCAGCGACTCTGCCTTGATTAGGATTTTTTCCAGTTGTTTGTTGGTGAACATGGGGTTTGAATTTTTCTTAGAGTTGCATTAATAAGATTTGCACAACTTAATTATATTATAACATAAAATGGACAAAAACGGAAAATTTATAACCATTAATTCAAAAACTAATAGCTTGTTTTTAATATTGGAGAATTTTTTTAAAGCAAAACTTTATCCCCCTTCGTCCCGAGTACTCGGGACTACGGAGGACAAGGTCAAAATTTTATACTTTTTTTACGATTTCTTTAGAATTTTTTCGTGTTTTGTTTGAGTGGTGAATAGCGGAAAATTTGTGGCTAATTCTACCTTGCTCTTAGATTTATAATATGCTAATGTTGGGGGTAAGGTTAAGAACTCGTTTAAATTAATATTAATATATGAGATTTAAACTTTTAATTTTCTCTCTAAGTTTATTTTTATTAATAGGTAGCCACGTCAATGCTTATTCGGGTAATACATCCTGGGAGTCAATATTTTTTTGGTTTTTCGGGGTAAAATATGGTATAATATAATGGATGTGGATAGAAGTATATGCGAATAAAAACAATTAAAAAAATTAGCAATATTAATAACAGAGTTGTACTGCTTCGCAGTGATTTTAACGTGCCGATTGAACACGGAATAATAAAAAATGATTTTAAAATTAGCCGGGCTTTGCCAACGCTTAATTATTTAATAAATAATGGGGCAAAAGTAGTGATATTAACCCATCTTGGCCGGCCTGAACAGGGTAAGCGCGCGCGCGATCTAAGCACCCGGCCGATCGCGGACAGGCTTGGCAAGTATTTAAAAAAGACAATCAAGCATCTGGACACTTGCCATGGCTTTGCGGTAGATACGGCCGTAAATAAAATGAAGCCCGGGCAGATAATAATGCTTGAAAATATTAGATTTGAGCCCGGGGAAACTAAGAATTCCAAGCGTTTGGCTAAAAAATTGGCCAGTATTGCGAAATATTACGTTAATGACGCTTTCGGAGTTTCACATCGAAATCACGCCAGTCTGGCGGCGATCAAAAATTATTTGCCTGGCTTTGCCGGGTTGGTAGTAGCTGAAGAAATTAAGCATTTAAGCCGGGTTTTGCGGCCGGAAAACCCGTTAATTTCCGTGATCGGCGGTGTTAAATTAGCTATAAAAATGCCATTAATCAAAAAATTGTCTCGTATTTCGCACCGAGTGCTTGTGGGCGGGGCTTTAGCCAATGATTTTTTAGCCGCCCATGGTCTGGAGATCGGCAAGTCAATAAGTGACAAAAAAGGCATTGCCATAGCCAAGAGAATTTATAACAAAAAAATAATATTGCCGCTTGACGCAGTGGTTAGCAGCCGTGAAAAAAAGTGGCGTGTCCGCGTTGTGAGCGTGAATAAAGTAGGTAAAAACGATTATATTTTTGATATCGGCCCGCAGACGATCAAATTGTATTCCAAGTTTATTAAGCAGGCCAAAACTATTTTTTGGAACGGACCTTTGGGCATGTTTGAGGACGGGCGTTTCAAACACGGCACCTTAGCGCTGGCCCAGGTAATAGCCGCCCGTTCTTCCGGCAAGGCCTTTGGCGTGGCCGGCGGCGGCGAAACCGTAGCTGCGCTCCAGGCAACCAAAATGTTTGAGCATGTGGATTGGGTCTCTACCGGCGGCGGCGCCATGCTTAGTTTTTTAACAGGCGCGAAAATGCCCGGGTTAAAAGGTTTGTATGTTAAATAAAAATTAGTCGAGAAGTTTATATTATAAACAGAATTTAATCTATATTATTTTTATTATTTGTTAATATCATGTATTTTAGACAACAATAAACAGACAACAGAAATGTGAATACTAAAATACACATAATCAAAACCTGTTGTCCGCTGTCTGTTGTCTGCTGTCTATTCATGTTTGAAAATGTTCAAAAAAAGCCGGATGAGAAGAAAAAGAAGCGGATTTTGCCCGGCAATATACCGCGTCAGCCCTTGTCCCTGCCTGCTAAATTTACAATATCACAGAGTGTAAACAATAAAAAAAACAAGCCTGGCAAGGAATTTGAAAACCGTATGCAGGGTTTATATGAAAAAGGCAGGAAACGGGGTTTTAGATATTCTATTATCGGTATCAGTTATAGTATAATAATCGCGATCGTTGTTTTGTCGTTTGGATATTATTTAATTAATGAAATTAAAGAAATAAGCGAGCAAGTTGATAATGTTGATTCAGCCCCTTTGGAAGCCATTCTGGATCCGGATAATAAAATATGCAATATGGATAATTGTTGCCTTGCCTCTTTAAAGCGTATTCACAGGCACAATTATGAAATATACGATCGGGAAAAGCGCTGCGCGGACGGATATGAGCGAAAAACGCTTGAATGCGAGAATTCATTGGCTTGGTGCGAACCAATAAATAATAATCCGGTGAAAATCAATGATATTGAGATAAGTAATCCTGGCAATGATAATCGTTAAATAATTAATTGTAGATAACAGATAATATAAATTTTTTTTGTCGTCTGTCATCTGCTATCTAGCAAATGAAGCCTAAATCCGCAATTTATACTCTTGCTTTGTTGTTTTTTGCCGCAGCAATAGTCCTTATTATCATTTATGGTATTATGAAGCCGATCTTCAGCCCGGAATTAAAAGTTGACAGGCCAAAGCAAAGCGAGATGACGGTTGAGGAAAAAATGCAGTTAATGGAGGATCTTAATGAAAAAATTAACGCGGCCGATATGAGGAACGAGAATGAAAAGGCCGCTGAAGCGGCTATTAAGATGAAACAGATGGAAGAATTAAACGATCAAATTAACGCTCAAAAATCAGCCGGAGTCACAGCCGAATAATAACTATTTAATTATTTTTAAATAATTTGTAACTATTAAGTAATCTTATGTTAAAGACCAAATTAAAATTAACAGGTACAAAGCTAATAATAACCATAGTGCTTGCTCTGGGCCTGTCGGTTTCCTTTCAGTCTCTTTTAGCGGCCTGGACCGCGCCTACGGCAGCGCCTCCGGACGACAATTTAAGCCAGCCCCTGGACACCAGCGCCACTTTCCAGACCAAGGCCGGGGGAATCGGTTTAGCCGGAAATTTTATAGTTGATGCAGATACCTTTGTAGTGGACAGTGTTAATAATAGAGTCGGGATTGGGACAAGTAGTCCTCAGGCGCAATTACATCTTGAAGGAGATTCTGGAAATGCCGCAGAAATAGTATTAATACATAACGGTCCTGCTAATGTCAGTAGTGCTGGAATTACTTTTAATGTTGCTAATGATGCTAGCCCCTTTTCTATTAAATCTCACGATAATAGATTAAGACTTGCAGCCGGAGTTGGAAATGTTAAAATGGTTATGATGTCAGATGGCAGAGTTGGAATTGGGACGGAAAATCCGACCGTTAACGCTAAATTACATGTTAATGGAGGAAATATCAGAGTAACTGGCGGTAGTTTTATAGATGATGGTACAACATTAAATGTTCCAGACTATGTTTTTGATTCAGAATATAATCTTAAGTCTCTGTCAGAGGTAGAAAAATTTATTCTTAAGCATAAGCATTTGGAAAATTTTCCTGATATGGATGACACAGAAGGCTGGGCTGGGCTGAGTATGCAGGACAGAGATATGAAATTGTTGGAAAAAATAGAAGAATTAACATTATATATCATTAAACTTGAAAAAAAAGTAACTGAATTGGAGAATAAAAAATAAAGCCTTAAATATTAAAATATGGCGAAAATTAAAAAAATTAGTGCAAGAGAAATTTTAGATTCGCGCGGCAACCCCACGGTTGAAACCGGGGTTGAGCTTGATAATGGCATTGCTGCCAAAGCCAGCGTGCCAAGCGGGGCCTCCACCGGCATACACGAGGCCTGGGAATTGCGCGACAATGACAAAAAGCGCTATAACGGCAAAGGCGTGCTTAAGGCAATTAATAACGTAAACACTAAGATAAATAAAGCATTGGCAGGCATGGACGCTGTTAAGCAGGAAAAGATAGACGAGGCCATGATCAAGCTGGACGGGACTAAAAATAAGAAAAAGCTGGGAGCTAATGCTATTTTGTCAGTTTCTTTGGCAGCGGCCCGGGCCGGGGCGCGGGCTAAGGAGCAAGAGCTTTACGAATATATACGGAAGATTTATAAATTCGGCCGCGGAAAAATAAAAATGCCGACCCCGTCATTTAATATTTTTAACGGCGGTACTCACGCGGACACAAATTTGGATTTTCAGGAATTTATGATACTTCCGCTTATTAAAACCACCTTGGCGGAAAAGGTTAGAATGGGAGCGGAGATATTCCATGAGCTGGGCCATGTGCTTAAGGCCGCCGGGCTGGACACGGACGTGGGTAATGAAGGCGGTTACGCGCCGGATATTCATTCCAGTATTCAGGCGCTGGAGTTTATTAGCGCCGCTTGTCTTAACGCCGGCTATCAGCCGGGTAAAGATATTGGTTTTGGCATTGATGTCGGCTCCAGCGAGCTGTATGATCCAAAAACCAAAAAATATATCTTTAAACTGGACAATGCTATTTTTACCAGCGCTACGCTTATCGGTTTATACTATGAATGGTTTAGAAAATTTCCGATCATTTCAATTGAAGACGGGCTGGGAGAAGACGATTGGGTTGGCTGGCGCGAGCTGAATAAAGAGCTGGGCCAGGAAATGCTTCTCATAGGCGATGACCTGTTTGTTACTAATATTGACAGGCTGCGAAAAGGAATTAAAGAGAAAGCGGCCAACGCGATCCTTATTAAACCCAATCAAGTCGGCACGCTTAGCGAAACAATAGCAACAATTAAGCTGGCCCAAAAGCATAATTTAAAGACCATGGCTTCCCATCGTTCAGGCGAGACCTGTGATACATTTATCGCCGATCTGGCCGTGGCTTCCGGTTGCGACTACATTAAATCCGGCTCATTATCCAGAAGCGAACGCCTGGCAAAATATAATCGTTTGATGGAAATTGAATTACAAATAAATGCCAATAAAAAATAAAATAAATTCAAACCTTCCCCTCATCCTCATCATTCTTGACGGCTGGGGTTTGGATAAGCCGAACCCGGGGAACCCAATTAGTCTGGTAAAAACTCCAACGCTGGACGGTCTGGCGCGCAAATACCCGAGCACCGGACTAAAGGCGCATGGCAAGCATGTTGGTTTGCCAACCGGGCAGGTGGGCAACTCGGAAGCCGGGCACATGAACATCGGCGCCGGAAGGCTGGTGGAGCAGGATTCGGTAAGGATAAGCAAGAGTATTAGCGATGGCACGTTTTATAAAAACTCCGCTTTTTTAGGGGCAATCCGGCATATACAGAAAATGAATTCAAAAATGCATATTGTCGGCATGCTTTCCAACGGCCAGAGTCCGCACTCGGATCCGGGACATTTGTTAGCCTTGCTTAAGCTGATGAAACAGCGAGGGGTGGGACCGGTGTTTCTTCATTTGTTTACTGATGGGCGTGATTCGCCTAAATACGCGTCATTAAAATTGATCTATGACCTGCAGCGCCGTTTTACCAATGATGAAGTGATTGCTACCGTAATGGGCCGCTTTTACGCTATGGACCGAAAAAAGAAATGGGATCGGACCGCGCAGGCCTATAATGCTCTGATTAAAGGTGATGGACTAAAAGCGGTAACCGCGCGCGAAGCAGTTACCGAAGCTTATAACCGTGGTGAAAGTGATGAATTTATTTCGCCTTTTATAATTAACAAGATTAAAGGCCGCAATACGCGTATCAAAGATGGCGACAGTGTGATATTTTTTAATCTTCGCTCAGATCGGGGCCGGCAACTCAGCAAAGCCTTTGTCCAGAATGATTTTAATAAAATGAATCGCGGCGCGTTTAAGCGGCCGAAAAAGTTAAAGCATTTATATTTTGTTGCCATGACCGACTTTGGTCCGGATCTGGACGACATTTTAACCGCTTATCCCAGCTTTGACATTAGAGAAACCTTGCCTATGCAGCTTAAGGATCTACGCCAATTATATATCACGGAAACGGAAAAATACGCTCATGTCACTTATTTTTTTAATGGCGGCTATAGCGGAACCGTTGCCGGGGAAGAGCAGTGCATGGTGCCGTCGCCGGATGTTAAGTCGTATGACCAAACGCCGACAATGAGTTCGGATAAGCTATGCAGGCGGGTTATTCGTAATTTACGGCTAAGCAATAAGCGCTTGGGGTGGAAATACGATTTTACTTTATTAAATTTTGCCGCCCCGGATATGATTGGGCATACCGGCAATTTGGAAGCGGCAAAAAAAACAGTTAAGCATATTGATAAATATGTTAGCGAGATCGTCAAGGCTTATCTCGCGGCCGGAGGCACAGCGGTTATTACGGCCGATCACGGGAATATTGAAAAAATGATCAACCTTGAAACGCAAGAGATATATACCGAGCATACCGCCAATTTAGTGCCGTTTATTATTGTTAACAGAAAGCTTAAAAATAAAATTAAATTAAAATCCAAAGGCATTTTGAGCGATATTGCCCCTACCATACTTAAATTGGCTGGTTGTAAAAAACCCAAAGAGATGAAGCGCTCAGCGCTTTATTAACTCATGTTACGCACTTATCA
>JAGLPO010000025.1 GCA_023137275.1 Candidatus Parcubacteria bacterium | reverse complement strand
TTAATGAAGCGCAAATTTTTATCAGGTTAAGAGATAAAAAAGATAGAAAATATTCAGCCGCGGAAATTCAGGAAATAATAAGAAAAAAACTTCCCAAAATAAGAGATATGGAAATAAATTTTATGGATATGGGCAAAATTTTAATAAGCGGTTCAAGTTTTCCCGTGGAAATAAAAGTTTTTGGCAAGGATCTGGGCATTTTAAAAGATGTATCAGACGAGATTGCGCAAAAAATTCAAAATATAGGAGGCGTGCGCGACACAGATACCACTCTGAGCCAAGGCAAGCCTGAATTAGTTATTAATATTGATCGGGAAAAGGCGTCTTATCTGGGACTGACCGTAGGGCAAATCGGTTCAGCTGTAAAAAATTCCATGCAAGGCGTGGTGGCAACTCAATTGCGCCAAGGCGGAGAAGAAACGGACATAAGAGTTCGCTATGATAAAATTTACAGGGACGATATTAAACAGATAAAAAATTTAACAATTAATACTCCGCTTGGAAGCCAAATACCTTTAAAACAAGTAGCGCGAATTTCTAAAGGCGAAGGTCCGATAAAAATTAATCGTGAAGACCAGCTAAGAGTGGCGGCTGTTACAGCTAATGTGCTTGACAGGGACGTTGGCAGCGTGGTTAAAGATATAAAAACAAAATTGAGCGATTACAATTTGCCTTCGGGATATTTCATAGAATACGGCGGTTCGTATAAACAAATGCGGGACACTTTCGGCACTTTGGGCTGGGCTTTGGCTTTGGGAATTTTGTTAGTCTATATGGTAATGGCCTCGCAATTTGAGTCTTTAATCCATCCGTTTATTGTTATGTTTGAAATGCCTTTAGCGTTTATCGGGGTTGGCTTGGCTTTATTTATCACGGGACAAACTTTATCCTTGCCGTCTTTTATGGGAGTTATAATGCTGGCTGGTATTGTGGTGAATAACGCTATTGTTTTAATTGATTATATTAATCAACTGCGCAAAAAAGGAATGAGCAAATTTGACGCGCTGGTAAAAGGCGGGACAACTCGCCTGCGCCCAATACTTATTACTTCAATAACCACTATGCTGGGCATGCTGCCAATGGCTTTAGCCAGACAAGAAGGTTCGGAAATGATGCGGCCGATGGCAATTGCGGTAATTGGCGGATTATTGGTTTCAACTTTATTAACATTAGTAGTAATTCCGGTAATTTATAGTTTGGTAGAAAAGTTTTCAAAACGGGCTTATGTAGAATTTGGGAAAGCAATAAACGGGCAAAAATCAAAGACATAAATCTATTTTTTATTGTGAACCCCTCCCTGCGGCAGAGACCGCAGGGAGGGGTTCACAGAAATTTTATTTTTTGGTTAAGATTTGACGGGCAGGAAATTTTTAAATCCTGTCTTTTGTCGTATTTGACAAAACATAGTCAAAAATAGTGTGTTAAAACGGTTTTTTGGAAATTTTTGGCGTTGACTTTGACCGCTAAAGCTGGTAAATTAAAGATAGGTTAATTTTAGGATAAAATTGCTAAAAAATACTATATTTTAACATTTTTTTGCAAAAAAATTTGACTTTTGGAAAAATGTTTGCTAGAATTTAGTTATAATAGATTATATATTATAAGAATAAAAATATGCTATTAAATTTTAAAGTTAAAAATTATCGCTCTATAAAGGATGAAATTACACTTGATTTGCAGGCTACCAGCGATAAAACAATGAAAAATGACGCAACTTTTGCCCATGGGAATGTTTCACTCCTTAAATCAGCGGTCATATATGGGCCGAACGCTTCCGGAAAGAGCAATATCCTTAAAGCATTTTTTGTATTTAGGGTAATGGTATTGGAGTCGCTTTTGCGCAGTAATGCTCCGGCTGATCTGCCAAATGAATTTTTTAAGTTAAGCAGGGAAACAGAAAATAAGCCTTCTTGTTTTGAAATGACTTTTTTACTTGATGAGGACATTTATAATTATGGCTTTGAAATCAACAAGGAAAAAGTCAGCAAGGAATGGTTAAAACAGGAAAAAGGAAAAAAAATATTGTTTTCCAGAAAAAACCAGGAAATAGAAAGCAATAAAAATTATTTTCAAGAAGCATCAGTGATCCTTAAAAAACAAACTGCTGAGAAAGTGCTATTTTTGACTCTACTAGCCGGTAATAATACACCACTTTCAAAAAGGATTATTGATTTAGTAAAAAATACCAATTATATTTCTGGCACAGATCGAGGCAACACCCTAAATTATTCGTTTGGACAGTTTCTAAAAAATCAGGATATGGCTGAAAAAATGAAAAATTTTACTATTAAAGCGGACTTAGGAGTAGTAGACATCAAAGCAAGTGAAAAAATGATATTAGCAAAACAAGCGCAAAGTATACCCGATAAATTTAAAGAATTATTATTTAAAGAAGATTCTAAAATTGCAGAAAGAAGCTTGAAATTTTATCATAAGAAATTTGATAAAAACGGAAAAAACACAGGAGTTGAATCGCTTGATTTTTTTAGCGAAGAATCCGAAGGAACCCAGACCTTTTTTGCTCTGTCCGCGCCCTTTATTGACACGCTTGAAGGAGGTAAAGCCTTATTTATTGATGAGATAGATGCCAGTTTGCATCCATATTTATGCCGTTATATTGTGTCGATCTTTAATTCCAAAGAAAAAAATCCCAATAATGCCCAGTTGATATTTACGACTCATGACATTTCGCTTTTGAGTGAAGAATTTTTACGACGAGATCAAATTTATTTTACAGATAAAAATAAATATAATTCAACAGAATTATTTTCTCTATCAGATATTTCCGAAAGAAAGGGCGTTGATTACGCGAAGCGCTACATGGAAGGGCGGTATAATGCCTTGCCGTATATATCGGATTTTGAAAATATTAAATTTTCAAAATAGCATGGCAAGGTACAGAGGCAAAAAACAACATCGGTCGGTACATCCAAAAATTTTTGTTTGGTCGCATACGCAAAAGGCGGAAATTGAATATTTTCAGGATTATAAAAATTATCTGAGGACTCCTTTATTGATGCCTAAAAAGGAATTATGCTGGACTCCGCAAGAGCTTATTGAAAAGGTTGCCGGGTGGAAAAATAAGAATGTCTGCGAAGAAGACGGTGATCAAGTATGGTGTATATTTGATGTTGATGATTTTTATAAAAATGATAAGCAAGGCTTATTAAAAGCAATAAATAGCGCCCAAAAAAACAACATTAAAATCGCTTACGTGAATGAATGTTTTGAACTCTGGGTGCTTTTGCATTTTGAGAGGACAACGTCATCCATAAAAAGAGGAAAAGACATTGAATCGAAAATTATTAGAATCTATAAGAAAAAAGGATTGGGTGATTTTCAGAAAAATCAGAAAGTTTTTAATGATTTGCTTGCCTTTCAGGCAACAGCGCTGGATAATGCTGAAAGTTTATTATCAGTAGAATACAGTAAAATAAATTGGGCAGAAGCTTTAAGCAAGAACGGAAATCCAAGTACTAGTATTCATTTTTTGATTGAAGGGATAAATAATTTGTTAAAGGAAAAATAAATATGAAACCAACAATAGAAAAAATTTTAGAAAATTTTAAAAAAAGAATTAAATAAATTTTAATTTGATTGTATTATGTCGCAGATACTAAAAATTGGATGGATAAAAGCTGTGGGTATAGCGCCTGTTATTTTTAGTATGGGTTTTGTTCTATGCAAATCTGATATCATGCGTTGGTTTGGGTATGTCGCTATTTTTATTTCTGTTTTGATTGCAACCACTTACGGAGTGCTGGGAATTTTTGGAATTTTGAAAAATATGGAGATGATTGAAATCAAAAAAACAACCGTTTCACTTGATGTGTTTTTCAATATTTTTAAGAGAAAAAAATAAATTTAATATAAATAATGATAATATTTATCGGATATTATCGTAGAAATATATGCAGGTCAATCCGTTAAAACTTAATAAGCCATTACAGATAATTGGTCTAATGGTTGGATTATCAGAGGCTGGTTTTGCGTTATTGGCAACATTTGCTGATATAGGTAAAATATCTACAACATTTTTTTGGGCGTTTATAGCATTGCCGTTTTTTGTAGTTGGCTTATTTTATATTGTTTTATTTTTTCGGCCAAACAATCTATATGGACCAGCGGATTTTGAAAACCAAGAACATTTTTTAAAATTGCAGGGAAGGGTAAAGGAGATAGAAAATAACCCTTTTATTCAATTTGCCAGCTTAGATGAACCAGCCATACGTTTGTTTTTGTCAGCTTATAGGGATGATGAAAAATCAAAAGAGCAAAAATGGAATGAGTTAGTAGAAAAATTTAGTGAAAATATTTTAAGTAATTCATTAAGTAGATTAATTGAGATTAATTGGCTCAGTAAAAATAAAGATTATTATTCCAAGACACATGAGGGGGAGGATGCGCATAAAATATTGAAACATTTTGTTTATGGAAGGCTTGGTTAACATTAATTATTTAAATTAAAATTATGAGACTATTTTTAGCAGATGAAATTTGGAAAAACAAAAGAGGATTTCCATTTAAAAAACCGGTAACTTATTTACCGGCAGGGTATCATACTGGTCAAGATTTTTTGACTGATTCAGTCGGTAAAGTACCTGTAGTTGCTCCATGCGATGGTATTTTAACAATTTACCAGTTATCAAGATCTGCCGGTTGGTGGGGAACATATAGTTTTGAATATGCTGGCAACAAATATAGCTTAAAAATACTCCATATGTACAAGGAAATGAAAGGAGGAAAATATAAAGAAGGAAATATTTTAGGTTATTGTGGAGCCACTGGACTTTCAATTACTCAAAAATATGGCGAAGCTTATATAGGAGAATCTGAAGAGGAACAAAATTCAGATAAAGCAGTACCGCATCTTCATGTTGAGCTACATAAAGGTGAATATAAACATGATACAAATAAAAAGAGAGGGCTATGCGATTTACGTATAATTGACCCTGTCTCAATTTTTGAAAAGTGGTTGAATAAGAAGCAGGCAGAAAATAATAAAATGATTTTTTATAAAGAATCAGGTAAATCTTCAGTATATTTAAAAGGAAATGATAATGTTTATTATCCAATTATTTCCGGGAAGCATTTTATTTCTTTGTTTGGTAATTGGAAGGAAAATACAATAAAAGAAATTGATAATATTAACCCAAAATCTGAGAGTTATTTTGGATTATTTAAAGCAAATAATGAGGGCGATTATGACGTAGTTTAATGTTGCGATCAAGAATAACTCTTGTAATAAAATAAAAAACAATATATGTCCAAGGCAGAAGACATACAATACAAAATCAATATTATTTTAAACGAAGAAAAACGAGCATATCAAGCAAATGGTCGTCGTGGTGGCGGTTTGGGTAGTTTTAACATAAAAATTAATGATGGATGGAGAAGGGAGGGAGAAATTCCTAAAATTCTAAACAAATCTATCGACAGTGAGGCTATTATTTCATCTCAGTCCGAATTGTTGTTGAAAATTTATTCTGCATCAAATGGTGAGAAACGAAAAGAATTTAAAAAATATTTATTAAATAATTTAGATAAAGATTCAAACTATTCTGATGTTGCATATTTGATTATGTATATTTTACATAGGTTGGGAAATACAGTAATAGCTCTAAAGAGTGCAAATAAGGTCTTAAAGGGTGATGCGGTTCACGGTTATAGTAATCTATTGGCGATGTTGGCAAAGATTGTGTTTTACGAATATTTATTGATTAAAAAAGAAGATTATTGCTTAATGAAAGAGATACTTGAGACTGATGGAGAATATAATTTTGGTTTATTGGAAAAAATTAATCTTGCCGAAATGAAAATAATCGAAAACGAATTAAATAACGCGGATAAAAATAAAAAATTAAAAAATAAATTAAAAGATGAAAATTTTTGGATGCAATCAAATATTGAGGGTAAAGATGAACATTTATTTATTGGTAAAAGAGACGGATTAAGCGACAAGGTGCATTTAATAGTAGATCAAGAGACCGGCGAAACAAGAATTGATCGTGAAGATTTGCCACCCGATCAATTAATTAAGGAGGTTCAAACAGTTGTTACTATAATACGAAATGATGGGAAAACGATAAAGTCCACAAAAGGCAAATTAAAATTTGAAAAGCAAAATGTATGAATATTTCAGAAACGACGAAAAAAAATATATTTGATGAGTTAAGTTCGCACGAGAATCAATCTTTTGCATGGTATGGCAAGTTAGATGAAATCAAATTTTTAAATAGATTGTATAAATTAAAAGAGCTTCCCACCTCAGATTTACGAATTCAGCAATATCCGGACATGGAGGCTGATATCAGGCAACACTGTATTAATAATGATGATTGGGAATTATGGTGGATTATTGATGACAAAAGACTAGGACTGTTAAACGATGATGGGATTTTTTTGCGATTTATTTGTGAAACAATTCATCCAGTTGTAAGAAATGAGGATGAGGCAAAATATTTATTGAATATTTATAATAAGCATCTTATAAATGACGGAATTGAATTGGTGCATGGAGAAAGTATCGCTAAGAAATCTATCTACAAAGCGATTGAAATTGATAAGAGTCCAATTATTTTAGAGAATAAAGACAAATTTACACGGGATTTTGCAATTGAGCAATTAATAAAGTCTGAAACAAAGATAAAGAACAATGATTATGATGGAGCAATCACAAATTCTCGCTCATTAATTGAGGATGTCATCGCCGATATTTATTGCATAGTTACAAAATCCGAGCTTAAAAAAAGTGGGGATCTAAAAAGCGATTACAAGTTAATAAAAGACTTGTTAAATTTAGCTCCTGAAAAACACAGTAATGATAGCATAAAACAAATTGTTAGAAGTTTCACGACTATTATTGACGGCGTTGATAGTTTAAGTAATCAAATGGGCGATAGGCATCGCAGGAGAGTGAAACCAGAAAGACATCATGCGAAACTTTGTGTTAATTCAGCCAAAGTTATAACGGATTTTTTATATGATACCATTGAATATCAAGCTAAGCAAAAAGAAGCGCTTATAACGCAATTGATAGATTTGTTAAATAGCGATAAAAGGAAAAGGGTTACGCATTATGATTCATTTCAAAATACCATACGGAGTTTACCGCGCGATGAATTACTTAATGAAATAAAAGTAAAAGAATATATAAAAAAAATTGACGTATATTCAAGAAGAATGATAATTGAAGAGCTGATTAATAATTTTGAGATTAGATGCTGGGATGATAATGATAGGTTTTTTGGAGCGATGTATATATTACGCAAAGGCATAACAACGGATGATGTTAATAGAATAAAATCGAAATTTACAGGTAATAACCAAGCTGTTGAATTGAAACAATTTATAAAAGACCACACAAGATATGAAAAGCGAAAAAATTTGAATTAATAGTAAAAATTTTATGACTAAAAAAGAAAAATATTCAGACAGGTCAAAATACAAAATTACCAGAGAGCAAGCTGAATATATCATGGGAGAAAATAAAAAGCATTTAAAGCTGATAGAGGATAATGTTTATTGCGGGAAGTGTTGTGATAGTGTTACAATAATTGATCATATTTTTTATATTGATAGTTTTGGCGACATTATATTAGATGGAAAATGTAAAAAATGCGGTAGTCATGTTGTTAGATGCACGGAAACCGGTGAAAACAAAGAGGCTTACGAAAAGGCACGGGAGATAATTAATAAAGTAATTATTTAAAATAATTAATTATATATTTATGATATATAAAATTCGCGCTATTATAATAAGTGATAATAAAATATTAGCTATCAAATGAATAAAAAAATATATTTAACCTCATTAAAATTATCAGCGTTGCATGCCTTATTTTTCAGTACAGCAATCGGGATTTATTATTTATCAGTTAATGTAATTTTAAACGCGGAAAAACTGTTTGATGTTTTGTTGATTACAATATTTTTCAAGTTAGCCATTCTTATTGTTTCTTTTGTTTTTGCTGTAAAAATTATAAAAAATAAAAACAATGAACTATTTACCAACCAACATCGGCTGATATTGCTTTTTTATACAATTAATATTCTGCTTTTTCTATTACTTGCTTTTATTCTCTTGATAATTTTTAAAGGCTTGCATGTAGGTGCTTTTTTATTGGGCAGTAGTCTATTATTGACGTATGTATATTATTATTTTTTCCGGCTGGTTTATTATCTGGCTTTTTACGGCAAATTGCGTAAGACGATAGCGGTTTTCACTATTCTTATGGCAACCGGGTATCTATTGCTTTTAATTTTGCCGATCGTTAATTACAATAAGGTTTACAAAGAAACGCAAGTAAAGGCGGATTTTACATATTTTCATTCCGTGGATTTGAGCGAGATTGCCGGGGAACGTGAACTGATTGACCGGAATTCGGCCAAGGATATGGTTGAATTGATTAACATGTTAGAGACAGACGAAGAGATAAAAGATGAGGACGAAGAGTTGTCATATATCTGGCCGACCGACCGGGAACTAGCCTTACTCGGAGGTATAGCGAACAATGCTTATCTGGGATTTTCCCAGGAATATCTGCCTGAGAAATTATATCAAACCGGTGATAAACTGGTAGTGCCGTTAAACGGCCTTAG
>JAGLPO010000024.1 GCA_023137275.1 Candidatus Parcubacteria bacterium | reverse complement strand
TCTTTCAGCCGCGGAGCGGTTAAGCTGGCGAAAAGCGAAGCTGAGCTTGGCCATATTGAAAAAGCGCAAACGGTGTTGAATGATCTTCTTTATACCGGCAACCAGATGATAAGCGCCAAGGACGGAACCTTAATCGGCCGGCTGGTTGGACAGGCGATGATGGAAGTGGTCTTGGGAGGAGTGACGGAAATTTACGGCGAGGGGAGTCCGCAAGCTGAATTGGCGAAGGGTGTCCAGGATGAGCTCAATGCCATGCGCGATGGCAGCCGTTTGCTCAGGACATACGCCACGCACATGAACAATGAAATGGTCCCGACGGCCGAGTCCGCGGCCGCTTTTTTCAAGCATTTGGAAGCGCAAAAAGATAATATTAGCGGTGACCTGGACAGACAAATTGTTGGGGGCATGTTCCCGCTTTATTATGGTTTTGACCCGTTACATTTTAACGACGTTCAGCACCTGAAAAAAACGGAAAAATTAACCGTATCGCTTTTGGCCGTGCCAATCCTGGCGCCGTTTGAGCTCAATATCGGCAAGGATCTGATGATATATCGAAGAGCCCGGAAGCTTTCAGAGGAGCCCGGCCACGAATTTTTGGACTTCTTTTTTAAGACTTCTTTTTCAAATTTTATGAAGAGGCGAGATGAAAATCATAAAAAGGCGATGGAAATTACGTATGAATTTTTTAAAACCAAGTAAAAATAAAATAACATTATTTTTATTCATGATTTTGGCGGCGTTTGTAACCGCTATTTTATTAATACTCATTAATCGCTGGTTAGCCATGAATTATTATTTTAGCGGTTACGCGGTTTATTATAAAATAGGCCAGTTTGTTGTTGGTTTGTTAAGATATATAATTATCGGATATCTGACTATTGCATTTTACAAAAAGAAAGTATCGCTCGGTGGAGAATATTATAATATTTTCAAAGTTGTCATGTTTTTGCTTACATTCAGTTTTTTGCATAAAACTTTTCTTGGTTACATCGGAAGAATAGCGCCGGATATATTTTTATCAACTTGGGTAAATTTTAGTTTTGTGTTGGTGAATTTGATATTATACTATTTACTTGCTTGCGTTGTTTATAAATTTGATTTAACAAAATAAACCAATGACAAAAACAATAAAAAAGAAATTATCTTTACCGCAATTATTTGGTATTATTCTTGCATCTCTTGACTTGGCTTTTTGGGTTTGGTTTGTGATTTACGGGTTGACGCACGCTCGCCCCGGTATATTTGAGGAAGGGCTTTTAGGGATGATGATTTTGCATATGCCGGCTTCGGTTCTTTTGCCTATTTTGGGGAGCTTTATATTATCTCCCTTTTTAACGAGTGATTCCATTGTTCCGCAAACTATTTTTCTTTTTGCTGTCGGAATCGCGCAGTATTATTTTGTCGGCTATTTTTTGGGGAAAGCGATTGTTTTTTTGCGGCGAAAGTTGGGTTATGACAAATCGATTCCTAAGCTGAAAGACGCATCAGTTCAGTCAATGCCCAGCCGAAAAAAAATACTGGCGCTCAATTTTCTGTATTTGCTGTTCAGTCTGCTGGCGATACAGACGGTGGTTAGTTTTATAGGGGAAATGCTGGGTAATTTTGAAATATTTAAAGAAAATTTTCTACCCATAAGACATTTTATTGAACTGTTGATAGCGGTTGCCTGGCTGATATGCACGGTTAAAATTTATCAATATGACAGGAAATTTATAGGCAAAAATTTTGACAGTAATCAAAAAACACATTCAGAAAAATAAACATTCGAAATATGAAAATAAATAAAAACAAAATAAGAAAAATAATAACAATCAGTATTGTCATGGCGATACTGAGTCTTTTGTCTTTTGTGAACTTTAAAGCAAGCCATCTTGAAGAGATAAACCCGTTATTTTATTGGATTATACCGCTTGTCTCCGGAGTAGCCATGGTGTTTATTCAAAAAGAAAACCGAAGTCTGGCCATCATTCCGTCACTGGCTTCCGGCTAACTTAAATTTGCTACTTTTTTACAAGGTTAGATAAAAAATAAGAATATATAGTATCACTTAAGTGTGCCGGTCAGGCGCTATAATGGAGCAAGCGTTAATTGTTTTGTGAGACAAACTTTGATATAATAAAAATGTACGTACATATTGTACGTACATTTTTATTTTTAAAAAAAGCAGGCAAAAAGTTTTAAACCCCAGTGATTTTTATTTGACAAAATATATGTTAATGAATTTGTTTAATTTTAAAAAATATCGTTTCACTTTAATATCTATAACCGCAATAATAGGGTTGTTTTTTTGCGTGCCATTAACCTGGGCTCATCCGCTGGATATCACCGCGACCGAACTTCATGTTTTATCCGGAGATAAGCAAATTGTAGCGCATACCTATATTCATCCATTTTTAGTCGGCATATTGTTAAAAGAGAATAATATCTCATACAATACGACCGATGACTATTACAACCACAAGAAAGTAATCGTAGATTACCTGAACAGCCGATTGACATTCAAAAACAATAATGCCGTTTGTCGGATCAGTTCTGTGAATTTTCCGTTGATGGATGAATTCGAAATCATGGGCGGTGGCATGGAAATGGATTATAATATTGACTGTTCAGCCGAAATCGCCAAGTTGGATTTTGTTAATAAACTTTTTATAGAATATTCCGATCTGCAGACCAACAAAATGGTATTCTTTAAAGACGGTGAGATGCAGACTTTTACGAAAGACGGCGAGGATCAAATGGAAAGGATAATGACCGCTAAGATAACTTCTTCTTCTTTTGACTTTAAAAACACTGGTAATAACAACATTAGAATAATTGATACGGATAAAGACGGCTTAGGGGATGACGAAGAAATATTATACGGCACCGATTTAAGCATTCCGGATTCCGATTTTGATGGCTACACGGATAAAGAAGAAGTTTATAACGGTTGGGATCCTAAGGACTGGAAAATATCTCCGGGGCAAAAAGAAAAAGTGACGGTTAAAGAAGCGGAAAAGCGATATAACGAGCATTATGGCAAAAAAATCGAAAATGTCCAGGAAGAGCCGATAAAAACAAGCGATCAAATTCAGGAAAATCCAACCACTGACACTGTGGAGGATAAAATTAACCAGCCACTCTCCGAAGGGCTGGGAGGCAAGTCAGCGGAAGAAGAAGCCGAAAATATAAAAGACGAAATTAACGGGTCAAGCACGAAGGAAATCGTCATTACATCGGAAGAAAAAAGTGATAACAGCAAGTCGGATTCCGCTAAGTATTTTAATACCGGACGTTTACAAAAATTTCTGGAAAAAATAAAATTACTGTTTGACAAAGGCGATGCTTGGTCATTAACGGTTATTTTTGCGCTGATTTATGTTTTAGGAGTCTTGCATGCCCTTGAATCAGGCCATGGCAAGAGCATATTGATATCATATTTGGTTGAACATGACAAGGGCATGAAAGACGCTTTTCTTTTTTCCGGCGTTATGACCGTGACGCACTTGACGGATGTGATCATCTTGTCGCTTGTTTTCAAAATTTTTTCCGTGGCTACAGACATTTATAATTATGTGAACGATATTCAGAGAATCGGCGCCTGTATCCTTTTGGCTATGGGGATTTATTATTTAATTAAAAATTTTATTCCACAAAGACAATATGAAAGATGGAAATCGTATAAAAAGGCGGCCTGGCTCGGAATCATCGCCGGATTGGCTCCCTGCACGATCGGCTGGGCGATCATGGTCATCATGCTAAGCATTGGCAAGATTAATCTGATTATTCCTGTAATAATATTTTTCGGCCTGGGAATTTGGACAACGCTGTTATTTTTCGGTTTTGTAGTCGTGAAAATAAAGAATAAATTCATTTCACGGCTAAAAGGGTTGACCCGTGTGACATCGGTATTATCAGCTTTAATGCTTATTATTATTGCCATAGTACTGCTTATTAAATAAAATCTATGCGCGAGCCAAGAATTATAGCTCTTCAAGCTGTGAATCATGGACTTGATTGAATGTAAAAATCCCTGTCTGCCTGCGTTTACTTTTATCACGAATTTCGTTATAATATAGTTATATTTTATGAAAGAAAAAATATCATTGATCGCAATATTAGCCAATGTATTTTTAGCTTTGGGAAAGGTAAGTATTGGTTTGTTTTCCAAATCAACCGCTATTTTAGCCGAGGGCATTCATTCCGGCATGGATATATTTTCTTCTGTTGTCGTATTCGCTGGAATTAAAATTGCAAAAAAGAAAGCAGACCAAAAGCATCCATACGGCTATTATAAATATGAAGCATTAACAGGATTGATAATTACAACAATTTTATTTTTAACCGGAGCATGGATAATCTATGAAGCATATCAAGGATTTGTAATGCCGGAAAAAGTGGTCTTAGGCTATTTGTCTATTGGGGTAATGATTTTTTCAGCTGTTATAAATGAAATAATGGCTCGGTTAAAAATTTATTACGGCAAAAAGGAAAATTCGGTCAGCCTAATTTCGGATGGAGTCCATTCTCGGGTTGATGTTTATACCTCGATCGCGGTTCTAATAGGTTTAATACTAACCCCTTATTGGATATACGCTGATTCTTTTTTGGCAATGCTGATCGGAATATATATTATCAAAGAATCATTTTCGCTTGGCAAAGAAACAAGCGATTCCTTGTTAGATGTTTCCGCCGGCAAGGAGATAGAAGATAAAATAAAAAATATTACCAAAGAAGAGAGGATAGAAATTTCTGAATTAAAAACACAAAAAAGAGGCTCAGCTGTAACCGCTAATTTGGAGATACGCCTTTCAGATAAGCTGCCTGTGGGAGAGGCCACTAAAATGTCTGAAAATTTAAGAAAAAAATTAATTGAAAGAATTGAAAGTTTGGTATATGTGATAATTGGAATTAAAAGCCATAATATTGAGAGCGGTTATTACAAGCCAATGAAAACGATTCCTAAATTGGGGTTTGGACAGGGTTTTGGCTGGCAGAGGCAAGCTAAGTTTAAGGATGAGGTTAAAGAAGCACAAGGCAGAGGCCCCGGCGGGATCTGTGTCTGCGTTAAATGCGGTTATCAGCAAAAACACGAAAAAGGAATGCCATGCTCAAAAATTAAATGCCTAAAGTGCGGTACTGTTTTAGAAAGGCAATAAAATAATTGATAATTAATCATTAATAAACGCCAATATTGGCTGATTTTTTTAACTTGAAAATTATGACTCAAAACAAAGCTACAAAAATATGCGTTTCTTCAACCAACGAAACTTTGGATTCAGAAATTGATCCTCGTTTTGGCAGGTGCGAGTATTTCATGATAATCAATATTGATGATGGAAAAATATTAAATATCAAATCAATTAAGAATGTTGGAACCGAACAGGACAGGGGAGCGGGCATAAGCGCTGCCGAACAAATCGGCAAATTAGGCGTTAAGGTGTTGATCACGGGAGATGTCGGTCCGAAAGCAAATGATATTTTAGAACAATTGGGAATTGAAGTATATAAAAAGTCCGGAGTCGCGAGAGCGGCAGTCAGCGAATATTTAAGTAATGGAATCGTTGAATCAGATAAAAATATTTCACCCGCTAATTTAAGAATAAAGAAGAATAATAAAAAGACAAAAAATCAGAAAATATTTATTCCGTTAATGAATGATAATGAGGAAAATTCAGAAATATCACTTCATTTTGGGCATGCCCCGTATTTTGGATTATACGATGTTTCAACGGGCAAATTAACAATAACAGAAAATAAATTAGACCATAGCAATCCGAATAAAAGCCCGGTAGATCAAATAATAGAACAAATAAATCCCACTATTGTTTTTGCTCAGGATATGGGAGCTCGAGCAATTAATTTGTTTACAGAAAAAAATATTTTACTGAAAACAGGCTTATATAAAACCGTAAAAGAGGTAATAAACAATATAGATGAACTGAGTGATTTAATTAAAAACTGTGATCACTAATTTATGCAGGACTTACGCGTTTGAATTATATTCATAATCACATTAGCTAATATTATTTATTTTTGAAGCGAGGCTGTTTGAGCGTAGCGAGTTCCGCAGCGAAAAAATAAATAATATTAGCTAATGCTTGTACTTATTAAGCAAATGCGTAAGTTGTGTTATGTTTAAATAGAAAATAAAAAAGTGTTTTAAAAATTTCAAGAATGTCAGAGATTTAAAAAAGCTATGAAAAATTTTAGTTCAAAAATAATTGGTATAACCGGAGGTAAAGGAGGAACCGGAAAAACAACAGTTGCCACCGCATTGGCTTATGAGCTGGCTAAAAAACACAGGGTTCTTTTAGTTGATGCCGATGTTGACTGTCCTAATGATCATTTGCTTTTGGATATCAAGCAAAAGTTTTATAAAAAAGTAGAGCAAAGAATTCCCGTATGGGATTTTGAAAAATGCATTAAATGCGGCTTGTGCGGAATTGTTTGTAAAACAAATGCTATTGTCGCGATTAAAGATAAAGATCCAATTTTTGTGCCAGCCCAATGCAATGGCTGTGGAGCTTGTGTTTTAAAGTGTTCAGAGAAGGCCATCGGTTGGAGCAAAAAGGAGATCGGTAAAATATACACAGGGTTAAACCACAACATTAATTTGTTAACAGGAGAATTAAAAATCAATGAGCCAATTTCAGAGTTTATTGTTAATTCGCTTAATAAAATAATCAAGAAAAAAAAGAATGATTATGATTATACTATAATTGATACTGCCGCCGGAACACATTGCCCGGTAATTGCGGCTCTGGAAATATGCGATACGGTTTTTGCGGTTACCGAGCCGACCCCGTTAGGCGGCCATGATCTTGAGCTTATATTGCAATTATTAATAAAGATGCAAATAAAAATTGATATTATATTAAATCGTTCAGATATTGGAGATAAAAAAATAATTAAAATTTTGGCAAAAAAATATCAAACAAAAATAATTGCTGAAATTCCATATTCAAAAAATATTATTTTAAAATGCGCGAAAGGAAAACCGGTTGAAGATGAGAATATTAATGAAATAATCAATAGGATTAATCATAGTTAAACTTATGAGAACCATAACATTGTTATCGGGCAAAGGGGGTACGGGGAAAAGCAGTATTACAGCTTCTTTAGCGGTTATATTATCAAAAAAGAAAAAAATAATTTGCGCTGATTGCGATGTTGATGCCTCTAATTTAGCATTGGTTTTTGGTTTGAAGGAAGACAGTTTTAAGGAATGGGTGGAATTGAGCGCGGCCCAAAAGGCAAAATTTGATTATAATAAATGCAATTTACGCAAGAAATGTTTTGAGAATTGCTATTTTAAGGCAATAGATTTTAAAAATAACCGGCCTGAATTGAAAGAATTCGGCTGTGAGGGTTGCGGTGTTTGCGAATTGGTGTGTTCGGCAAACGCCGTTAGGCTGATAGATGTTAATAACGCAAAAATCGGCTACGCAAAAACAAAATATAATTTTAAAATTGTTTCAGCCCAGTTAAAAATAGGGGAATCCGGATCTGGTAAAATTGTGGCTGAGGTTAAGAAAAAAGTAAATCAGCTCGCTAATGAGGCAGAGATAATGCTTATTGATTCCGCGGCCGGCATTGGCTGCCCGGTCATAGCATCCGTTACGGGCAGTGATTATTGT
Source organism: Candidatus Parcubacteria bacterium (assembly GCA_023137275.1). Classification (GTDB taxonomy): domain Bacteria; phylum Patescibacteriota; class Patescibacteriia; order Patescibacteriales; family UBA12075; genus JAGLNE01. Next base: position 18,772 of record JAGLPO010000024.1, on the reverse strand, counting down.
ATTTTAGTAGCTGAACCAACTCCTTCGGGATTATTTGATATGGAAAGGGCGTATAAAATTGTTAAGCATTTTAATATTCCATCCGGAATAATAATAAATAAGTTTGATCTGAATATAGAGTATTGTAAAAAAATTAAACAATTTGCTAAAGATAATAATATGAAAATTTTAGGTAAGTTGGCTTATGATAAAATTTTTATTAAAGCCTTGGTGGATATGACGCCGGTTGCTGAAATAAGCGATACGCAAAAGAAATCGTTTAATAGAATTTCAGAAAAGTTGATGCGGGAATTACATAGGAAGTAGTTGTTAAAATCCTGGCTTAAATTTTTAAAACTATGGAAAATCAAAAAAAATTGCCAAAACAAGAATTTTCTCCGGAGCGGCGCTTGCCAAAACCGTCTTTTTTAGAACGAGTTATTGAGTTTTTTCGTTGTCGCGTGAACAAACGCAATATTATTATCATAGTAGTAATGTTGGCCGTGATTGCCGGCGCAATCGGCCTAAGAATGACTATTTTAAAGCCGGCGCCGAAACAAATTTATCAAGTAGCCGTGATGGTGCGGAGCCAGGTTAATAAAGACAAGTCCGAAGATTTGCGCGTTTCGCTTAAAAAAGGCGATGTTTTAGTGGTGCAAGACGCGGATCATAAATTTTCCAAAATGGAATTAGTCAGCTATCTGATCCTTAAAATGAAATTAAACAAGGAGCAGGCGGCTAAATTAATCCAGGCTGACATTCGGCCCAGACTGTATTTTATTGATTTAAGCAAAAGGGATTTTGCAAAATTTCAGGCTAATGATCTTTTAAAAGGACAACCGTTTCAGGATAAAGTTTATGGCTGGGAAATCGTGGACAAGAAAAAATAAGAAGCAGATTTAATTTTTATATTTATGGCGCAAAGGATAAATAACATTGCGAAAAACACCTCATATTTTACTTTCGCCCTGGTGCTTCAAAAAGTACTAAGTTTTACTTATTTTACTATTCTGGCACGCAACCTTGTGCCGGAGCAATTAGGCAAATATTATCTGGCTATTAGCTTTACGACTATTTTCGCTATTTTTATAGATCTTGGCATGGCCAATGTGTTGACAAGGGAAATTGCCAAGGCTAAGAATATGGCCAGCGCGTACCTTGGCGCCATAATAGCGATCAAATTGCCTTTAGCTATATTTTCGTTAATCGCCGCGATTCTAACCGTGAATATCCTTGATTATCCGGAGATAATTCGGCATTTGGTTTACCTTTCCTGCGTTCCCATGATTTTGGACTCATTTACTGCCACATTTTTCGCGATAATGCGCGGGTTTCATAATCTTAAATGGGAAAGCATTGGCGCGGTTATGTTTCAGGTAATCGCTATGAGCATTGGTATTACCGCCCTTAAGCTTGGCTATTCACTTAAGCTGATAATGGGCGCGCAGGTAGCTGCCAGCACGGTTTATTTTCTTTATTCCCTGGTTATACTTGCAATAAAATATAGAGTAAAATTATGGCCTAAATTAAATAAAACATTAATTAAACTTATAATCAGCCTAAGCATCCCGTTCGGGCTTTATGGCATATTCCAGCGGGCTTATATGTATTTGGATACTGTATTGCTCTCACAGCTGGCCGGAGATTATTATGTAGGCCTTTATCAAATCGCTTTTAAAATAGTGTTTGCCCTGCAATTCCTGCCCATGGCTTTCATTGCTTCTTTATACCCGGCCTTTGCCAGCTACTGGCGGGATTTACAGGATGACAAAACAATCCCTAATCAATTAGTTATTACTTTTGAGCGGGCCATGAATTATTTGATAATTATTTCTTTCCCGATCAGTATAGGCATAATCACGCTTGCTGATAAAATAATTCTGCTCTTTAAAGCCGAATACGCGGATGCGGTTTTACCGCTCCAGATCATTATCGTTTCCGTGGTCTTTATATTTTTAAATTATCCGATTGGCGCCTTGCTCAATGCCTGCGATTATCAAAAACGAAACACAATTAATATGGCCATTGTCTTGCTTGCAAGTATTGTTATAAATATTATTATTATTCCGATCTATCAAACAGTGGGCGCGAGTGTCACGGTAGTGCTTACTAACGCGCTTATGTTTATTATCGGCATGTACTGGGTCGGCCGTATTATCAAATACCGTGCCTGGAAGATAATAAGCACTTTAATTAAAGTTTTAATTTCCGTAATAGTTATGGCTTTAGCAGTGCTTTATTTAAAGAGTTATTTGAATATATTTGCCGTAGCCATAATTGGAGGCGCGGTATATAGTATTGTTTTGGTTTTGACAGGCGGTGTGAAAATGGAGGATATAAAAAGCGTTTATCAATCTTTTGCTAATAAAACTTAATTTTTTATGAAAACAATCCTGTTTACACTAGAATATCCTCCTTTTAAGGGCGGAGTGGCTGAATATTATCGCGGGCTGGTGGAAAATTGGCCCAAACCGGATAAAATCTCAGTATTACATAATAATGCCGGACAACTGGAAAAAAAATCCGGTTGGCCCAGGTGGTGGCCGGCAATTTGGGTTTTAAGAAGTGAGATAAAAAAATTAAAAAGCAATGAACGATTGCATATAATAGTCGGGCAGATCTTGCCGCTTGGCATTGTGGTATTTATTTTAAATTTATTTAGACTTAAAAAAAATAAAATTCCCTTTACCGTAATTATTCATGGCACGGACATTAATTATACATTTAGATTTAAACGGAAACGGATGTTGGCAAAATTAATTCTTAAACAAGCAAAAAATATAATTTGCAATAGCCGCTATACGGACGGAATTGTGGAAAAGCGTTTTGCCAAACAGTTTAACAATAAGTTAAAAGTGGTAAATCCGGGTATTACGCCGACTGTTGGCCATAGACTATTGGCGGTTGATTTGGAAAAAAAATTTAATTTAAAAAATAAATTTATTTTGTTTAGTGTCGGACGTCTGGTTAAACGCAAGGGAGTGGATATGACGATTGAGGCAATAGTTGAATTAGTAAAAAAAATACCTAATATTGAATATTTTTTTACTGGCGATGGCCCGGACAGACAGTATCTACTGGATCTGATAAAAATGCAAAAACCAAAGCTGCAGGAAAAAATTCATTATCTGGGCAAGATAACTGATCAGGAAAAATGGGCCTGGCTTAGGCGCGCTGATATATTCTGTTTGCCAGGCAGGAACACGCATGGCGATGTAGAAGGCTTTGGCATAGTTTATCTGGAAGCCGGCTTGGCCGGCACGCCGGTAATTGCCGGACGCGGCAATGGCAGCGAAGACGCGGTTGAAGACTATGAATCCGGCATATTGGTAGACGGCGGCTCGCCTGATGATATTATGGAAGCGGTTTTGGAAATGCACAGAAAGCCGTCTTTGCGTGTTCAGATGGGAGAAGAGGGAACCAGACGCGCGCTTAAGGATTTTAACTGGAGAGAAAAAGCATATCAAATTTATAAAATAATTAGTAAATAATAGTCCTTGTGTCTTGTTTACCACATTACCTTGCCTTGTTTAAACATATTTTAATACTAAAACATATGATTTCAATAATAATTCCTGTCTACAATCAGCCTAAGCAATTAAAAAAATGTTTGGCGTCAATTGAAAGGCAAACATATCAAAATTTTGAACTTATTTTGGTTAATGACCGCTCCAGCCGGCCCATGAGCTCGGTTGTGCGGCCGTTTAGGCAAAAATTTGGTGTCAAAATGGAGATTTACAATAATCAAGTCCGGCATGGCGCGCCCTATGCCCGGAATAAAGGCTATTGCCATGCCAAAGGCGAATACCTTTTATTTTGCGACGCGGACATTATTATGAAGGAAAGCTGTTTAGAAACGATGATGACTGTCCTGCAGCAGAATCCCAAAGCCGGTTTTGTTTATTCAAGCCATCGCTACGGCCATAAACTATTCAAATTTTGGCCTTTTGACATTGAAAAATTAAAACAAATTCCTTATGTGCATTCTACTTCGCTTTTAAAAAAAGCCGCCTACCCGCCTGCTGGATGGGATGAGAGCCTTAAAAAGCTCCAGGACTGGGATTTTTTTCTGCAAGTGGTTGAAGGCGGGTACACCGGAGTCTGGATTGATAAGGTTCTCTTTACGATCCAGCCGGGCGGGGTGTATAGTAACTGGATGCCAAGTTTTTTTTATAAATTATTTCCTTTTTTACCAAAAGTAAGGCGATATAAAAAGGCGAAGAGGATTGTGCAGGGGAAACATAATATCAAATAAATCTTTTTAAATCTATGAAATATTGCACCCCAAAATATCTACTCCCCATTCTCCCTATCATCATAATCATCGGTGGATATTTGATTTTTATTGAAGTAAAAAACACCCAAGAGACTGTCCATATCAACGAACCAAGTATTAAAATTAACAATACTGTAATAGCGGTTGAGTTAGCAGTTGATCCGGCCGAGCAGTGGCAGGGCCTGTCTGATAGAAAAAATTTAGGGCCGAACAACGGCATGCTTTTTGTGTTCCCGGATTACCAAAAACGGACATTTGTAATGCGGCGCATGCATTTTCCTTTGGATATAATCTGGATCAAGGATGATAAAATTGTTGGTATTGCTAAGAATCTACCCTCTGAAAACGAGAATCCAGACAAACTCTATAGTTCACCCTTGCCGATAAATTATGTCTTGGAAGTAAACGGCGGGTTTTGTGATGTTTTTAATATTAAAGTAGGGGATACTGTTGAATTTTATGCATAATTACAAAAAAATTCTACCCTATATCATCCTCGCCGAATTAATTTCCTTAACCGGTTTTTTAGTGCCGGAAATAAACACGCTGGCTTTTTTTGCCATTATTGCCTTAACGCTAGTGGCTGCGATGATTTCGCTGGAATTAGGCTTGCTTATTTTGTTCACTGAATTATTTATCGGCTCCAAGGGCCAGCTTTTCTTTTTTGAAAGCGAAGGAGTGCTTATTTCCATCCGGATTGCCTTGTGGCTGGTTATTATGTCGGTCTGGGCGGCAAAATTTTTAAATTTGTATTTAAAAAAAGAAATAGACAAGCGTGAGATCAAGAAACAATTAGCCAGGCATAAGTTATTTTATTATTTTATTATTTTATTATTTTTTATCGGTTTTGGCCTGATTAACGGTTTTTTAAATAATAATTCTTTTAATAACATATTTTTTGATTTTAACGGCTGGCTTTATTTTTTATTGGTTTTTCCGATTTTTACTCTTCCTTTAGTTGAGCCTGAATTTAATTATAAAAAATTTAGAAATAATTTATCAGCCGTATTTATGGCTGGCATTATTTGGCTAAGCATAAAAACTTTAATTCTTTTATACTTTTTCTCGCATAATATAATCGGAGTCGTGGAACCGATTTATCGCTGGGTGCGGGAGAGCGGAGTGGGCGAGATCACGCGAATGGATTCCGGCTTTACCCGCGTTTTTTTCCAGTCGCATATTTTTGCTTTAATCGGATTTATTATCATTTTAGCGCATAGCTTAAAATTAAAAATAAATTTAAAAGATAAAAAATTTTATTTATTTATTGGTCTGTTAAGTTTATTATTAACAGCTACGATCATAAGTTTTTCGCGCAGCAATTGGCTGGGATTAGCAACAGGCCTGTTATTTTACTATTTTACTATTTTATTATTTGCCAAACATAGATGGCAAAAAATTTGGCAAAGCACAACAATTATTATATTAAGCGGCGTATTTTCCCTTATTTTTATTGCCGGAATAATAAAATTTCCTTTTCCCGCGCCTGGCATTGGCTTTAGCGCGTCGTTTATACAAGAACGAGCCACGCAAATAAGCAGTGAGGCAGGGGTTTCTTCGCGCTGGGCCTTGCTACCAGAACTTTTAAATGAAATAAAAAAGAAACCGATTTTTGGCGCCGGTTTTGGCGCCACAGTAAGCTACAAGACGAGCGATCCAAGGGTGCTGGAGCAAAATCCGGATGGACAGTACACCACATACGCCTTTGAATGGGGCTTTTTGGATATTTGGCTTAAACTGGGAATACTCGGCTTATCAGCCTATTTAGCCTTGATTGTGATGATATTTGTTTTGGCTTACAAGCAAATTAAAAAACAAGACATAACAGCCTTGGGCTTGCTGCTCGGCTTGATCGTCATATCTACAGTAAGCTTTTTTAGCCCGTACCTGAATCATCCGCTGGGAATAGGATATGTTATCTTGGTAGCTTTTTTTGTAAAGGATACAAGAAACAAGGATACAAATGTATGTTAATTATTCTTGCAATTTTTTTATAATTACGCTATATTATTAATTATACAAATTTAAAAATAATTTTATGTCTGATCAAATTATTTCCCAGGAGGGTTATAATAAATTAAAAGAAGAATTGGAATGTATTAGCACAGTTAAACGAAAAGAGATTGCTAACAGGATCCAGCTGGCCAAAGATATGGGAGATTTAAGCGAGAACGCGGAATATAGCGAAGCTAAAGACGCGCAAGCCTTTAATGAGGGACGCATTATTGAGCTTAAGCAAGCCTTAAAAAACGTAACAATTGTTAAAAACGGGCAAAATGGCGGCCAGGTCGCGATGGGCTCAAAAGTTAAAGTTAAGGTTAACGGGGAGGAACGTGAATATACTATTGTCAGTTTTAATGAAGCCGATCCGGGTAATGGGAAAATTTCCAATGAATCACCCCTGGGTCAGGCTTTTTTGGATAAAAAATCCGGTGATAACGTGTCGGTGGACACGCCCAAGGGAACAACTGAATACAAAATAATAAGCGTCAGTTAGGTTATTCGCTATACTATTCTATAAAAATAAAATCAGCCTGATTAATGGGCTGTTTTATTATTATTTAATATTACTTTAAATTAGCTAAAAAATATGATATAATGTTATTAGTAGAGTGAAATATGTTGATTATTTAAATTTTTGGCTAATGTTAAATAATTAATCTTAATATACCATTTTTTATTGATTAAAAAATGGTAAAAAGACTTATGGAAGCTTATTGCGTAAAATGTAAGGCCAAACAGGAAATGAAGGACATGAAAGAAGTTGAAATGAAGGGAAAGGGCGGAAAAAAACGCCGCGCCGCAAAAGGGATCTGCCCTGTATGTGGTACGACTATGTTCCGGATCCTGCCTAATAAATAGGCCTTATTAGTTAAGACTCAATATAAAAATACTCCCGAGCACTCGAGAGTATTTTTATATTTCGCTACAAAATTTATTATGCAGTGAGTTTATTTAACGTTCAAAGTGACTTTATTTAGAGCGTTTAAGTCAATCAATACTTTGTCACCTTCTTTGATCTTGCCTTCAATAATATCCAGAGCCAGCTCGTCCAATATCATATTTTGAATCAGGCGCTTTAATGGCCGCGCTCCAAAAGTAATGTCATAACCTTTAACAGCCAGATGTTTTTTTATTTTAGCGGCAATGCGTACTTTAATGTTTTTGTTCTTTAGCCTGATTTCAACTTTATTTAATTCCAAATCAACGATTTGCTGTAATATTTCCCTGGTCAGGCTTTTGAATATTACGATTTCGTCAATCCGATTTAAAAATTCAAGCTTAAAATTATCTTTAAGAATTTTATCTATCTTTTCGCGCATTTCATCAACCGGAATCACGTGGGCTTCATCTTTATTTTCAGCATCAGTAAATCCTATTGAATATTGTTTTATCACTTCGTTGCCCAGGTTGCTGGTCATAATAATAATCGTATTTTTGAAGTTTACAATCCGCCCTTTGGAATCGGTTAAGCGGCCGTCATCCAGTATCTGGAGCAGTATATTAAATACTTCCGGATGGGCCTTTTCAATTTCATCAAAAAGGATAACCGAATAAGGGCGGCGGCGGACTTTTTCAGTCAGCTGGCCACCTTCATCATGTCCGACATAGCCCGGCGGCGAACCGATAATTTTGGAAACTGAATATTTTTCCATAAATTCGCTCATATCAAGCCTGATCAGAGACTGCTCGTCGTTAAACATAAATTCAGCCAGAGCCTTGGCCAGCTCGGTTTTACCCACTCCGGTAGGCCCGACAAAAAGGAAAGAGCCAATCGGTTTTCCCTCCTCGCTAATACCGGCCCTAGAGCGCCTGATCGCGTTAGCGATCGATTTAATGGCGTCATCCTGGCCCTTAACGCGCTTGGATAATTCTAATTCGGTTTTGGTTAGTTTTTTAATTTCACTTTGAAGCATTTTTGACACCGGTACGCCTGTCCAGCGCGAAACTACTTTAGCCACGTCTTCTTCGTCAATTTCTTCTTTTAATATTCTTTGCCCCTTTTTCTGGATAGAGGTAAGTTCTTTTTCCAGCTGCTTTACTTTATTATTTAAATTCGGAATTTTGGAGTATCTGATCTCGGCCACTTGGGTCAGATCATCTCCCCGCCGCTCAATAATTTCGGCGTTAGCCTTTAGCTTGTCAATTTCTTTTTTAGTATTGCTAATATTCCCAATTATATTTTTTTCGTTATTCCAGTGCAGTTCCAGCTGCCCGGCTTCTTCTTTGAGTTCTTCCAGGCGTTTATTCAGCTTGCGGACACGCGCCTGATTGTTATTATTTTTTTTAAAACCGGCTTTTTCAATTTCCAATTTTTTAATTTCCCGCTTCATAGTATCCAGATTTTCAGGCATAGAGTCTATTTCCATGCGCAGAGCGCTGGTTGCCTCGTCAATCAGGTCAATTGCCTTGTCCGGCAAAAAACGGTCCGTGATATAACGGGTAGAAAATTTAGCGGCCGCTATTACGGCATCATCGGTAATTCTAACCCCATGATGAACCTCGTATTTCTCTTTTATGCCGCGGAGTATCGCGATCGTGTCTTCCATGCTTGGTTCGGCCACGTAGATCGGCTGGAATCTTCGCTCCAGCGCTGCGTCGCGTTCAATATATTTTTGGTACTCCTTGGTAGTGGTCGCGCCGATAGCGCGCAAGTCTCCTCGGGCAAGAGCCGGCTTAAGCATATTGCTGGCATCTATTGAGCCTTCGCTGGCGCCGGCGCCTACGAGCGTATGCAATTCATCAATAAATAAAATGATCCTGCCGTCCTGGGATTTAATTTCTTTAAGAACGGCTTTAAGCCTGTCCTCAAATTCGCCTCTGAATTTAGCGCCGGCCACCATTGAGCCGAGGTCCAGGCTGACAACTTCTTTGTTTTTAAGCGATTCCGGAACATCGCCTGAGATTATCCGGCTGGCCAGACCCTCAACTACCGCGGTTTTGCCGGTGCCGGCCTCGCCGATCAAAACCGGGTTATTTTTTGTCCTGCGGGACAGAATCTGCATAATGCGCCGGATCTCATTGTCCCGGCCAATGATCGGATCCAGCTTTTTTTTGCGCGCCAGATCGGTTAAATTCAAGGTGTATTTTTCTATCACTTTATACTTGGCTTCCGGATCAGGGGAATCCACTGTCTGTGTTCCGCGAATTTCGCTTAGAATTTTTAATACTATTTCGTACTCAATGCCCAAACGAATTAACAGCTGCTGGGCCGCGGATTTAATTCCGATCAAACTTAGCAGAATATGTTCGGTTGAGATATATTCATCGTTCATTTGTTCAGCCTCTTTTTTAGCGCGTTCCAGGATCATTGCCACTTCGGCAGTACCCTGCACCGAGCCGACCGGGGAAATTGCGGGTGTTTTAGGCAGTTTTGAAATATACTCAATAATTTGCTGCTCAACGATCAATGGGTCAATTTTAAGCTTTTCCAGTACCGGCCTGATCAGGCTTTCGGATTGCTGAAGCAAGGCAACTAAAATATGCATGGCTTCAATTTGTTGCTGGCCATGATCCTGCGCGATTATTTGCGCGTTAATTATCGCTTCCTGGGATTTATTAGTAAATTTGTTAAACATATGTTAGACGACAGACGACAGACAGCAGACGACAGAAATGACGCAAACCTGTTTATCATCCTTATAGTATTATAATAGCATTTTATTATTTAAAATGGAATGAAAAATACATTAGCACTCGGCACGTAAGAGTGCTAATTTAACTATAACGCACCTTAAGAAAGGTGTCAAGGGCGCACCACTAAAAAAACAGACTGCTGTCTGCTGTCTGTTTTCTGTCGTCTGTTTATTCAATAATATCCAAACTCTTATCGCAATAAGCGCAATAACCTTTTTTATCCAGTCTTTCAACGTGGCGGCCAAAACGGCGAATCGCCAACTCAGAACATTTAGGGCAATAAGTGTTTTCTTTTTGATCGCCCGGGACATTGCCGACATAAACGTATTTTAGGCCCGCGCTTTTAGCTATCTCATACGCTTCATAGATCATATCCTCGCCGGTTTCCGGCAGATCTTTAAGCCGCCAGGATATTGACGGAGAAAACCTGCTAATATGCCAAGGCGTGTCAGTGTCCAGTTCGGAAGCTATAAAATCAACCAGTTTCTCAAGCATTTCAACGCCGCTGCTTAAAGACGGGATTATCAAGGTTGTAATTTCCAAATGAACCTGTTCATCTTTAAGACGTTTTAAATTACGCAATATCGGAGCCAGTTTAGCTTTACAATGAGAGCGATAAAAATCATCGTCAAAAGATTTCAGATCAACATTGATCGCGTCCAGATAGGGGAGGATCGCGTCCAGGCATTTGTCGCTCATATAACCGTTGGAAACCCAGACATTCTTGATTTTATTAGCGTAAGCGATTTTCATCGTGTCCAGGATAAATTCCGTATTTGTCGTTGGTTCATTATAAGTATACGAAATAGAGGGGCAGCTGTCGCCGATCGCGTTTTCTACGATCTTTTCCGGAGATATTTCATCAGATGACTCCAGCAGCTTATTGATTTGCTTTGGTTGGCTGGCGGAAAAATTAAGGCAGTTAGGGCAGAAAAAATTACAGCCATAAGTGCCGATAGAGTAGGTTATGGTGCCGGGCAAGAAATGAAACAAGGGTTTTTTTTCAATCGGATCAATATCACTATAGACACCGCGGCCATAAACCAGGGAATATAATTTTCCCTGATCATTTACCCGCACAGTGCAAATACCGGCTTTGCCTTTTTCTATCCGGCACTGGTGGTGGCAAAGATGGCATTTAACGGTTTTGCCATCGGTTGTGTAAAATTGGGCTTTTTTCATTATGCTAATTTATAACTTTAAAATATCATAAATTATTGCCTATGGCAAGGAAATCAGATATAATCAAATTATGATTAATATTAAGCCAAAAAATAAAATTATAAATATACTGGGCGTTAACATTGATAATTATTCCAAACTTGAGCTGCGCGAACTGCTTGGTTCTTTTTTAAGCGGGAATAAACAGAATTTAATTGTTACGCCAAATCCGGAAATAATCCTTAAGGCCGGCCATGACGAAGAATTATTTTATATTATTAATAATTCTAAGTTAAGGATTCCTGATGGCAGCGGCCTTTGGTTTGCCAACATCGCGCTTGGTGGGTTTTTACACCGGACTACCGGAGTATGGCTAACCAGGGAAATTCTTAAGCTTGCTCAAAAGAAATATCGTGTAGTGATATTTAACTGGGTGGACGGTCTTAATAACAGTAAAAGCTTAAAAACTGAACTTGAAAAAAAATATCCTAATATTAAATATTTGATATTTGATATTAAGAGGGAAAGATGTAAAATAGATTGGGATAAAGTTAAGAAGTTTAAACCAAATATCGCGTTTTGCACTTTGGGCGCGCCATATCAGGAAAAATTTCTTTTTCATAATTTGCGTAATATGCCCAGTATTAAAATAGCGGCCGCGGTCGGCGGAACTTTTGATTTTCTAACCGGCCGGGTTAAAAGAGCGCCCAAAATTATGAGAATACTGTTTATTGAATGGATCTGGCGCGTTATTAAGCAATCCAGGGGCAAAAAGATCTGGCGCTTAAAGCGTATTTATAGGGCGGCTGTAATTTTTCCGCTTAAATTCTGCAAATGGCGTTTTATCCTGCCATTTAAATACCGGCCCAGTGTTTCATGTCTGCTGTATAAAAAAGAAAATAATCATTATAAAATTTTTATTGTTGAAAGAGCGGACGATCCCGGACATTGGCAATTGCCGCAAGGCGGTTTGGACCGGCTAAGCCTTAAACAAGCCGGATTAAAAGAGCTAAGAGAAGAAACAAATAATAATAAATTTTCTTTTAAAAACCAATACCCTGATTTGCATAAATATAAATTTCCCATAGATTCGCCCAAGCATCGGGGCGCGATATATATGAAGCGCACCGGCTACAAAGGGCAAAAACAGGGATTGATCATTGTTGAATTTATAGGTGAAGACAAGGATATTAAAATTAATTATTGGGATCATTTGGCCTGGAAATGGGCTGACCCGGCCGATATTATGGGCATAATTCATAAACATCGGCAGAAAGCAATGCGAAAATATTTAGAAAAATTTAGACAACTTGACGGAAAATAAATAGAATGATAAAGTAAGAATGTAGGATATTCTTACTTTATTAATAATTTTAAATAAATGACTAAAATAATAAAAGCCACGTCAAAAGGGCAGATTACATTGCCGGCTATTTGGCGAAAACAATTTAATACTGATCAATTTTTATTAAATTTTAAAGAAAATAAAGTTACAATTGAGCCTATAGAAATTACTTCCAAAAAAAATAAAGATGTTTCAATTAAAGAAATAATTAGAAATGAGAAAAGAAAAGGTTATGATATTATTTTTGATGCTAGCAGAGATAATAAAGGCAAAGGAATTGAATTAAAGAAATTTATTAAAATATTGGAAGACATTGATGGATAAGATAAAAAAATTCATAAATAAACTATCTCCAAAAGAAAAGAATACCCTAATAAGCAAAATTAAACAATTAGAAAATAGAGAAATAAAAGGCTTGGATATAAAGAAAATCAAGGATAGCGGATATTTTCGCCTGCGTTCAGGCAATATCCGGTTAATTTTTTATTACAAAAATGGTGATTTTGTAATTGAAGCAGTTGGGAGCAGGAATAGCACAACATATAAAAATATTAATAAACGAAAGCAATAATATGGAGTTTAAACTAAAAAAATATCTTTATATTGTAAATGATATTACTAACGCCTTGCTTAAAAAAGAGCGTTTGCATGACAAGGAAGTCGCCTATAAGCTGCGTATTGCTTTAATAATTGTATCCGTGCTACTATTATTAAGTATTTTGTTTAATATATCAAATTATTTATAAGTAGCAATTACGTAATGATTACGTAATGAGAAATTTAAATAAATGTCTAAAATAAGAACGCGTTTCGCACCCAGCCCAACCGGTTATTTGCATATTGGCAGTCTTAGGACCGCTCTTTTTGCCTATTTAACAGCTAAAAGCCAGAGCGGCCAGGTAATTTTGCGTATTGAAGACACGGATCAGGAGCGTAGAGTGGAAGGGGCGGTAAAAAAATTAGTTGAAATATTAAATTGGACCGGAATTGAATTTGATGAAGGAGATCATATTGGCGGCGAATTTGGGCCATACACCCAAACCAATAGGCTGGATATCTATGAGCGCTGCGCGAAAAAATTATTGGCCAGAGGTAAAGCCTATCGTTGTTTTTGCTCGCCTGAGCGTCTTACAAAAATGCGCGAGGATCAACAAAAAAGAAAAGAGCCGCCTAGATACGATCGCAAGTGCCGCGATCTTAGCGATGAAGAGATTAAGAAAAATTTACAGGCCTATAAACCGTTTGTTATTAGGCAGAAAATGCCTAAGCGCGTGGAAGTAATTGCGCATGACGAGCTTAGAGGAGATATTAAATTTAATTCCGGCGAGTTAGAAGACCATGTATTGATCAAATCAAGCAAGATCCCAACTTATCAGTTTGCCAGCGTAGTGGATGATCACCTGATGGAAATATCCCATGTTGTCAGGGGAGAGGAGTGGATACCGAGTTTTCCTAAAAATATTTTACTCTATAAAGCCTTTGATTGGACACCGCCTAAATTTATTCATATGCCGCTGATTCTTAATAAAACCGGGGGCAAGTTAAGCAAGCGCCAGGGCGACGTAAGCGTGGAAGATTTTAAGGCTAAAGGATATTTAAAGGAAGCCTTAATAAATTTTTGCGCTCATCTGGGCTGGCACTCAAAAGGGGATAATGAGATTTTTACACTTAAAGAACTGGAGAAAGAATTTGATTACAAAAAAATCGGCACCAGTCCGGCGATATTTGATACTGAAAAACTGGATTATTTAAACGGTTATTATATCCGGGAAATGGAAATTGAAAAACTGGTCGATCTGTGCATGCCGTTTTTAGAGAAAAATTTATCAAAGACGACAGACGACAGACGACAGACAACAGAATATATTAAAAAAGTTGTTTCTATTGAACAAGAGAGATTGAAACGTTTGGATGAGATAGGGGAGTTAACAGAATTTTTCTTTTTGGATAAACTTAAATATGATAAAGAGATGCTGGTTTGGAAAAAAATGGAGCCAAGCGAAGTAAAGCCAAATTTGGAATTAATAATTAAATTATTAAATAAAATTCCAGAAGATTGTTGGACTAATGATTCAATTGAAGAGGGGATAGTGTCTTATTTAAAAGCAAAAGAGTTGCGTATCGGCAATTATCTTTGGCCCATGCGCGTTGCCCTTACCGGCCGCAAGGCCAGCCCCGGTCCGTTTGAAGTAGCCGAAGCATTAGGTAAAGAAATTACCTTAAAAAGAATAAAATTAGCTAGTATTAAATAAATTATTAACACCTAGTACAAAATTTATTTTCTAGGTGTTTTTATATTGTTTTATATTGTTCTCAAAAAGCTGATAAAATGTTATAATAGGAGCGTAAGAAATATGAAAAAGATAAAGATACAAATTAATGAATTGGTATTATTTTTACTTGTTATTGGTTTATGCGCGGCTGGCGTAAATCTTATTTTTATTGCTAATGAAAAAAGTGCCGGCGCGCAAATTGACTATAACAATAACACTGCTTCACTTCTTAATAAAGAACTGAAAGATTTAAATAATGGAATAGGGGATAAGAAAAAAGAGATTGAAAGGCTGCAAGACAGGCAAAAAAAATATTCAGACACCATTAGCGCCAAGCAGGGCGAACAGGCTTCGCTTAATAATCAGCTGTCCATACTTGACAACCGGGTGGCTAAGGCCGAGCTTGATATTGAATTGGTTGAGACTGATATTGAGCGAACTAATCTGGAGATACGAAAAACAGATCTGGAAATAGAAGAAAATAGCAAACAAATTGAAAAAGAAAAAAATTATATCGCCAATGTTCTTGGGCTTATTTACAAGCGCGATAATGTCAGCACCCTGGAAATACTTTTGCTTAACGATACCCTTTCTGAATTTTTAAGCCAATCAAAATATTTGGAAGATGTTAACAGAGAAATTGAAGACAGCCTGGAAAATTATAAAAAGCTTAAGCGGCAAAGTGAAAAAGAAAAGAAAACTCTTGATGGGCAAAAAACAGAGCTTCAGATATTAAAAGAAGAATTGGCTGAACGCCGCCAAAGCCTGAGCTCGGAAAAAGAAACCAAAATTTACGTCCTGGGGCAAGTTAAGCAATCTGAGCGTGAATATGAAAGACTGCTGGCTCAGGCAAAAAAAGAACAGGAAGACGCGGCCGCTGAGATCGCCAGCCTGGAAAAGCTGGTCAGGGCAAAAATTGCCCAAATGGAGGGCACAAAGCTTGAATTTAACGATAATGGTTTTATTTGGCCGGTTACGAAAAATGTAATTACGGCATATTTCCATGATCCGGATTATCCTTTTCGCTATATCTTTGAGCACCCGGCAATTGATATTCGCGCCGCGCAGGGGACTACGCTTAAGGCCTCGGCCAGCGGCTATGTTGCCAGAACAAAATACGGGGCCAACGGCGCTTACGGCTATATTATGATTATTCATGGCGACGGACTCTCAACCGTTTACGGCCATGTGTCAAAAATATTCGTAAATGAAGACGAATATGTGGTCCAGGGCCAGCCTATCGGCCTTTCCGGCGGACTCCCGGGCACTCCGGGCGCGGGCCGGCTGACCACCGGGCCGCATCTGCACTTTGAGGTGCGCTTAAACGGCATCCCGGTTGACCCCCTGGCTTATTTGCAATAATTAATTTATGTTTGAAGAAGAAGTGCAAAGCGTCTGCGATCTGGCGCTAAGCCTGTTAAAGGTTAATAAAAAAATTAAATTTCGACCCATGAGAAGAATACGCCGCGTTAATGTAAAACGCGGTTTTGTAATTGGCAGAACTAATTTGCGCACCGGTCTTATAACAATAGATATTTTAACACCAAAATAAAGAAAACCAAAGAAAATCTCTTCAATTTTACGTACTTTATGCCACGAAGTGGCTCATCACCAAAAACCGCCGTACAGGCAATTTTTTCGCTTTAAATGGATAAACAGGCAGCACTATCCAAAATTTTATAAACAAGTAACAAAAAATATAGATAAACTAAAGTCAAACGATTTCTTAAATAAATATATTTAAAATTTGCTGGCTATTCCTTCAGTCTTTGTCCGCTATGCAGTCTTTTATGAACATCTTTTAGCTGTTTATTGGTAACGTGGGTATATATCTGGGTGGTGGCGATGTTGGCATGGCCAAGGAATTCCTGAACTAATCGCAGATCCACGCCCTGGGCAAGCAGATCGGTCGCGAAAGAGTGTCTTAAAGTATGCGGGGTAGCATTTATCGGCAAGCCCACGATACACACATATTTTTTAACAATATTTTCAATCGTTTTAGTGGTTAAGCGGCGCGAAAGGCCGCTTTTTTCAATTCCCGGCTTATAATTTATAAACATAGCTTCATCAATGTCAGCGCGCTTATCCTGGTATTTTTTAAGCCACTTGACAGCCCGGGCTGAAAAATATACAGTCCGCACCCGTTCGCCTTTACCAATCACCGAAAGCTCCATTTCCTTTGGTGTTTTAGGCAGTCTTAACTGTTCGGAATTCAGCCTTACTAATTCCGCAACGCGCAAGCCAGTGGAAAATAATGTTTCCAGGATCGCCCGATCCCGCAGGCCGATAATTGTAGTCGTGTTTGGCGCCAAAAGCAGGCTTTCTAATTGTTTTAACGCAAGAAATTTTATTTGTTTGTTGCTTTTATTCCGTGATAATTTTACAGCGCTAGGGGAGAGCGACGGTATTTTCCTTTCAACAAAAAATTCCAAGAGGCTTCTAAGGGCAATCAGGTAATAATTCTGCGTTGATTTTTTAAGCGGCTCTTTTGTTCGCGGATCCACATGTCTGGACAAATATACTTTATACTTCCAGATATGGTCTGTAGTAAATTTTTGAGGGGACAGTTTGTCTAAATTTTTATCCATGAGCCAATTAAAAAATTTATTAAGAAAACGAGCGTAGTTTTCTTGTGTTTTAGCTGACAAACCTTTTTCAATTTCCAGATAATCCAAAAAGTCTGTTAGATATTCAATTATTGGTTTATATTTTGACATACTTAAATTATATCATAATTTGCCGTAATAGACTCACTGCATAATAATTTTTTACTGCAATTTCCATATTTTGGCCTGTACTCGCTTGACGGGTGTAAATTTCGCATAAAAAATTTTGGCCTATATTATCACATAAGCAAAAATTTTTTCTGCAAAATTTCCTCAAAATCTGAAAATTTCGTTACAAAACCTATTATGCAGTGAGCCTATAATAAAAAACTCCGCTAAGTGCTTAGGGGAGTGGTTTATCTTAAATGTTAGCTAAAATTTAGTGCTTTTTTGATACTACCGGATTACTTAACAATACTTCGCATAATGTAGATTAAGCGAAGTATTGTTCATATCAGAATGAGGATGCAACCGGCATCATCTTAATGCCTAAAATGCTTATTTCCGGATTAAATAAAAATAATATTTTTATAATTAATAAAAATATTCCAATAATTAACGCGCAAAACATTATTATTGCTATACCGAATACGATTTTAAATGCAACCTCCATGTTACGAATTACGAATCTATTACGAATTTACGAATATGGTAGCTAGATTCATTTGTTAATACTTATATGTCAATTATACCAAAAAAAATTATTTTTAACCATTAAATCAAGTTTTTTGTTTAATATTAGCTTATTTTATATAATAATTAGCTAATATTAGTATAAATTTTTTCATCTTTTTGCTACCCTCTCCTGTTCTAGGAGAGGGGCTGGGGGGTGAGGTATTATTTAGCGGTAATACACTGAATCGCCATAACGGACGTCAATATAAGTTTTATTAACAAAATTATCTTTTAACTTTTCATTCTTGATAACCAGGAGTTTATTTATTTGCTTGTCAATATCATTTTCAATGTTAATATAAACCTGCGGACCGGCCAGGATGCCAACTTTAATTGTATTTATTTCTTTGTCTATTATATACCTTTCTATTTTCAGCTCTTCGGAATGATCCTTAAATATATTAAACAGGATAAAAACAGCTTCTAAATATTTCGCATTAATTTGCGTTTGGTCATTATATATTCTATCATCTGACAAATTTAATATAATAGGATAATCCCGTTCATTTACTTCCAGGAGATTTGCCTCAGTTATTATATGTCCATGCTTGTCAGCATAGAAAAAATTATTATTTTCTTCAAGAATAAATGCGTACTCCTTTTCCCGGTAATCAATAATCAGACTATTTGGCAATTTTCTTTTTATTGTCAGGCTGTTAAGGGCATACTTGCGGTTAAGAGTTTGGGTTAATCTGCTTGTGCTAAAAAGAAAAATATTACGCTGAGGTATAATAGCCAGGATATTATCCTTGATTTGCTGCCGCGCATGATCTTCTATTGTTTGATTTTCAATTTGTCCGGTCCCGGTAACAATAATTTC
>JAGLPO010000023.1 GCA_023137275.1 Candidatus Parcubacteria bacterium | reverse complement strand
CTTTTAGCGGATTTTTGGAAAAAAGGATTTTGATAATTTTTAGTGGAATATCTAAGCTTGCCCTTGATCTTGATAGAGCTTTTAGATCTTTGTTTATTATTTGACAACATAATTTTTTATTATCCGGCCGACAAGAAAAGCCATTATATGATGTTTGCCAAATCTGTTAATACGCGCTGATTCAATCTTATTTTTAAAGTGGAAAGAAAATTTTTGGCCTGTGTTGATCGGCTTTATGTCTCTGGCCTGGTAATCAGCCGGATTTTTTATAGCGAAAGTAATTACCCGGCATTTAGCCCTCTCGCTTAACGCAACTAATCGGGCGTTGTCATTATTAGTTATTAACAATCCGGAAGCGGGCATCCTGGAGATTAAATATTCATACTCCCCTACCAGTTCGTTCATGTCGGAAAAACTCTCTAAATAGCGCTGGGTAATATCGGTAATGATCGTAATTTTCGGCTTCACGATTGATAACAGATATTTCATATCACCCGGGTTTGAAGTGCCTAAACCAAGCACCAAATAATCGGGAAATTTGCGCGTAAAAATTCTTTTGGGAGCCGCGATAATTATTGGCAGCCAGTCAGTAAAAGAATTATAGCCGCTGGTTTGTGCCAGGATTGCCAAGGGCAGGCCGATCTCGGTATTAAAGTTTTTAGGATTTGCCCTTGCATTTAACCCAAGATTTTCAAGTGTTTTTTTTATCGCTTCTTTGGCAAAGGGCTTGTTTATGCTTCCGGCAATAGCAATAATGGTCGGTTGATGGATTAAAAGAACTAACTTGGTTATATATTTTAAATATATTCTTAATATATATTTGAAAATAGTTTTCATAATCCTTGCGAAATTTTAAAATAATTTTCTATTCTATCCATTGCTTCGTTAATGTCTTCCTCACTGCGGCCGAAATTGATCCGGATATGGCCTTCACCATTAGGGCCAAAGGCAATGCCCGGCACAACCGCGACCTGCGCGGATTTTAACAGATCTAAAGCAAATGTCCATGAATCAACTTCACCCCCTCTCATTGCGAAGGAGAGGGGGTTGGGGGGTGAGGTAAGCCTTGGAAATACAAAATAAGCGCCTTGCGGTTTAGTGTAGCTAAAATACTGGCTTAATTTATCCAGGCGCGCGCATACCAGATCGCGGCGTTTTTTATACTCTATACTGAATTTTTTAACGTCTTTTTCTCCCATTTCCAGAGCGCCCAGAGCGCCATACTGTGATATTACCGGGGCGCAAGTAACCAAAGAATCATGCACTTTTAAAATCTCCTTGGCAATACCGGCATCGGTATGCAAATAGGCCACTCGCCAGCCGGTCATAGCGTATGCTTTTGAAAAGCTGAATAATCTGATCACGCGTTTCCGCAATTCCGGGATCTCGGCCAAGGAAAATATTTTTTGGTTGTCAAAAACAAAATCCTTGTAAACATCATCGGTAATTAAATATAGATCATGTTTCTTTGCCAGCTCGGCCAGTTTAAGAAGCTGATCTTTATTATAAATAGTACCGGTCGGATTATTCGGGTTGCAGTAAAAAATCGCTTTGGTATTATTCGTTATTGCCTGTTCAAATTTTTTTAGTTCAAAAGACCAGCCCTTTTCTTCGTTAAGCGGTACATAAACCGGTTTGCAGCCGGCCAGACATAAAACCTCACGGTATGATGTATAGGTCGGTTCCGGAATTATCACTTCGTCGCCTGGCGCGGTAATAGCCATGATTGTTGCCGTAATGCCTTCAATTGACCCTGCCGTTACTATAATCTCGTTTTCCCAGTCATAGTACATATTTTCTTCTGCCAAACTAACTTCAATTAATTCGCGAAGTTCGGGCAGGCCCGGTACCAGTGAATATTTCGCAACCACCCCCCTCTTAAGCGCTTGTTCTACCCGGCGCTTAATACAGCCGGGCGTATCAAAGCTGGGTATGCCTTGAGCCAGGGAAATCACATCAGGGTACTTGCTGGCTTCCAGCTCTATTTGTTTAATTATGGAAAGACGTAAATTTTTAGTGCGTTTAAACATTATATCCAATTAATCTATCCAAAAATTCTCCAAACTCCATGCCTGCCGCTTTAGCGGCTTGAGGCGCCAGGCTGGTAGCGGTCATTCCCGGAATAGTATTAATTTCCAAAAAATAAAATTTGTTTTCTTTTTCTGTCCAAATAAAATCAGCCCGAGCCAGGTCTTTGCAGTCAATCGCATTAAAAGCTCTAACCGCCTGGTCCTGTATTTCAATACGCACTTTATCAGGGATTTTAGCGGGGCAAATCTCTTCACTGCCGCCAGCTTCATATTTTGCTTTATAGTCAAACCATTTTGATATTTTGGGCTTTATTTCTATTACCGGCAAAGCCTGTCCCCCGCCCTCTTTGCCCATTACCGCGACTGTTAATTCACGTCCCTGGATAAATTGTTCTAACATTAACGATTTATCATGCTTAAATCCTAATTTTATCGCTTCTTTAAACTCTTTATTATCCTTGGCTATACTGATGCCGACTGATGAGCCTAATTCTATTGGCTTCACTACCAGGGGCAAGCCGATCTCTTGATTAATAATATCCAGATTAAACTTTTCATTCTTATTGATCACCGCGTAGGAACAAGTATTAATCATGGCTGCTTCAGCAATAATTTTGGTCTTTACTTTGTGCATTGCCAGAGCGCTGGCCAGACAGCCGGAAAAGACATACGGCACATTAAGCATATCCAGCATGCCCTGAAGCCGGCCGTCTTCGCCAAAGGGCCCGTGAAGAGCCGGAAAAACCAGATCTATTTTCTTATCCCCAATATCATCTATAAGCTTTTTAAGATCAGTTTTTGGATCATATTTGGTTACGGCGTATTTACTTTTATCCAGAGCGTCATAAATAACAGAGCCTGTATTAAGCGACACTTCCCGTTCGCCGGATATGCCACCAAGAAGCAAGGCAAGTTTAAGTTTAGGCATAAATATAACTGAATTATTTTCGTGCTTTAATTTCCTTAATATTGTTCGGCATAAAAGGACACAGAACTTTGGGGATTTTAACTGAGCCGTCTGCTTGCTGATAATTCTCTAAAATAGCTATTAAGATTCGGCCCATAGCAAAGGCAGTGGCGTCATTCATATGCACTATTTCTTTGCTGCCGTCGGATTTTTGATATTTAATGTTTAGCCGCCGTGACTGAAAATCCGTCATATAGTCCGAAGTATGGGTTTCACGGTATTTATTTTGCCCCGGCATCCAGCACTCAATATCAATCTGCCTAAAATCCGGCTTGCCCATATCACCCGTGCAAATAGCCACCACTTGATAAGGAATATCAAGCGCGCTTACTAAATATTCCTGGATTGCGACTATCAAATCCTGCTCCTTTAAACCGTTTTCTTTAGTACTGAAAGATTCCATCTCGGCTTTATCAAATTGATGACGGCGTAATATTCCGGCCGCATCCTTGCCGTAAGTTCCGGCTTCTCGCCTGAAAGCGGTTGAATAGCCAACATAGCGGATCGGCAATTCTTTTTCGTGAATGATCTCATCCATATGGAGTGGCCCAAGAGTGTGTTCGGCGCTGCCGATCAAAAGTACATCATCATTTTCTAAGTAATATCTGTCTTCAATCGGATCAAAACGATCCATTTTTTTCATTATTTCACTCTTAGCCATTACCGGCGGTATAACCGGAATAAAAGGTTTGTCAGATGGATTTCCCACATCACGCGCCAATTTGGCGATTATATTATTGTTGGTAAGCGTGGCCATTACAAATTGAATCAGGGCAAACTGCAGCAATGCTGCTTCGCCGAATAAATAATTGAAACGCGAACCGGAAATTTGAGCGGATTTTTCAGTGTCTATTATTCCTAAGCTCTCCCCTATTTGCATATGGTCTAAGGGAATAAAATCAAATTTAGTTGGTTTTTTATAATCACGGATAATCTTGTTCCCGCTTTCGTCTGGACCGATTGGCGTATCATCAGATGTCAAATTAGGAATTGCCATCATAAGAGCATTGTAATCCGTTTCAATCCTGCTCAGCTCACGCTCTAGTTTAATGGTTTCATCTTTTAATTCCTTTCCTTTCTTAATTTGGTCTGCTGTCGGTTTTTTACCTTTTGCCGCCCGAGCCAATTCATTGCGCTCACCTCGAAAATCGTCGGTCAGGGCAAGTAATCCCCGGCGTTTTTCGTCCAGCTTAAGCAGTTTGCCCAGATCAAGATCAATGTTTTTATTTTTAGCCGCTTCCTTGATCCCCTCTTTATTTTCACGAATGTATTTAATGTCTAACATAAGTCTTAGTTAAAAGTTGTAAAGTTTATAAAGTAAAAAGTATTTATCAATTTATATATTTTCATATTCTTTTTTCCATTTAATATTGTTCTTATAATATGAACTTTTCATTTCTTTTTGTAGTTGAGTATATAATTTTTTAAGTTCCGGTGTATCTTTAAAGTAAGGGTTTGAATAGGTTGCTATATAGTCAGCATAATATTTTCGCGGTTTGCTTTTTTCAAAAAATGTCATTAAACCTTCTATCTTATCAAGGCTAGCAACAATTTTTGCTTCTTTGGTTTTTCTTTCAACATATTCCTCCCACAAATCTTCAATTTCCTGACCGATTTCCAAAGGAGCCATTTTTTTTATCTTCTTCATTGCCGCTCTTTCTTCTTTAATTTTTTTATTATCAGATATATTCTTTTTTACCCGGTCAGCACGAGTTATATCTTTTGCTATTATTTCAACTAAATCATGAATAAGGGCTATTTTAATAGCTTTAAGAAGATTAATTTTTATGTCATACACTTCAGTTGTCATAAAAACCATCATTGCCAATCTCCATGTATGATCTGCTGAGTTATCTCCTTTTATGCCCTTTACCCCGACAAATCTTTTTTCTTCTTTTAGTTTATTTAGAAATTTTATAAACTCGTAAAATTTTAAATCTTTAGTCATTTATTTTCGTTAAATCATTGTTGATCACTGTTGGTTTTGTGGCTATGATTTCGTCCTTGTAGTTAATTTCCGGTACGCCGTTTAGTAAAAATATTTTTTTATCTAACGTATAAGCAAATCCTATTTCCATCAATGTATTTCCTCCAATATAGTTTTTAATCCCGTTTTTCTCCAGGTTAACTATCAAAACTGCGTCGCTGTCCTTAATCGCATTATAATACCATTTAATATAATCATACTTGATTTTTAGCTCTGCATGTTCGCCTTTGTCTATAACATCCATAATATCTGTTCTTCCTTCTTTTACTGACTGAATGTAGTGATGATGAATTATCGGTTCATGTCCCATTTCAAGAAGCTGGTCCATTATTTCAACTTTTTCTTTTGTGTCAAGCATAGTCTGAGAAAAATGCATGCTGGCGCAGATTGTTATTTTCATATCATAAAATTTTTAATTTTTTAAACCAATATTGCCAGACTTCTTCAATATTTAAATTTTTTAAATTATCTATTTTAACCCATTGCATGTCCTTGGCTTCTTTATTGTTTTTTTGAGCTTTTCCCTGCCATTTTGTGGCTTCGTACAAAAACCAATCATGGCCTTGGTGCCGTGAACAATTATTCCAGGGAATAAATTCATGAAATAGTTCATAAAATTTTATTATTTCCAGATTTACTTCCTCTTTGACTTCTCTTTTTAAAGCTTCTTTAGGGGTTTCTCCCGCGTCCACATGACCGGCCGGACCGGCCCAGCCATAAGGAATTTGAACACGGTCAATCAGTAATATTTCATTCTTATTATTTTTAATAATAGCGCCGACTGAAGTGTGCATATTTAAAATATAAACCAAACTTAATTAAAATACTGAATTTATTTTTTCGGTTTGACTAAAGGGAAAATCTGGCACTCGCGGGCGGTTTTGTTCATTAGGAAGCTAAAGACGCGCTCGCTCATGCCAAAGCCGCAGGTTGGCGGCATGCCGTATTCTAAGGCTTCAACAAATTCATGATTATACATTTGGGCTTCATCGTCTCCGGCGTCGCGCAATTTTTGCTGTTCCGCAAATCTGGCGGCTTGGTCTACCGGGTCGTTAAGCTCAGAGTAGCCGTTGCCCAGTTCCGAGCCGGCGATTATCGGCTGAAAGCGCTGGGTCAGCTCTTCGCGGCCTTTCATTTTTTTGGCTAGCGGCGAAACAGCAACCGGTACGCCGACCAAAAAGCCCGGGCCGGTTATCTGTTTGCGGCAGTATTTCCAGAGATTATCAATCGCCCGGGTGATATTAAAGCCTTTTTTATCATACTCCACTTTCAGCTCTTTAAGTTTTTTCTCCATCTCTTTAAGGTTGGTATTCAGGATATCAATGTCGGTGTATTTTTTAACTGTTTCCTGATAATCAATTATTTCCCACTTCTTACTCAGATCAATCTTATGCTTGTTGATGGTAAATTTGAGTGTTCCGAAAGTCTCCTGAGCAACGTATTTAAAAAGCTCTTCAACCAGCTTCATGCCCATTTGGTAATCGGCGTAGGCCCAATAGAATTCCATTTGCGTGTAGTCTTGTAGATGCTCCGCGTCCATTCCTTCGTTCCGGAATTGACGGCCGATCTCAAAAGATTTTTCAAATCCGGCAACCATTAATTTTTTTTGCCAAAGCTCACCCATGGAAATTCTAAGAAAGACATCCATATCCAAAGCATTATGATGGGTGCTAAACGGCCTGGCGTCAGCTCCGCCTGTGGTTGCTTCCAGAGCCGGAGTTTCTACCTCCAAAAAGCCGTTGGTAAGCATAAATTCCCTTACTGCTTGCCAAAAAACAGACTTTTTTCTGATCATATCTTTTACTTTTGGATCAAACATAATTTCCAGATATCGTTTTCTTAAGCGTTCTTCCTCGTCTTTTAAACCGTGCCATTTGTTTGGCAAAGGCCTGATCGCCTTTGCTAAAAGGCGCCAGCCAGAGGCCATAATACTTTGCTCACCCCTTTTAGTAATAAAACAAACGCCGCTGAATTCAATAAAATCCCCCACATCAATATGCTTAGTGATTGTTTTATAATTTTCAGGAATCTGCGTCGCGGCGTCTATCTCTTTTTTGGAAACCAATATTTGGATTTGTCCGCTTGAATCCTCCAGGCTTAAAAAACTAAGATTGCCATGCCCTCTTTTGGAGCGCAAACGCCCGACAACAGTAACCTTAACGGATTTTTTTTCCAGTTCAGCAAAGCCATTAAGAACTTCAGCTATTTTATGGCTTCTGCTCGTACTGGCCGGATATGGATCAATCCCTTGTTTTTTTAATTCTTCTAATTTTAGCAAACGCTCCTCACGCTCGTTAATATGGGTATCTGACATATTATATTAGTTAATTTCTTAATTTTTTTTTCGTATATTCGTAATAAATTTGTAATTCGTAATAAACAAAAAGATGCAAAATTAGCATCCTTATATTATTAATACATCTAATATTTTACGATATTTAGGCCAAAAAGTAAAGGGTTACGAATTATTTACAAATTATTTATCTCTGACTTTATTAAGAAGCCTGGCTTCAAGTTTTTTAGAAATTTGAATTTGTATTTCTTCGGTTTTTTTAAATATGCCCAGTATTACTTCTTTCATCTCTTTCAGCCGGGATTTTTTGTCAATGGAGATATTTGTCAGTTCTTCGCTTGGTTCAAAATTATCATAAGTTTCCCAGGCGCCGGCGACGCGGCCGTCCAGTTCTTCTTTGGAAATTATATACGCGGCATCGCCCGAGTAATCTGGAGAAAGCTGTTCATGGTTATTTACTATGTAAGAAGCTAATATATTGCTATCAAGGGGTTGGTTAACTGATGGAGATTGGTAAGGAGCCGGGATCTCATTCACATTAAGCGTAGCCAGCGCCGACTCGCCGCCGAATAAATAAGCGGTTGTTATTGCCGGCTCTACAACTATACTATCAATCGCCGATATTATCCTATTTGTCAGTGTCGGGGAAAAACGGGTGATCATAATGGCCGCGATCAAGGCCATGGCAGCAACGCTTGCCAGCTTGGCCGGCCATGAAGCGCCTGGCAATTCTTCCTCAACCTCGCGTCTGATCGTGCCGGCTTTATTTTTATTATCTGATAAAAATTTGGATATATGGGCGTGGGGGTTTATTTCCTGATTAAAAAAATCAAAAAGCGGCTTGGTTTTATTTTTACCGGACACAAGGTTTTGCTTGGCCTTAGTGGCCGTTGTATTCCAATTTTTAGCGGCCAGATTGTCAATATCTTCCGTAGGAGTGTTTATATCCGGTAAATTAAGACTGATAATATTTTGCAGTGTTTGCTTCCCCCGCTTTTTCACTTTTCTTAGCATCGCCTGCTCTCTGTGCCAGGAATTAGTTTCTTTACTATTTGAATCAGTCCAAAATAAACGCTTTAAAAATGTTTCAAAATTTTTAGTTTTATTTTGCATGGGAATTATTTATATTCCAATTTTCTTTTTTCTAAAATAATTATACCATATTTTAACTAATAGCCCAAACTATTGCCAAGAATATACTTTTATGGTAATGTAAATATCGTATTATAAGTAAATGAATCAAAATCAAAGACTATGAAAAAAGATATCCATCCAAAATATTACGAAAAGGCTAAGGTAATTTGCGTTTGTGGAAACAATTTTACCACCGGCTCAACGCAAGCTGAGATCAAAACTGAGCTTTGTTCAATGTGCCATCCTTTCTATACCGGCAAGCAAAAGCTGGTTGATACTGCCCGCCGGGTTGAGAAATTTGAGGCTAAAGTTAAAGTTAAAGATCAGGTTGCTAAAACCAGAAAAGGCAAGGCTGTTAAACGAGCCGCCAAAGACGCTACTCGGGCCAAGCGGACAGTAAAGGTCAACATGAAAGACCTGGAAGCCAAAGCGAAAAAAGGGAAATAAATATTATATTTAATACATACCGTCTTTGATAGTGGTATGTATTTTTTATTAAATACTTATCTTTTTAAAACTATTATAGACGACAGACAGCAGACGGCAGCCTCGAGTACTCGGGATTCTGCTGTTTGCCGTCTGTTGTCTGCCGTCTAACCAATGTACGAAAAAATTAAAAAAGAATTTATTGAAGTGGAAAGCCGGCTTAGTGAATCCGGTATTATTAACAACCCTGAAAAACTGGCAAAGATTTCAAAACGCCATGCCGAACTGCGCGGTTTGATCGCTTTAATCAGAGAATATGACAATATTGAACAACAGATTAAAGGGAATATTGATATTATTAACAGCGAAAAAGACAGCGAGCTTGTGGAAATGGCAAAGGCTGAGCAGGGCGAATTGGAGATTAAGCTGGCTAGCCTTAAAAAGCAAATTGATCTGGAACTTAAGCCAAGCGACCCTTTGGACGTAAAAAATATAATTATGGAGATCCGCGCCGGTACCGGCGGGGATGAATCAGCCCTGTTCGCGGCTGATCTGTTCCGTATGTATTCCCATTATGCTGAAAATAAAAATTGGAAAATAGATATTTTAAATACCAGCCATATCGGCATTGGCGGACTAAAGGAAATTATTTTTGAAGTTAAAGGAAAAAATGTTTATAAAGACCTTAAATACGAAGCCGGCACTCACCGGGTTCAGCGCGTTCCGGAAACCGAGAAACAGGGGCGCATCCATACTTCGGCCGTAACTGTGGCGGTTTTGCCCGAAGCCGAGGAAACAGATATGGAAATTAAAAACGAGGATATCCGAATTGACGTTTATTCCGCTTCCGGACCGGGCGGACAAAGCGTGAATACGTCTAATTCGGCCATCCGCGTAACCCATCTGGCAACCGGGGTTATAGCGCAATGCCAGGACCAAAAATCCCAACAACAAAATAAAGAAAAAGCTATGCAGGTGCTGCGCTCCCGGGTTATGGCCAAAATAGAAGAAAAAAAAGCGGCTAAAGAAGCAAAAGCGCGGAAAGAACAAGTGGGGTCTGGCGATCGCAGTGAAAAAATCCGCACTTACAACTTTCCGCAAGACAGGATCACGGATCACAGAATAAAAAAATCCTGGCATTCTATTGACAGGATCATGGATGGCGGTATTGATATGATTATTGAGGAATTAAAAAGGGCAGCCCAGTAAACTGAACGGCCCTAAACTCTTAACTTTTTCGTGTTATCAAAATTAATCAAACTTTGGAAATTACTGCAAATTAACATTAACCATCAAAGATGAGGTTGCAGGAAGTATTGAAAATATTATATTACCCCTTTCTTTTAAAACTATAATATCGTCGTCATCATTATCATTTTTTATTTCCTTTAAATTTAATGCAGGCAAACAGCTGATAATGATATCTTTAACAAGTTTATTGTTAATATTTATTATACCGTGTATTAATAAAATCCTTGAACTTCTTTCAGATGGTGAGTTTGAGTGACGACTTGGTGTGCCGCCGAAATTATGTATTAAGCTCTTTCCTATCTCTTTTAACAGCGTATTTGATGCTATTTCTCTCATTGTTATTAGATTAGGCTGTTTTTCAATGTCTAATTTTATAATCACATTTTTCTCCTTTTTTATGTTATCGTTAAAATGAGCAAAAAATTATTCCCCATTAATTTTCGTTTTACCTTAACACTCTTATGACAATAAATCAAGCCATAATAGAATCTGCGCGAAAATTGCAAAAAAACAAAATTCCAACCCCGCGCTTAGACGCGGATCTTTTATTGTCTTTCATTTTAAAAAAACCAAGAGAATGGATGCTGGCCCGGCCAAAATTTAAGCTGACAAAATTTCAAATATTTAAAATCAATCGTTTAGTGCGCAGAAGAATAAAGGGAGTGCCATTGGCTTATTTGGTTAAAGAAAAGGAATTCTATGGATTAAAATTTAAAGTGAATAAACACGTATTAGTGCCGCGGCCGGAAACGGAAATGATGGTGGATGTTATAAGACAGCAGACAGCAGACAGCAGACAGCAGATAATCTTCATTGATGTGGGCACAGGGAGCGGATGTATAATTATTACGCTGGCTAAAAAAATAAGATTTGGCAGATTTATCGCGACTGATATGTCTAAAAAAGCATTGAAAATCGCGAAAGAAAATGCAGAGCTTCATAATCTCCATAATATAAAATTTCTTCAGGGTAATTTGTTATCCCCCATAATAAACAATCCCCAATCCCCAATCCCCAATCCCCAATTAATAATTACCGCTAATTTGCCGTATTTAACGCCAATACAGCTAAAAAACTCCCCCACTGTCCAGACAGAGCCTAAAAACGCCCTTTTGGGCGGCTCTGACGGGCTTAAATATTATCGCGAATTGTTTGAGCAATTAAAAACTTTAAAAAACAAAAAAATAACAGTGCTTTGCGAGATTGATGCCGGACAGAGCGGCCCAATCGCCAAACTGATAAAAGAAAAATTACCAGAATATAAATTTCAAATAAAAAAAGACCTAAGAGGCCTTGATAGATTGGTTAAAATAGAAAAGATATAAGTAGGTGTCATCCTGAGGAGCGGAGCGACGAAGGATCTCGTGACTGTATCCACGGGATTCTTCTCCGCCAGCTGGCGGATCAGAATGACAGAGATGTATTTGGGTTTACTACTTGTATCCAAGTCGTTCCCCTGTTATAAAGAAACTCATTATTATCATTATCATAGAATCTGGTGCGCGCGGTCGCGCTCTTTTTTTGCCAAATTCCGTCCGCGCATTTGCCGTCCATGCAGACCATTGCCGTGCCGGTGCCGATATAGTCCAGTTCAATGCGCAAAAGCTCATCAATTTCACGCCTGGCGATCCGCTGGATAATTACGTTTTTAGCTTTTATTGTTTTGCTGTCAACATCCCGGTGCGGCTCTCTTGCTAAAAAACGTTCGTAATTATTACTATTTTGATCATACTGCCAACGCACGCGATAATAGGCCGAGGGATAGCTTATCGCAATAGTTGAAGTGGCAGGCCGGGATTTTATATTCTCATCGTCTTTAAACTGCCAGCTAAAATATTTACCTTCTGTTAATCCCTTGTTTTCCAGATATTCGTCCAGCTTCTCGCTTGAAGTATAAACGTTGTGCGGCGGCGCTTGTTGTTGGCCGCGCCAAAAATAGCTGCCATTATAGAATTCATTTATATGAAGAACGTTTTCCTTTTTCATTTTAACCAAAGCCTCAGGACTGCCGCCCACATGGGCGTAGAGGGCGGAAAATTCCCGGGCCCAATCAACATAGTAAGGCCGGGCTGAACGGATTGGCCCGATCTTGTCAAGCATTTCTCCGGAAGCGTAAAATGCCAAATAACGGCTAATTCCGCCTTCCACGGCCGCTTCAATCACCAAATTGGCCTTAGAAAGGCCGGATGGCGGCCTGGCCTCAAAATGATTATCTATCATTATAGCCAAGGGATAAAAATTTTCTTTTCCCGGTTTTACCATTACACCGTCAATCCGGCGAGGCACCAGGTTGCTTTCTACTGATTGTTCTACGCTCAGGCCGAGTTTGACAGATAAAGCCTTAAGCGGATCTTCAAAAAATTCAACCGGCCGGGTAACTATAAAATACACACCCGCTGAAAGCGCCAGAGAGAAAAAGAAAAACAACGCGGAAATAAAAAACCAAATGTAATATTTTTTTATTCCTGTCTCTTCGTTTTTATCTAAGCCAATATCCTCTATGTTTTTTTTATCAGACACCATCTTAAAGGTGCTGGATTTATTTTCCATCAGATTTTTTGTCTGTTTTCTCTTTATCTTTTCCCTTGCCTCCATCAGCGCCTTCGGCTTTTTCTTCGCCTTCGGCTTCCTTTGCTTTTTCTTCACCTTCAGCGATTTTTTTCTTTTCTTCCTCATCTTCATCCACTAATCGCGGCACTAATACACTGGCAACGGCATCTTCGGGACTATTTATTACCTTAATTTTTTTATCAATTCGCAAATCCGAAACTTTGACAGTATCGCTGAATGTTTCCAAAGGGTTAATATTCACTTCAATATTTTCCGGCAGATCGGCCGGCAAACAATTAGCCCGTATTGATTCCAAACTTTTGATCAAGGTGCCGCCAAGATCTTTAACGGCTTTAGGGTCGCCAATAAATTTAAGCGGTATTTCCACATCAATCGGTTTGTTCATATCTACCCGATAAAAATCCACGTGAATAATTTTGTCATTTACTGGATTGCGCTGGATGTTTTTAATGATCACTTTAATCGCACCGGCTTTATCAACGCTTAAGTCAATCAAGCTTGACTCACCGGCAATGGCGTATGTTTGATCAATGTCATTGGCGCCTAATTTCAAATGTTCGTTTTGTTTATCCCCGCCATATAATACTGCGGGAACCTGGCCGGCTTGCGCGATTTTCGCCGCCCTACCATCATCACCTGTTCTTTTAATTGCGTTTAAAATAAGTTTTTTCATTTTATTATTTTTTATTATTAAATTTGTAATTTCTTTGAATTACAAAACAATCCTAATTTTGTCATTTCGAACAAAGCGAAGTGGAGAGAGAAATCCCTTAAATTTGGTTCGTATACTATCCGCGGTTAAGGGATTCCTCGCCTGCGGGCTCGGAATGACAAAAAGCGCATTTCGTAATTCAAAATAATTTAGTATTTTAATTTTGATCTAATTATAACACTTTCGGCAATACCGACCAAAATTAAGCTGGAAACGATTGCCGAACCGCCATAACTTAAAAACGGCAAGGAAATGCCGATTACCGGAAGTATTCCGATGTTCATACCAATATTAATAAACATTTCAATAAAAATCAAGGTTATCACCCCTAAAAGGAAATAAACCCCGTAATCATTGGGGCAAGACCGTATACCCCTGATCAATCTAAAAAAGAATACGGCAAAAAATATAATTACCAGAGTAACTCCAAGTAATCCTAATTCTTCGGCTATAACCGCGAAAATAAAGTCATTTTGGGCCTCTGGCAGGAACTTTAACTGGGATTGAGAGCCAAAGCCAATCCCCTGCCCGATCAGACGGCCGGAACCGACCGCGATCATTGCCTGTTCAATATTATATCCCTGAGCCAGCGAATTTGTCTGCGGATCTAAAAAAGTCATTATCCGGTCTTTTTGATAATCAACAAAAAAGAAAAACCAGCCAATCAACATCATCATGATCATTATGGCGAAAATAGTCAAAATATATAGTTTTTTAATGCCGGTTAAAAATAAAAGAACAGCCCAGACCAGAAAAAGGATCATTGCCGAGCCAAAATCCGGCTGGCGCATTATCAGTATCACGAATATTCCGGTACCAAGGCCGGATATGATCAAATGTTTTAACGGGCTGATCTTAATAGAAACGCTGGAATAATATCTGGCCAAATAAACAATCAATATTATTTTAACAAACTCAACCGGCTGCAAAGTAAACGGGCCCAGATTATACCAGCCGCGCGTGCCCCTAATGGTTTCACCGAAAAATAAAACCCCGGCAAGCAAAAAAACGCCAACAATATATATATAATTACTATAGCTTCGCAGATTCAAATAGTCTATGCTCGCGAAAATAAATAAAGCCGCTATTCCCAGAATTACAAAACCAAGCTGTTTTTTAAAATTCAGAAGATCTACCGTTCCCTGGCTAAGGGCAATGCTATATATTTCCACTAAGCCGAAACAAAGCAGCAGCATTACTGCCGCGAAAAGGATCCAATCAAAATTTTTAATTACCAGGTTTATTCTGCTCAACATTTTTTTAGAAAACAGTAAACAGGCGACAGTCCCGAGTACTCGGGATTCTGTTGTCTGTTTACTGTTGTCTGCTGTCTTATTATTCCCAGCTCGCTTTCGGGCTTACATATACTTGTTCGTCAGTAATATTTATTTCACCGACGATGTCAATATAACGGATACGCCCAAGGCGGCCGGGCCAGGTTAAAACTATATCGCGGCTTTCACCGGATAAAAAGTTTTCCAATAAGTATTGGTTGGCGCTGGTTATCCGCGTATTATCAGATAGTAAAATTATAAAATTGACGTCATAATAATTATAAGCGGTCAAATTTTTAGCCGTGAATGACACCTCATTCAAGCTTAAAGACTCGGTAAGGATGGTGCTCATGGCCGGAGTAAATTTTTTATCGCTGATCTCTATATTCAAATGCTCATCCATATAGGCTTCCCAGTCCGGATAATCATGGGCTGTTACCCGTCCCCAGGATATATCGCTGAATTCAAATTTTATATCCGGCTTTGAGCCAAGCCCGTCATGCCCCAAAGATAAAAGATGTTTTGATTCATTAGGTAAAATAAAATTTTTATGTTCGGCAATGATATTTCCATTGCTATCTTTATATACATATTGGAATTCCGCCCAATGGGTAAGGTTGGGATTGATTATTTTGGTGACAAAATCAGTTTTTGCTCCAGCGCCCATAAGAATAATCGGAGTTTGAGCCAGGATCGGCTGAGCTTTTTGTCGGAGAAGGATGATCGGAATCGCATTATTAAAACGCGTTAGATCATCCAGCATTTTTGAATCTTCAACCATGCCTATTAAAACATAATGGCCGAAAGAATAAATAAAAATAGACCAGGAAACAACACTGGTAGTTATTAAAAACGCGTATAAAGCATAAAGAAATTTTTTTCTATGCTTAAGGAACCAAAGCCCGGTTTCCAGCTTGCCAACGCTTAATCCTTCCGGATCCTTGTATCTGCCAATATTAACCTTGCTTTTATCCGCGCTTTTTATCGGTTCAGGGGGCATAATTGGCAATGGCGCGGAATTTCCCTTTTTTGCCTTTATGTTTTTTTTCGCGCCGGATAAATTGTCCCGCAGTAAATTAACCATAAGACCTTTTGTGAAATAATAATTTCGTTACGAAATTTTTAGATTTTGAGGAAATTTTTTCAAAAAAATTTTTGCTTATGCCATAGCATAGGCCAAAATTTTTTTGGAAAAATTTGCCAAAATATAGAAATTGCAGTAGAAAGAATTATTTTACAAGAGGTCTATACTTTATAGTACCAGATTTTTTAATTTTTTTCCAATTTTATCCAATTTTTCTCCTTGCAAAAATTCAAGTTATTTGCTAAAATTTAAGAATAAATAACCGCTCTAAATGAGCGTATTTTTTAAGTTTTATTAAGCTAATATTAGCTAATTAAGCGTAAACCAATTCTATGCAAAACCAAGCCCAAAATTTAAATCAAGATTCAGATTTAGATCAGGAGCAGAATAAAAATCAAGAGCAGCCGCCTAAAAAAGAGCCCTTTCTTCTCATGGCTATTAAAACACCTGTAATTGTTTTGATTTTTGTCGTGTTTGGGGCGGTTATTGTTGGAGGAGGGTATTTGATTAAGGAGTGTTATAAAAATGCGACAAGCTGGAAAACAACAGATCCAGTTGTTCGGGATAAGTGGATTGCTTGTAACGTAGACTCAGATTGTTATGAGTATAGTCCTTGTAACATGGGCTTTTCATGCCTCAACAAGACGGGGTATGAGATATCAATTAAAGATCATGTGAATGTATCCTGTCCTCAGGTAGAAATTATGCCTTGGCAATCATATCGGTATAATAAAGAAAAATGTGCTTGCTCTGAAGGAAATTGTGTTAAGGTGTTTTTCAAAGAAAGATATTGCAAATCATTAGAAAACTCGTTTAAATGGTGTAGTGAGAATAAACCTTCTGAATATCCATATAATCCTGAAGAAAGTGAATGTTTAGAAATTGAGAAATTGTTTAATGAAAATTGTATAAGCGAAAAAAATATTGCAGAAGAGGTAAGTTTAACTACAGACAAAGCAGAATACGAGCAAGGAGAAATTGTAAACATAACAGTGAAAAATGATTTGAATAATCCGATAAGACATTTAAATGGCGTAGGATGCGGTTTACAAGGTTTTTCTAATGGAGAGTGGACAAATCTGTCGTCAAAATTTTGCAAGTGGGATGGCGAGGACAAATTAAAACCAAATTCAGAATATAATTTTGATTGGACAGCATCCGAACCAGAATTAGAAAAATATAGAATTACTTTCTATTATCAAGAGCAGAGAGTAATAAACACAAAAGAAATCGGGAAAATAATATGTGAAAGTAAAGATATTCCAAAGGAATTAGAGAAATTACTATTAAGTAGAAATTGGATTAAGGGCAACAATAAAGGGTGTGCTAGTTGTGATGCTTGCGGCTGTTCCTGTACTGCGAAAGATGTTTGGATTGTTGGCGGAGCAACAATAGACATAAATTATGTGTCTTGTGGTGGAAACGGCTATACAATTAAATACAAGGGTAAGGAATATAATTGTGTATCTGAAAATTACAAGCCGTTATATGAACAAGCATCGCTGTATCACAAAGTTCCGGAAGAATGGGAAACAATCTATTCCAACGAATTTACAGTCAAAGAAAAATCAGCGCTTGATGCGAGGTGCGGGGAGAAAGTTAAAGGTATTGGTTATTGTAGAATGATGAATATGGGATATGAATTTAATTTAGAAACGGGAAAATGTGTTATGAAAGAAGTGTCTGGCTGTTCGGCTGAATCACCATTTGATAGTTTAGAAGAATGTCAGAAAGTTTGCGAGGAAAAATTAGTTTGCGGTTGGTGTGGATTACACTGCGTAGAATATCCAATCAGCGAACATGATTGTAAAATTGCTAATGGTATTTTTAATAAACAATGCGCTTGTCCAGAAGTCGTTTCGCCACATAAAATTTTTCTTTGTTCTAAAGAAAACGGAAAATGTGTTTCAAAACCAATTTATACTATTCATCAAGATAAACCCCTGCCTTAACTTATAAGCCTTATAAACCAAAACAGTAAAGATTTATTGAAAAATAAAAAATAAATTTGACAAAAACAAAAAATTATAATAATATACAAATACCATTTACATATTATTATGAATAATATACAATTGCTATGGACATATCTGAAATAATAAAAACTTTGGACAAATGGAATTTTTGGAATCAGAAAATAGATACAGGAATTAGGCGGCAGTTTTATCTGGATGAATTAAACAGATATTTAAAAATGCCGGAAATTGTCGCTTTAACCGGCGTAAGGCGATCTGGAAAATCAACAATTATTTTACAGATTATAGAAGGTTTAATCCAGAATAAAAAAGTAAATCCAAAAAATACTTTATATATTAATTTTGAAGAACCGTCTTTCGGCGGCGGTTTAAATTTAGAATTGTTAATTAAATTTTTTGACGCTTATTTGGAATTTTACAATCCCAAAGGAAAAATTTATCTTTTTTTAGATGAAGTTCAATTAGTAAAAAATTGGGAAAAATTCGTGGTTTCTCTTTATGACCGAAAAGCCAATATAAAAATTTTTGTTACCGGATCCTCCTCTAAATTGCTTCAAAATGAAATTTCAACTTTATTAAGCGGAAGATATGTGTCAAAAACAATTTATCCACTGTCTTTTAAAGAGTTTCTAAATTTTAAAAAAATAGAATATAATCCGCTTGTAAAAACGCCAAAGCTTTACAATCAATTAAGGGAATATATTGAATTTGGCGGATTTCCGAGAATTGTTCTTGAAAAAAATAAACATAACAAAAGAGTTCTTTTAGCCGAGTATTTTAATTCAATCGTGGAAAGGGATATTCTTCTAAGACATCAGATTAAAAATATAAAAGACATTAGAGAAATTATTAGCTTTGTTTTTTCAAATGTTTCAAAACAGACTTCCTCTTATAAGCTGGAAAAAAATTTTGGTATTTCCAGTCAGAATATTAGAAGATATTTTGAATATTTTAATGAAGCGTTTTTGTTGCAGTTTGCGTCATTTTTTTCTTTTTCAGTTAAAAAGCAAATTTACAATCCGCAAAAAATATTTTCAATTGATACTGGCTTAAGAAACGCAGTTTCTTTCAAATTCGGCAATGACATTGGCAAGCTTTTGGAAAATATCGTATTTATGGAATTTTTAAGAAAGAAGGAACAGCCTTATTATTGGGAGAACGGCACTGAGATTGATTTTTTAATAAGAAAGGGCTATCAAGTTTCTGAATTATTTAATGTTTGTTATTCCCTTGAAGACAAGCAGACATTGGACAGGGAAATTAAATCACTGGAAAAAGGAATAACGGAATTTGAAAAGTCCAAAGCGAAATTAATTTATTGGGAAGGTCAGACAATCAAGCATTCCGGAATTAAATTTGTAAATATTTTAGATTTTTTATTAGGTTAAAACTACAAATCCATGCAACACAAAATTCAAAATCAAAATTCAGAGCAAAACGAAAATCAAGAGCAGCCACCTAAAAAAGAGCATTTTCTTTTTATGACCCTCAAAACACCTCTAATTGTTTTGATTTTTGTCGTGTTTGTAGCGATTATTATCGGCGGAGTTTGCTATTGTTTGACGAGGGGTAATATACATAGTAGTCAGATGAGAATAGAACAAATAAAATCTATTGAACTTTCACAAGACAAAAAAGCAATTTTAAACTCCCAAACAAAGGAAGTCATTTTTACTATAGATGATGCGAATAAATATTTGAAAAATTCTGGCTATGCCTATAATCCTGATGCTTTTAAAGATGATAAAGATACAAATGTAAAGTATGCCGGGGATTGTTTTACTGACATGGCTTTATCAAATAACAAAAATAAAATAGTTTTTTCTGTTGGATGCTTGCCCTTAGCTTTTTTGCCACGAACATGGGTTGGGATTTATCAAATACAAAATCCTTATAAGTGTCCTGCTGATAGATTTTGCGAAATAATTCCAGCGTCTTTTAATCTTTTAATAAATGCCAGTGGCAGAAATTTCATTTGGTCAGTTGATGACAAAATCATAACTTATGACAGAGATTCAGTTTTAACGAGTGAAAGGGGCAGAGAAATAACAGGAACAGATACATTAACAATTAATTCAAGCACTGGTGAAATTACTAATTTTATAACTCGAGATGTTTGTTATAATAATAAAAAAACAGAGCTGGAAATGAATAGTATAGATCAATTGCATACTTACAGAGATTTTATTGGCGGTTTTGAGATAACATTTCCTAGTAGTTGGCAAAATCGTTGCGGTTCTTTACGAGAAGGCGGGATTAATGACAAAATTGATATTCGTTATTATAGCGAAAAAGATGTTTTAGTTTGGGAAAATATGGAGATAAATAATTTAGATGATATTAAAAAAGATATTGAAAAAATAGATAGATTTATTATAGGTGGAAAATTAATAGATGAACTTTATATAAATAACCAGCTTTTTTTGAAATATTATTTTGAACATATGGGTAACGAAGAAGGAGGTTTTATTACTATTAGAGATGGAGTTATATATGACATATCATATCCGGTTGATACGCAAACAAGTAATAGTGTTGATCCTAATATTGATAAAGCTATCTCCACTTTTAAATTCATAAATTAAATTTGACAAAACAGTATAATTTGTTATAATACAATCAGTCAACTAGACGAATTATAATAAATTCAACTATTATGCTAATTAAAAGGCAAGCTTATAGTTTACTTGAAAAAAAATTACAAGAAAGTAAAGTGATTCTGCTTTATGGTCCCAGAAGAGTTGGCAAGACAACAGTCTTAAGAGAGTTGGAAAAAAATTTGAAAAATACCGAAAAAATAAAATTTGTTAATGGAGAAACTTTAATTATTCAAAATGAACTCTCTTCCCAGTCAATAGAAAAATTAAAAAGTTTTGTTGGAAAAAATAGTTTGCTGATTATTGACGAAGCGCAGAAAATTCCGAATATCGGACTTAATTTAAAATTGATTGTTGATCATATTCCTAAAATAAAAATTATTGCCAGCGGATCAGCGTCTTTTTCTTTGGCGCAAAAAGTCGGCGAGCCGTTAACCGGAAGAAAAAAAACAATTCATCTTTATCCAATTTCAGCAAAAGAGATAATTGCCATTGAAGATAAAACTTATTACAGGGAAGTATTTGAAAGCCATTTAATCTATGGCGGTTATCCTGAATTATTCAGTTTAAAATCAAACGAAGAAAAACAGGATTATCTTGGTGAATTAATTGACTCTTATTTGTTCAGGGATATTTTTGAAATAGAACAAGTTAAAAATCCAAAAAAAATAAGAGATATGCTTACTCTGTTGGCTTTTCAAATAGGCAAAGAGGTTTCCCTGTCAGAGCTGGCAAATTCACTGGATTTGCATAGCGATACTGTCGCCCGCTATTTGGATTTAATGGAAAAATCTTTTATTGTTGTAAATATTAGGGGTTTTAGCCGCAATTTAAGAAAAGAAATCGCGAAAACTTCCCGTTATTATTTTTATGATAACGGAATTCGCAATGCTGTAATTAATAATTTTAATTTTCTTAATCTCAGAAACGACACAGGAGAATTATGGGAAAATTATATTGTTATGGAAAGATTAAAAAAGCAGGCTTATCAGACGATTCATTCTAATAATTATTTTTGGCGGACTTATGACCAAAAAGAAATTGACTGGGTGGAAGAAAGAAAGGGGAAGCTATTCGGTTATGAAATCAAATGGGGCAATAAAAAGTTTAAAGAGCCGAAACTTTGGAAAGAAACTTATTCCAACGCGGAGTTTGAAATAATCAATCAAAAAAATTATTTGGATTTTATAGTTTAATGTTTTAAATTTTAAACAAAAATCTATGCCAAATCAAACCCAAAATTCGCTTCAAAATTCAGATTTAGATCAAGAAGAAAACAAAAATCAAGAACAATTACTTAAAAAAATAAGGAACAATCCTCTCCACTTTCAAATTTATAGATTAATAAATTATATAAAGAAAAAAAATAAATGCCTGAAAAAATTATTAAAAAAACTGAAAAAAAATCATCTGTAAAAAAAACAGAAGCCAAATCTAAAAATTCCGGTTATGGTGCTGACTCAATTACTGTTCTTGAAGGCCTGGATCCGGTTCGGAAGCGCCCGGGAATGTATATCGGCTCTACCTCGTCAACCGGCTTGCATCATCTGATCTGGGAAGTGGTTGACAACGGAATTGATGAAGCCATGGCCGGTTATGCCACTGAAGTAAACGTAGCCCTGCTTGATAACGGCATGGTTGAAGTAACGGATAACGGACGCGGCATTCCGGTAGGCAAGCATAAAGTCACCGGAGTATCGGCTTTGGAAACAGTAATGACCAAGCTTCATGCCGGTGGAAAATTCGGCGAAGGCGGAGGCTATAAAGTTTCCGGCGGCCTGCACGGCGTTGGCGTTTCAGTCGTTAACGCGCTCTCCGAGCATATGAAAGCCGAAGTATATCGCGACAACAAAGTCTGGGAGCAGGAGTATAAGATCGGCAAACCCATAAAAAAGATCCGTTCTACCGGCTCTACGCGTAAAACCGGGACCAAAATCACCTTTAAGCCTGACACTACAATATTCAGCGTAACCGAATATAGCTGGGGTAAGATTCTGGACCGCTTGCGCCAACAATCATATCTTACCAAAGGTATTACTATTACTGTTGAAGATAAGCGGAAAGATCACAGAAAAAAATATTACAAATTCCATTTTGAAGGCGGAATAAAGGCTTATATCAAGACTCTTAACCGCAACAAGACGGTAAAAAATAACACTATTTTTTACGTTGAGAAGGATATAAACGATTCAAAGGTGGAAATCGCTTTGCAGTATAATGATGAATACAATGAAACCGTTTTGTCTTTCGCGAATAATATTTATAATCCGGAAGGCGGCACTCACCTGATCGGCTTTCGCACGGCCCTTACCCGCACCATTAATACCTACGCCCGCGCGCAAAATTTGCTTAAAGAAAAAGACGAAAATTTAAGCGGCGAGGATGTCCGCGAGGGTCTCACCTCAATAATCAGCGTAAAACTTACTGATCCGCAATTTGAAGGCCAGACCAAAGGCAAATTGGGCAACGCGGAAATGAAAACTTATGTTGAACAGGTCTTTGGCGAGACTTTCGCGATATTTTTGGAAGAGCATCCCAAGGAAGCCGCTCAAATTGTGGGCAAATGCATCCTTTCATCTCAGGCGCGAATGGCCGCGCGCAATGCCCGCGC
Source organism: Candidatus Parcubacteria bacterium (assembly GCA_023137275.1). Taxonomy (GTDB): domain Bacteria; phylum Patescibacteriota; class Patescibacteriia; order Patescibacteriales; family UBA12075; genus JAGLNE01. The sequence goes on along the minus strand of JAGLPO010000023.1, from coordinate 4,297 downwards.
CTCAATACTTAGGAAAGGCGCTCTGGATTCCATGACCTTGCCCGGCAAATTGTCCGACTGCTCCAGCCGCAAAGCCGAGGAATGCGAGATCTATATTGTTGAGGGCGACTCGGCCGGCGGCAGCGCCAAGCAGGGACGGGACCGCCGTTATCAGGCTATTTTACCGCTAAGAGGCAAAATTCTGAATGTTGAACGCGCCCGATTGGACAAGATGCTGGCTAATAACGAGATCAAAAATCTGGTAATAGCATTAGGCACTAATATTGACGATCAGTTTGATGTATCAAAACTAAGATATCATCGCGTAGTAATTATGACTGACGCGGACGTGGATGGCGCCCATATCCGCACTCTTTTATTAACTTTATTTTTCCGACACTTTACCCCGCTTATCACCAACGGCCATCTTTTCATTGCCCAGCCGCCGCTTTACCAGCTTAAAAAAGGCGCAACAATAAAATACGCTTACACCGAAGAAGAAAAAGAAGTAATAATCAAAGAAATGGGCGGAATAAAAGCGGAAATTTCGGAAAATCCAACAGAGGATACCGATAACATTGAGGCAGATGCTAAAACAGCGGCTAAGAAACCAACTCGTATTAATATTCAGCGCTACAAAGGTTTGGGGGAAATGAACCCGGACCAGCTTTGGGAAACCACTATGGATCCGGAAACCAGAATGATGAAGCAGGTAACGGTTGAAGACGCGGCTTTGGCTGATTCAATCTTTGATATGCTAATGGGCAGCGATGTTGCCCCGCGCAAAAAATTTATCCAGACCCACGCGAAGAAAGTAGAGAATTTGGATGTGTAGAGAGACGGCAGATAAACAATAAAAAACTAAACAAAACAAGGTGTAAAAACCTTGTTTTGTTAATCAAAATAAATTTTCCTAATTGTTGTATAATTAAAACTGTCGTCTGTCGTCTGCTGTCTGTTTTCTGTTGTCTGTTCAAACTAACGAACTAGTATCCCCCAATGGCAAGCCTAACTCCTTAGCCTTGAGAACGCGGCGCATTATTTTGCCGCTGCGTGTTTTAGGTAATTTATCCACGAATTTAATATCTTTTATAACCGCCAGCGGACCAATGCCGGTCCTGACTTGCTTTCTTAATTCCAATTTTAGCTCATCTGACGGCTTGGCTTTTTGATTAAGTATTATAAAAGCCACAATTACTTCACCTTTGATCGGATCCGGTACGCCGATAACGCCGGCCTCAACCACGCTCGGATGAGCCACAAAAGAGCTTTCTACTTCAGCCGTGCCTATCCTGTGGCCGGCAACTTTTAATACATCATCGGTTCGTCCCTGGATCCAAAAATATCCGTCCTTGTCCTTAAAAGCGACATCGCCGGCAAAATAAGCGCCTTTAACCTGGGACCAATAAGTTTTTATATATCTTTTTGGATTATTAAAAATTGTCCGGATCATCGCCGGCCACTGGTTTTTTATTATCAGATAGCCGCCCTTGCCGGCTGGCACGCTTTTGCCTTTTTTATCCACCACATCAGCGATAATGCCGGGAAACGGCTTGCAGGCCGAGCCGGCTTTTAACGGCGCGCTTGGCAGCGGGGTGATCATATTCATGCCGGTTTCGGTCTGCCACCAGGTATCCATTATCGGACAGCGGCGCTTGCCAACGTGCGTATAATACCATTTCCAGGCTTCCGGGTTGATCGGCTCGCCGACTGAGCCAAGAATACGCAAACTGGACATTTTGTGCTTTTTCGGCCAGGCCGTACCGTATTTCATCATTGCCCGGATCAAGGTTGGCGCGGTGTAGAGAACATTTACTTTGTATTTTTCAATCACGCGCCAAATGCGGTCCGGCTTGGGAATATCCGGCATGCCCTCGTACTGGACAGTGGTAATTCCGGCAAGGAGCGGGCCGTAAACAATATATGAATGGCCGGTGATCCAGCCCGGATCAGCCGTACACCAAAAAATTTCATCGCCTTTAAGGTCAAATACCCATTTAATGGTGCGCAGTACGCCGGTCGCGTAGCCGCCATGGACATGGATCACGCCTTTGGGCTTGCTGGTCGTGCCTGAAGTATAGAGTACAAAGGCAGGGTCTTCAGCATCCATTTGCGCGCATTTAGCTTCTATTGGCTGTCCTTTGACAAAATCCTTGTACCAGACATCGCGGCGCTTATTAAATTTAACTTTTTGTTTATTATTTTTGGTAACAATTACTTTTTTTATCGTTTTGGTCTGTTTTAAAGCCTGGTCAGCGATTGATTTAAGGTCTATTACTTTGTTGCGCCGAAAACTGCCATCAGCCGTAAAAAGCACTTTGGCCCGGGCGTCATTAATACGGTCAGCCAGCGCTTTGGCGGAAAAACCGGCGTAAACCACTGAATGGATAGCGCCAATTTTAGCGGTTGCCAGCATGGCCATGGTTATTTCCGGAATATTAGGCATGTATATTGCCACTCTGTCCCCTTTTCTTACTCCCAGACCCCTAAGCGCGTTAACCAGCTTATTTACTTCATGATAAAGCTGCTTGTAGGTAAATTTACGCTCTACGCCTGTTTCATCTTCAAATATTATAGCCAGTTTCTTTTCCACCGGCGTTCCTATGTGCCTGTCCAGGGCGTTATAAGCGAGATTTATTTTACCGTTTACAAACCATTTATAAAACGGTTTTTTCTTGTCATCAAATGTCTTATCCCAATCTTTGAACCAGTGAAGTTCACGGGCCGCTTGTTCCCAGAATTTAAGAGGATTGCGGGCCGCTTTTTTTATAGTGCCTTCATAGTCAGGCACATTGGAATTTTTAACCAGCGCTTTGGTTGGCTTGTATAGCTTATTTGACGCGGAAAGCACATCAGTCAGCTCTCTATTCTCTAAAGATTTTGACATACAAAAACATTAAATAAACCTATATTACTTGATAGATTTATTTATATAATTTATTTATAAAATATAATATTTATAATAATCTTATTAACATTATAACACAAAAAACAAATATTTTCTAAATAAAATAAAAGGTCAAGACGCTAATCGCTTTCTTGACCTTTTTTGTTTTCCTAGTTTAGAAAGAGCTTTAGAAATAGCAAGGCAATGGATTGTCGCGGAAAAAAACCATGTTAAAAAATTCTTTCGCGTTTTTAAATAAACTGAGCCAGTCTTCTTGTGTTAAAGCTTTTATGTCAGCCAAAGCTGTCAAGGCTATCACCGCGATTACGCGACTGTTTGTGCCATCATATTCAATATCATAATCAATAACTTTCGTCCTGTATTTTTCTTCAACACCTTCGGCCCACCCCGGCAAAATTTCTTGAATACGAGCCGGTACTGTTCTTACTTTTGGATAAGCGACCTCAAGTTCGCTGCCGTTATAGTGCCAGGTAACCCCATTTTCTTTTACAGCATATACTTTTACAGCATGCCCTGTAATTTCAATCTCTTCCATAGTCCCTCCTTGTGGAAAATAATTTTATGTTAAAAAAAACTGACTTAAAATATATTAAAACACTACAACTATTTTGTCAACATTAATTCGGCGTATCTGGTTTTTTTGTCAAAATCGCTTATTTTAAAATCGTGCTGCTTGAAAATATGCTCCATTATTTTATTGTCTTTATAATATTTGGCAAACACTTTTTTATAACCCCGGTTTTTGGCGATTTTCAGAATTAAATCGCTAAAATGCTTTCCCAGCCCAAATCCCTGCCAAGGATCGCCGACCACAATGGCAAATTCCGCTTTTTTACCATACGGGTCGCCGATCAGCCTGACCACGCCGATCATTTCACGACGATTTCCTGTTTTTAATTCAGCGATCAAGGCCATTTCGCGCGCGTAATCAATCTGCGTATAACGTTCCAAAAGCTCATGGCTTATTTCTTTGATCGGACCGAAAAAACGGTGGCGCTCGGTTTCTTTAGAAAAGGTTTTAAACAGCTCCGCCTCCATTGACTCGTCCTCGGGGCGGATCGGGCGGATCATAACTTTCTTTTTATTTTTCATTGTAAATTTTGATATATGCTCTTTGGGATAAGGCGAAATTACCAGATGAGAATAAGGCTTGATTTTTTTGCCTATTACGGCTTTATCCAAAATAACTTTCGCGTCCAAAACAATGCCGCCATGCTCATCAACCGCGAACGGGTTGATATCAATCTCTTTTATCTCAGGAAAATCCGATACAAGATAAGCGAATTTATATAATAAAAACTGAATTGCCGTGATATCAACGCCAGGCATGCCCCGATAGCCTTTAAGCAGTTTATAAACGCGCGTATCTTTTATCATTTTGTGCGCCAAAGCCATGTTCAGGGGCGGCAA